>NZ_CP103289.1:4200000-4500000 GCF_024757985.1 Cellulomonas sp. NS3 | reverse complement strand
TCCCGAGCTCGCCGACGTCGCCGAGGTCGACGCCGGGCTCGGGTACGAGCAACCGGGCGCCTCCCTCCGCACGGTCCTCTGAGGCGTCCCGCGCGGGGGCCGTCAGTTGAGCTTGCGTGTCCCCGCGGGCAGCGCGCCGCCGCCGTGCACCGCGCTCGTGAGGTCCGCGAGCGCGGTCAGTGCGACGTTCTGGCTCCACGGCCCGTACGAGACGCGCGCGACGCCGAGGCGCTGCAGCACGTCCAGGGGCAGCGACCCGGGGACGGCGATGACGTTGACCTTCCGCTCGCCGAGCTCCTCGACGAGCCGGGTCACGGTCGGCTCGTCGAGCAGGCCGGGCACGAACACGGTCGACGCGCCGGCGTCGAGGTAGGCCCGCCCACGCTCGACGGCCGCAGCCAGCACCGCCTCGCGGTCCTGGTCGCCCGCGCGCAGGAACGCGTCGGTGCGCGCGTTGAGCACGAACGGCACGCCGGCCCGCTCGCCCGCGGCGACGGCGGCCTCGACCGCGCGGACCGCGTCGGGCAGCGGCTTCATCTGGTCCTCGAGGTTCGCGCCGACGACGCCGACGTCGATCGCCCGCGCCACGGTGCCGCGCGGGTCGCCGTAGCCGGCCTCGAGGTCGGCGGTGACGGGCAGGTCCACGGCCGCCGCGACGCGGCCGACCGCCTCGATCATCAGGTCGCGCGGGATCCGCTCGCCGTCCTCGTACCCGTACGCGGCGGCGATCGAGTGGCTCGCGGTGGCGAGCGCCCGAGTGCCGGGGACGTCGGCGACGACGCGTGCCGTGATGACGTCCCAGACGTTGACGAGGACGAGCAGCTCGGGGTCGGTGTGCAGACGCTGGAGCTCGCGGGCCTTCTCGGTGGTGGAGGTCATCCCGTCAACGTAGCGGGACGGCGGACCCGCAGGGACGGGCGTCCCGGGCGGGTGCCGCGCGCCGTCGCTAGCCTCGTCCGGTGACCGACACCGCCCCACCGAGCGCCACCGCTCCCGCCGCCGAGCACCTGGGGACGGGCCTGCGGGTCCGGCACCTGACGATGATGGGGCTCGGCTCCGCGATCGGTGCGGGGCTGTTCGTCGGGACCGGTGCGGGCATCGCGATCGCCGGGCCCGCGATCCTCGTGTCGTACGCGGTCGCAGGCCTGCTCGTCGTGCTCGTCATGCGGATGCTCGCCGAGATGGCCGCCGCGATCCCGTCGAGCGGCTCGTTCTCGACGTACGCCGAGGTCGGCATCGGGCGCTGGGCCGGGTTCGTCATGGGCTGGCTGTACTGGGCGACGCTCATCATGGTGCTCGGCGTCGAGATCACCGCGGCGTCCGGGATCATCCACGGCTGGGCTCCCGCCCTGCCGCAGTGGCTCGTCGCGCTGGTGCTCGTGGCCGGGTTCGCGGTCGTCAACCTCGTCGGCGTCCGGAGCTTCGGGGAGTTCGAGTTCTGGTTCGCCTCGCTCAAGGTCGGCGTGATCGTCGTCTTCCTCGTCGTGGGCACGCTGCTCGCGCTCGGGCTGCTGCCCGGCACCGACCCCGTCGGCACGAGCAACCTGCTGGGCAACGGCGGCTTCGCGCCGCACGGGCTCGCGGGCGTCGCGTCGGGGCTGCTCGTGGTGCTCTTCGCGTTCGGCGGCATCGAGATCATCACGATCGCCGCCGCCGAGTCCGACGACCCGCAGCGCTCGATCGCGACCGCAGCCCGCAGCATCGTGTGGCGGATCCTGCTGTTCTACGTCGGCTCGGTCGCGATCATGGTGCTCGTCCTGCCGTGGGACTCCGCCGCACTGGTCGCCGGGGAGGGCGAGTCGGGCGACGGGCTCGGCGGCCCGTTCGTCGCGGTGCTCGACCTCGTGGGCGTCCCCGGGCTGGGCCGGATCATGGAGGTCGTCGTCGTGGTCGCGCTGCTCTCGGCCTTCAACGCCAACGTCTACGGCACGTCCCGCATGGCGTTCTCGCTCGCGCAGCGCGGCGACGGCCCCGGCGCCCTGCTGCGGGTCTCGCGCCAGGGGGTGCCGTGGTCCGCGGTCGCGCTCTCGGTCGCGTGCGCGCTCGTCAGCATCGTCCTCAACTGGGCCCTGCCCGCCGGGCTGCTGGGGCTCCTGCTGGGCGCGGTCGGCTCCTCGCTCGTCGTGCTGTGGGTGTTCATCGCGGTCTCGCAGCTGCGCCTGCGCCGCCGGCTCGAGGCCGAGGGTCGGCTCGGGGTGCGGATGTGGGGCTTCCCGTCCCTGTCGTGGGCGACGCTGGGGCTGCTCGCGGGGTTCGTCGCGCTGATGCTCTCCGACCCCGACGCCCGCGTGCAGCTCGCGTCGACCGCGGTGCTGTGCCTTGTGCTCGTCGGGCTCTACGCGCTCCACGCCCGGCGGCGGAGGGGCGCCCGCGTGCCCGAGGCCGCGCCGGGGGACGTCCCGTGAGCCGTCCCCTCCCGGAGCTCCTGCGCCTCGCCCGCTCCCGGGACTGGGCCGACCGCGCGACGGCCGGCCACGAGCTGGCTCCGCTCGTCGACGACGGCGACGCGCAGGTGCGGGCCGCGCTCACGGCCCTGCTGCTCGATCCCGACGACACGGCCGTCACCGACCGCACCGCGACGGCGCTCCTGACGCACGGCGGGCGTACGGCGTGGTGGCTGTTCCTGCACGCGTGGTCCCGCGCGGGACCGGAACGGCTCGACCACCTCGCCGACGCGTTCCGTGAGCAGCGCTGGAGGCGCGCCGCGGCGGGCGACACCGCGGGCGAGGAGGCCCTGCGCGCGCAGGTGGAGGCGTTCGTGGCCGACGAGGACGCCGGGGTACGAGCGGCCGCGGCGGAGCTCGCGGGCCGGTTCGGGCCGGCGGCCGGGACCGGCTCACCGCCGCCGTGAGGAGCGCCCGACGGGCCGGCAGGTCCGCCGCCGGGGCGCGAGCCCGCAGCGGCCCCGCCCGTCAGCCCGTCGTCGTCTCCACCGGTCGCGCCTCGTGGCCCTCGCGACCGTGCGTCCGGTTCGACTCCTTCATCTGCGCCTCGTACACGTGGCGCCGGCCCTCCATGAGCCGGTCGCGCACCTCGCGCTCCCAGTGCCGGAACGTCGACCAGTAGCCCTCGTCGTAGTCCTCGACGATCTGGAACGTCCAGCGCCCGTGGAGCACGTTGCGCCCCACGAGGTCCGCCCGGATCTCGTCCGCGAGCTCCGGCTCCCCGGCGGCCGCGAGCTTGTCGAGGGCCTCGGCGAGCTCGATGTCGGCGCGGCCGGTGAGCCGGTGGAACGCGTACAGCATGCCGCGGGCGTGCTCGGTCACCTCGAGCGCGGCGGTCACACCGCCCACGGCCTCGACGAGCGCATCGCTCGCGCCGTCGGGCACGCGGTGGTCGGGGTCGGGGGCGTCGCGGAGGTCGTCGGTCATGCGTGCCATCGTCCGACGGCGGTCCCGGACTCGCACCCGGAGAGTGGTCGGCCCCCGCACCCGGCCCGGGGACGACGAACGCCCCGCACCGGGGGTGCGGGGCGTCGCGGTCGGCCGGGGAGCGGGCTCAGTCCTCGATCGGCGTCAGGACGAACACCGGGATCTCGCGGTCCGTCTTCGTCTGGTACTCGGCGTAGTCGGGCCACGCGGCGACGGCCCGCTCCCACCACGCCGCACGCTCGTCGCCCGTGGCCACGTGCGCGAGGTAGTCGCGCCGGACCGGGCCGTCCTGCAGCTCGACGTGCGGGTGCTTGACCAGGTTGTAGTACCAGACGGGGTGCTCCGGTGCGCCGCCCTTCGACGCGACGACGGCGTACTCGCCCTCGTGCTCGACGCGCATGAGCGGGGTCTTGCGCAGCTTGCCGGACGTCGCACCGACCGAGGTCAGCAGGATGATCGGCTTGCCGCGAAGCGTGTTGGCCTTCGTCCCGCCGGAGGCCTCGAACTCCTCGGCCTGCTTGCGGGCCCAGTCGGACGGGCTCGGGGCGTACTCACCAGTGAGGGGCATGTCTGCGAGAACGAGCAGCGGCGGCGCCGCATTCCCGGCGGGCCGGACCCGCTCCGTGGCGGGCCGGTGGCTGTGGATGAAATTACCGGGGCATTCCCGGCGGCGGTCTACCGCATCCGGCGAGCGGTGGTGACCCTGGGCGGACGCATCGGCTCGAGGGGGAACCGTGAGAAGTGGCATGCAGTGGGGGGTCCGGGGGATCGGCGCAGCGGCGCTCGGGATCCTGGGGGTGCTGGGGGCGGGCGCGCTGGCCGTCCCGGCGGCGGCAGCGGTCGACCAACCGGTGACGCTGTGCAGCGAGCTGTGGAACCAGCGTGAGCACATCGCGGCGAACCAGACCGTGATCGGCGACGTGATCATCGACGAGGGCTACTGCTACCTCGCGCACTCGACGGTCAGCGGCGACGTCGTCGTGCCCGCCGGGCAGCGCGTCGAGCTCAGCGGCACGGTGGTCGACGGTGACGTGCGGGCGACCGGGGGAGCGTCGCTGTACCAGGCGCGGGTCCACGGCGCGGTCGAGCTCGACGGCGCCGACACCGCGTGGCTGCGCGTCGAGCGCAGCACCGTGCGCGACGTCCGCGGGGTCGCGCGCGACCTGACCTTCGCCGGCGCGTCCCGGGTCACCGGCACCTACGACGTCACGGCGACGGAGATGCACCGCCTCCAGCACAGCACGTTCCTCGGGTCGGTGACCGCCAGGGGTGGCCGGATGCTCACGCACAGCTCGACGTTCGCGGACCTGACGGCCGTCGGCTCCCGCGACGCGATCGTGTGCCGCACCGCGGTCGCCGGAGACCTCACCGTCACGGGGCTGTCCGACTACGCCCGGCTGGGTCTCGAAGGACGGGAGCAGTGCCGGACGACGATCGGCGGGTCGCTGATCCTGCGCGACAACCCGCACAGCGTCGACCTCGGTGAGGTCGCGATCGCCCAGGACCTCGTCTGCGTGCGCAACACCGGCCCGCGCGTCGTCACCGGGGCGCCGGAGGTCGCGCCGGGCTCACGCGTCACGGTCGGTGGCGTGAGCTACGGCGACTGCCAGTACGAGTGGGTCTGGTACTGACGGAACCCGCCGGAACGCGTCGAGCGGCCCGCCGCCACAGGGCGACGGGCCGCTCGGGGCCGGCGGTGCCGCAGCGCCGCTGAGGCCGGTGCGCCTTAGCTCGTCGGCGGGACGGGCCCGTAGACCGGCTGGACCTCGGCCATCTCGATGTCGGCGGTCGCCTGGATGAGCGCGAGGAGCTCCGGGTCGGCGCCCGGCGAGAACTCCTCGAACCGCTCCTCGGCGATCGTCATCGGCACGCCCGCGGGGGCCTGCTCGGTCGCGTCGAGCTCGGTGCCGTCGTTCGAGGGCGACATGCCCCGGAAGATCTTCCCGGCCTCCGACTGGCTGGTCAGGTCGAACGAGTACTGCTTGCTCTGCAGGCCGAGGTCGAGGAGCTTCTTGACCTCGGGGAACTGCTCGGCGTTCGTCTTCGGGATCGGCAGCGTCTTCTTCCAGTCGACGCCGAGGGTCTCGAGGGCCTTCGCGTACGCGTTCTCGTGGGCCTGGTCGCGGACGATCAGGTAGGAGATCGTCGAGCGGGCCGTCTTGTTGTCCGTCATCTCGTAGATGCGGCACTTCTGCAGCCGGCCGGTCGACTCGAGCATGAGGTTGTACAGCAGGTCGAGCACCAGGTTGCCGGAGTTGTAGACGTAGCTGCCGCTCCACGGGTTGCCCGCGGCGTCCACCGGCAGCGCGCCCTGGGCGGCCACGAGGTAGTGGTGGATGTTGCTCTGGTGCGTCGCCATCTCGAGCGGCGTCTTCCCACCGGCGCCCGGCTGGTCGAGCGGGTCGGTCTTCTTGCCCTGGTAGCGCGGGGAGCCGTCGAGCAGCCGCGAGATTGTCGTGCCGATGAGCTCGACGTGGCTGATCTCCTCGGTCCCGATCCCCTGGAGCAGGTCCTTGTACGGCTTCCCGGCCGGGCCGCGGAAGTTGATGCTCTGGAACAGGTACTGCATCATCGTGCGCATCTCGCCGAACTGGCCACCGAGCCCCTCCTGCAGCGCGTTCGCGGCGGCGGGGTCCGGCTCGTCCGGGATGATCTCGTTGATCAGGCGCTGAACGTGCAGGTACATGCGGGTGTCCTCTGTTCGAGGCGGTGCGGCCACGCGTCTGGACCGCCCTGGGGACGCTAGGCGCCGGTGGGGTGGGTCGCCACCGGGGGCGCTCGGCGCGGTGACCCGAAAGGGCCGAGCCCGGTGCACGTCAGGGCACCTCCGGCCACGCCCGAACGCCGGGTCCCTAGTGTCGGGAACGGCCCGGACGACGTCGCCCGGGGCCGTGCCGCAGGGGGCGCCAGGACGGTCGCGCCGCACGCGGCGACCAGCCGAGCCCCCCAGGGGGACCCGTGCACCCGACCTCGACGGCGGGCCTCGCGCTCGCCCTCACGCTGACGCTGGGCCCCACGCCCACGCCCACGCCGACGGACGGCCCGACCCCGCAACCGCCGGTGTGCGGGGCGACGCTCACGACCGACACCACCCTCACCGCCGACCTGGTCTGCGCCGAGGGCGACGGGCTGCGGCTCGAGGGGCCGATCACCCTCGACCTCGGCGGCCACACGCTCCGCGGTCCGGGGACCGGGCGCGGCGTCCTCACGGACAACCGCACGAACGGCGTGGTCACGAACGGGACCATCACGGGCTGGGCGTCCGGCGTCGCGCAGGCGAACGACGACTTCCCGGACGGGCAGCCGGTGCCGACCACGATCAGCGGCGTCCTGTTCCGCGGCAACGGCTCGGGCGTCACCGGCTTCTTCGCCGCGTTCGACGTGACCCGCTCGCGCTTCGTCGACAACGGCACCGGGATCGACATCGCGCTCTTCTCGGACGCGACCGTCGACCGGTCGACGTTCCGGCGCAACGACGTCGCCCTCACGGTCGGTTCGGACAACATCGCGCGCGTGGCGGCGTCGTCGTTCGTCGACAACGGCGTGGCGCTGCTCACGATCGACGGGTCCGTCGAGGCCACGTCGTCCCGGTTCGTCGACAACACCACCACGGCGTCCCACTACCGGGGCGGCATGGTCCTCGCGGACAACCTCGTCCGGGGGAGCGAGGTGGGCGTCGAGGGCGGGAGCTTCGGTCACGTCCTCCTCACGTCGAACACCTTCCGGGACAACACGCTCGCGGTCGACGGCGACGACCCGATGACGCTGCGCCGCAACCGCTTCGTCGAGAACGAGACCGCCGTCCTGGCCGTCGACCCGCTCGAGATGGGCGTGACGGTCGACCTCGACGGGGACACGTTCCTGCGCAACGGCGACGCCGTCTACGCGACCGGGCCATCGCGCATCGCGAACGTGACGGCGGTCCGGAGCTCCGGGTGGGGCATCTACGCGCCGAACGGGGTCGACGGCGGTGGCAACGTCGCGCGCGGCAACGGCAACGAGCCGCAGTGCGTCGGGGTGGTGTGCGCCCCGAGGTGACCCCGGGGTCGCGCCGCCGGCCGGCGAGGGCTGGCGGGTCGGCGCCCGCGGCGCGAGGATGCGCGTGCGGCGGGCCCGCCGCGTCGGACGAGGAGGTCCCGTGGAGCGTGCCGTCCCACCCCCGGCGGACCGGGCGACGGCGACCCGTGCAGCGGGCGACCGGGCGGACGACCCGGCGGCCGGCCCGGCCGTGCGGGGTCGGCTCGTGCGCGTCCCGCGCGTCGTCGTCGCGGTCGTCGGCATCGCGGTGCTCGTCTGGCTCACCGTCCCGCTCGAGGTCGACGGCGTGCTGCACCTCCGCCGGGAGGCCTGGCTGCTCGTCGGCGCCGGCGCACTGCTGACCGGGGTCCCCGGCGGGCTGGTCGAGGCCGCGCTCGCGCGCTGGGCGCACCGGTCAGCAGCCGTCGTGTGGCTCGCGGTGTTCGGGTTCTTCGCGCTGTGGGCGCCCGTGCTCGTGTCCAGCCGGTGGGCCGAGGGCGACGGGACGCGGCTGCCGACGTCGGGCCTCGGCGTCGCCGTCGTCGGGTGGCTGCTCGCGCTGGCCGTCGAGTACGGCGTCGCGCGCGGTGCCCTCGCGCTGGGGTCACGGGCGTCGGGCACGCGCGCGGCGGCGGCCCGGAGCTCGGCCTGACCCGGTACCTCGGGGTCGACCTCGCGTGGGGGCCCCGGGCGCGGACCGGGCTGGCCGCGCTCGACGAGCGGGGGCGGCTCGTCGCGTCCGGCGCCGTCCGCTCCGACGACGAGATCGCGGCGTTCGTCGCCGAGCACGCGTCCGGCGAGGTGGTCGCCGCGATCGACGCACCGCTCGTCGTGCCCAACCCGACCGGGCGTCGCCGGTGCGAGGCGCTGGTCACCGCCGAGTTCGGCCGGTTCCACGCGGGGGCCTACCCGGCGAACCGCAGCAACCCGCTGTTCGACCCGCCGCGCGCCCAGACCCTCGCCCGACGGTTCGGGTGGACCACGGACCCCGGCGTCGTCCCGGGTGCCGGCACGTCCGTCGCCATCGAGGTCTATCCGCACCCGGCGACGGTCCTGCTGTTCGGGCTCGCGACCGTGCTGCCGTACAAGGCGCGCCGCGGGCGGGACCTCGAGTCGCGCCGGCCGGCGTTCCGCGCCCTGCTCGACCACCTCGAGCGCGTGTGCGACGACCCCCTGCGGCTCTCGGCGTCGCCGCGCTGGGCCGAGCTGCGGGCGGTCGTCGCGGGAGCGGTCCGGGCGAGCGAGCTCGAACGTGTCGAGGACGAGGTCGACGCGGTGCTGTGCGCGTACCTCGCGTGGCTGTGGGGCGTCCGGGACCCGCGCATGCGGGTGCTCGGCACCGGGGACGAGGGGTACATCGTGGTGCCGGGCACTGTCGCGGGGGCGTCGCCGCGGCCGGGCGACGACGAGGCGACGACCTCCCGCTGACCCCGGCGGGCGCCCGGCTCCGGCATCCGTGGCGGGTGTGCGGCGCCGAAGCCCGAGAGCCTGCCGCGCCCCGCGGTCGCGGCGCCCGTCAGTCGTCGAACACGTGCCAGCAGAGGTCGCTCCGGCGGCGCTGGTCGTCGAGGACGAGCGCGAGCAGCCCGGCGGGGACCTGGTCCCGCTGCCAGTCGCGCTCGCGCAGGCGCGCCGCCTCGCCGCCGTCCGGCGGTGCTGCGGCGGTGACCGCCCGGATCGCGTAGGCCGCGGCCCCGAGCGCGTGCGCCGCGACGTGCGCGACCGCCACCGCCTGCCCCGCCGCGAGCGCCGCGAACCGCGCCGGGTCGGGGAGCCCGCGCCCGGCGGCGTTCGCCTGGAACGACGTCCGGTGGGCCGCACGCACGGGCACCTCGCCGCGGGTCCAGCCGCGGCCGACCTCGATCGCGTCGCGCGGTCGGGGATCGTCCGGGCTCTCCTGCACGAACAGCGGCAGCACGTGCTCGGCGCACCGTGCCGCCCACTCGGCCAGCAGGTGGTGGTCCTCGTCGGTCAGGGTCCCGCCCCGGCGGACGGTGATCAGACGGGGGTCTCGTTCTCTCGGGAGGATCGGCACCGCCTCATCCTGCCCGGTCGACCGGCCACCGGGTCGGTGAGCGCGCCGGTCCGGGACCCCCGTGCTGGTCGGCGACGAGCCGGGGTCACGAGCGCGCCGGGGTGAGCCCGAGCGACTCGTGCAGCCCGCGGTAGACGGCGGTGCGGAGCTCGATCGCGTACGGCTCCAGCGCGGGCATCCCGAGGCTGCGCGCGACCTCGATCTCAGCCTCGATGTCGTACGGCACGCGCACCACCTGGATGCCGAACGGGTCCTGCGCGGTGCCGCCGGGGACCCCTTCGAGGACCACGTACGACGCCGTCGGCTCGTCGAGCGGGTTCCCGACGCTGCCCGTGTTGAACAGGGTCCGGCCGCGGGACGTCTCGATGTACGCGTCGTGCACGTCGCCGTACCCGACGACCGTCGGCTCCGGGCCGTCCCCGGTGAGCTCGGTCGCGGCGAACATGCCCGCGAACTCCTCCTCGGTGTGCCGGAACCGCACGCGCGTGTAGACGCTCTGCGCCGAGGCGTGGAACAGCCGGACGCGGCGCCCGCTCAGCTCGAGGTCGTGCGAGAGCGGCAGCGTCACGAGCCACTCGCGGTCCGCGTCGGTCAGCTCCTCGTGCCACCACACGAACTCGGGGTCCCGGTCCGGGTCCGGCCGCGGGAGGAAGTCGTCCCAGTTGCCGCGGACCGTCACCGTGCAGCGCTCGCGGCTCAGCGCCACCGCCTGCGAGCCGCGCGGACCCTTCCCGGCGACGTCCCCGAGGTTCAGCACGGTCGTGATGCCGCGGGCGTCGATGTCGCGCAGCACCGCCTCGAACGCGGTCACGTTCCCGTGGACGTCGGACACGACGGCGAGGCGATCCAGCTCCGGCACGGGCGCGACCCTTTCGCGGGGGAGTGAGCGGCCAGCGTAACCAGCGCCCGAGCCGTCGGCGGCGCTACAGCAGGTCGGCGAGCCCGTCCGGGTAGAGCGGGATCGCGTCCTCGGTCGCGGACCGCCAGACCCCGGTGACGTGCGGCTGGTCGAGGCACGGCCGGCGGTCGCGCTCGTACTCCGCGGGGTCGGCCAGCTCGGCCTCGTGGACGAGGGCGATCTCGTGCCCGGCGCGACCGGCGTAGGTGAAGTGGTTCTCCAGCGCGCCGAGCTGCCGCCCGACCACGACCGCGAGCCCGTACTCCTCCGCGAGCTCGCGCACGAGGGTCTCGGCCGCGCGCTCGCCGAACTCGATGCCGCCACCGGCAGGGCGGTGGAACGTGCGGCCGGTGCCGGGCTCGACGACCTCGTCGACGAACAGCTGCCCGGTACCCGGGCGGCGGATCACGGCGAGGGCGAGGGCGCGGACTCCGGTCACGCGGCGACGCTACGGCGTACCGGACGGCCGAGCACGCGCCGCTCAGCCCCCCGCGCCCGAGTCGCGCAGCGCCTCGACGATCGTCGACCACCGGCCCCGGTCCGCGAGGCCGAGGTCCTCGAGCTGGTGGAGCAGGGCGCGGGCGGCGCGGGCGGCGTCCTGCTCGGGCGGGTCGAGGAGCTGCTCGTAGCGGACGTCGAGCGCGAACGACGGGCGTGACGCGTGCATCGCGACGCGGTCGAGGAACACGGCGAGCTCGCGGGCCCGGTCGTCGGCCGGGTCCCGGGAGACCGCGACATAGTCGAACCAGCCGCGCCAGAGCTCGCCCTGCGCGGGTTCCTCGCTGAGCGTGAGGACGGTCCCGAACAGCGGCTCGCCGTCCTCGCGGGGGTCGCCGAGGAAGCCCCGGATCTCGTAGGCGAGCCGCAGGAAGTTGTCGTCCTGCATCGACGCACCGACGACGAGCACGTGCTGCGTGAGCAGGAGCGCCTGCACGAGCGCTCCCATCGGCCGGAACGACGAGTCGAACCCGACGAAGTCGCTGCGGCTCAGCACGATCGACGCCGGGTCCTCGCTGTCGCCGTGCATCTTGAGCAGCCACGGCGCGTGCGCGGCGACGCGGTGCGTCGGCAGGACGCTGATCGGCAACGCGTTGTCCACGTCACCCACGGCGAGCTCGTAGAGGCGGTCGTAGTTCGTCGTGACCGCGCGGCGGCAGCGCAGCGACGCGAGGAGGGCGTGCGCGACGGCGTACCGGTGCGTCGAGCCGACGTGGTGCGCGATCCGCTGCGCGAGGCCGGGCAGCCGCATCCGCAGCAGCTCGGCCTGGTCGAGCGGGGACGCGAGCCGGGCGAGGGCGGTGCGCGTGCCCTCGGGGTCGTCGGTGTCGCCCGCGAGCAGGTCGATGAGCTGACGCCAGCCCGGCAGCCCGGCGCCCATGCCGACGCCGGCGGCGATGAACAGCGCGAGGGAGCCGTCGCGGGCGCGCCGGGCGAGGGCGCGGGCGCGCTCGTCGTCGACGCCCCCGTCGCCGGCGAGGCGGGAGCGTCGGTGGTCCTGGAACGCCGCGTAGTCCGACGCGTTGCGGGCGACGACGACGACGTCGATCCCGGTCTCCTCGGCGGCCGCGCGGCACGCGGCGAGCTGGGCGTCGATCACGAGCCCGCGCAGCGACCCGAAGTCCCCGCCGCCGACGCCCAGGGTCGGCAGCGCGACGAGCACCCGGCTGCGCCCGCGGCCCGGCCGGACGTCCGAGCGTGCGACGGCCCGGAGCGCGTGCCCGACGCGGTCGGCGAGCGCGTCGGCCGCGTCCTTGCCGTCGAGCGTCGGGTCGCGGACGGAGTCGACGAACCAGGTGGGCAGGACGGGTGTGCCGGTGCCCGTCCCGCGGGCGCGGCCGTTGCCGTCGGGCCAGCCCTCGGGTCGGAGGTCGGCGACCGCGGCGGGGACCGGCGGCTCGGCGGCATCCTCCGCGCCGTCCCCGGCGAGCCCGAGCACCGGGAACCACTGCCGCTCGACGGTGAAGCCGCGGTCCGTGGGCAGGATCATCGCGTCGGCGTCGAGGTGGGCGAGGTCGCCGGGGATCACGAAGACGTGGCCGGGGGTGGAGGTGCTGCCGTGGGGTCGAGCGCTGCGTGGTGGACCAGCGCTGCCGGGCGTCGCAGTCGTGCCGTGCGGAGCGGGCCGCGTCGGCGGTGAGGCTGCCATGGATCGACGGTACGTGAGCGGGCGGCGCTCCGCGGTCCGTGCGGTGGGAGCGCCGCCCGTTCGACGAGGCGGGACGGGTCTAGCGGCGGCTTCGCCGATCCCGGATCAGCAGGATCACGGCGAGCACGGCGCCGAGAGCGACGACGACCAGCCCCCACGGGTCATCTGCAGCGCCCGCGGACACCATGGCCGATCAGCCCGGTCAGCCCGGGACGTTGCGGGGGTCGTGCCCGTGGCTGTTCTTCTCGTGGATCTGCCCGTCGAGCCCGTGGATCACGTGCTCGACCCCACGGGCGTCGGCGTCCTCGCGTCCGGCGGCCACGGCGTCGTCCTTGCGGTCGAACGTCCCGTCGAGCGGCGTGTGCTGCCCCTCGACCTCGTTGAGCCAGGTCCCGTCGCGGTGCACCGTGTGCACGTCACCGTTCGGCATGGGGTTCTCCTCTCGCTGGGGGGTGCGATCGGCGAACAGTCTTGTGGGGACCCGTCGGGTCCGCTCGTCGAACGCCCTCACCCCCGCGCCCGGACCACGGGGCCCCGCTGCTCATGCCCCGCCGACGAGCTCCCGCGCCCGCACCAGCACCGCGTCGAGCATCGCGGGCGTGAGGCGCCCGGTGAAGGTGTTCTGCTGGCTCACGTGGAAGCACCCGAGCAGCGTCAGAGTGCGTCCGCCCGGCCCGTCGAGCGCGACCTCGGCGCCGTGCGCGAACCGCGGCCGGGGCCTCGGCACGTGCCAGCCCTGCTCCTGGAGGGTCGCGAGCAGCGCCTGCCACCCGAACCCGCCGAGCACCACGATGACGTCGGGGTCCACGAGCTCGAGCTCGCGCCCGAGCCACGGCCCGCACGTCGTGCGCTCGGCGGGCGTCGGGGCGTTGGCCGGGGGAGCGCACCGCACGGGCGCGGTGAGCCGGATCCCGGTGAGCGCGAGGCCGTCGCCCCGGTGCGTCGAGGTCGGCTGGTTGGCGAAGCCCGTGCGGTGCAGCGCGGCGAACAGGAAGTCGCCCGAGCGGTCGCCCGTGAACATCCGCCCCGTGCGGTTCGCGCCGTGCGCGGCGGGCGCCAGGCCGACGACGAGGATGCGTGCGTCCGGGTCGCCGAAGCCCGGCGCCGGCCGGGCCCAGTACGTCTCGTCGCGGAACGACGCGCGCTTGACCCGGGCGACCTCCTCGCGCCACGCGACGAGGCGGGGGCACGCGCGGCAGTCGACGACGAGGTCGTCGAGGGTCGCCACGTCGGGCGCGGTGCGGGCGAGCAGCGGGTAGGTGGCGTCGCCCGTGGCCGCCGCCGGTGGCGGGCCCGTGGCGGCGTCGGCGACCCTCGGGCGACCGGCTCCCGCGACGTCGCTCACTCGAACCGGCTCGGGTCCCCCGCCCCGACGCGGACGACCTCGGGCGCACCCTCGGACCAGTCGACGACCGTGGTGGGCTCGGTGCCGCAGTCCCCGGCGTCGACGACCGCGTCGACGAGGTGGTCGAGCTCCTCCTTGACCAGCCAGCCCTCCGTCATGGGCGCCTCGGAGCCGGGCAGGATCAGGGTGCTCGAGAGCAGCGGCTCGCCGAGCTCGCGCAGGATCGCCTGGACGACGGGGTGGTCCGGGATGCGCACCCCGACGGTCTTCTTCTTCGGGTGGGCGAGCCGCTTCGGCACCTCGCGGGTCGCCGGGAGGATGAACGTGTACGGGCCGGGCGTCGCGGACTTGATCGCGCGGAACGCCGAGTTGTCGAGCTGCACGAGCTGGCCGAGCTGCGCGAAGTCCGAGCAGACGAGCGTGAAGTGGTGCTTGTCGTCGAGCTGGCGGATCGAGCGGATGCGGTCCGCGCCCGTGGGGCTGCCGATCCGGGCGCCGAGCGCGTACGACGAGTCGGTCGGGTAGGCGACGAGCGCGTCGTCGCGCAGCAGCGCGACCACCTGCCCGATCGACCGCGGCTGGGGGTTGCTGGGGTGCACGTCGAAGTACCGGGCCATGCGGTGAGCCTAGGGCGCGGGTGACGGCCGGGCGAGGTTCATGGTCCGGCGCGCACGGGCGTCCGGCTCGCCCCGCGAGCGCGGCGTCAGCGGGGACCCGGTCGCCCTGGCGGCGGGCCCGCTCCTCCCCGAGGAGGAGGCCGGCCCGCGGCCCGGGTCGTCCGCCAGCAGGTGACGTCGCCGCGCACCGCGTCCCTAGCGTCGACGACGGAGGGCCGCGCGACCGGCGCGGCCCGTGACGACGGGAGCGACGCATGATCCAGGTGGAGGCGCTGACCAAGCGCTACGGCCCGACGACGGCCGTGGACGGGCTGACGTTCACCGCACGGCCCGGGCTGGTGACCGGGTTCCTCGGCCCGAACGGCGCCGGGAAGTCGACCACGATGCGGGTCGTCGTCGGGCTCGAGCGGCCCACGGCGGGGACCGCGACGGTCGACGGCCGGCGGTACGCCGACCTGCCGGCGCCGCTGCACGCGGTCGGCGTGATGCTCGACGCCCGGTCGGTGCACCCCGGGCGGTCGGCGTTCCGCCACCTGCTGGCCCTGGCACGCACCCACGGGATCGGGCGCTCGCGGGTCGATGAGGTGATCGGCATGACGGGGCTCGAGTCAGTCGCACGGCGCCGGGCGGGCACGTTCTCGCTCGGGATGGGGCAGCGGCTCGGCATCGCCGGTGCACTGCTCGGCGACCCGGGGACGCTCGTGCTCGACGAGCCGGTCAACGGGCTCGACCCCGACGGCGTGCTGTGGGTGCGCGGGCTCGTGCGCACCCTGGCCACGGAGGGCCGCACGGTGCTGCTCTCGTCGCACCTCATGCACGAGCTCGCGCTGTGCGCGGACCGGGTCGTGATCATCGGCCAGGGCCGGCTGCTCGCCGACGCGTCGGTCCAGGAGATCGTCGACGGCTCGGAGCGGGCGGGCACCGCCCGCGTCCGCACCACCGAGCCGGACGCCCTCGCGGGGGCGCTGCTCGCGAGCGGCGCGGACGTCACGGCGCAGGGGTCCGGCGTGCTCCAGGTGAGGGGTGCGACCGTCGAGGAGGTCGGCGCGGCCGCCCGCCGGTGCGGCGCGACGGTGCTCGAGCTCGCGACGGACCGCGGCTCGCTCGAGGACGCGTACCTGCAGCTCACCGCCGCGTCCGTGCAGTACCGCGGCCGTGCCGCCGACGAGGCGACCGGCCTGACCGCCACGGGAGGCACCCGATGACCGCGACCGCCGCCGTCCCCACGCCCACGCCCGCCCGGGCGCTCCCCGCACGGCGGGGCCCGAGCCTCGCGCGGGTCGCCGCCGCCGAGTGGGGCAAGCTCACGAGCCTGCGCTCGCCGGCCGCGACGGCCGTCGCCACCGTGGCCGTGTCCGGGGTGCTGACCTGGCTGTCCGCGAGCGCCTCGTCGACCGACCCGGGGTTCGACCCGATGGGCTCGCTCTCGACGGGCCTGCCGCTCGCCCAGATCGGGCTGCTCGTGCTCGGCGTCCTGGTCGGGACCGGGGAGTTCAGCACCGGCACGTTCCGCACGACGTTCACCGCCGTCCCGCGCCGGCTGCCCGTGCTCGTCGCCCAGGTGGTCGTCACGGCGGGCGCCACGCTCGTGGTGTCGGTGCTCGCGGTCGCCGCCGCGGTGGTGGGCCTCCTGCCCGCGGCCGGGTCGCGGGGGATGACGCTGGACCTCGCGGGCGGGCAGACGCCGCAGGTCCTGGCCGGCATGAC
The DNA here is from genome assembly GCF_024757985.1 of Cellulomonas sp. NS3. Lineage (NCBI taxonomy): Bacteria > Bacillati > Actinomycetota > Actinomycetes > Micrococcales > Cellulomonadaceae > Cellulomonas > Cellulomonas sp. NS3. The sequence continues at coordinate 4,483,864 of NZ_CP103289.1, read as the reverse complement.
GGTCCAGCTCGTCGCGATGGCGCTCCTCGGCCTCGCGCTCGGGGCCCTGCTGCGTCGCTCGGTGCCGGCGGTCGTCGCCGCCGTGGTGCTCGTCCTGGTGCTCCCCGTGGCGCTCATGCTCGCGTCCGACCCGGGGATCGGCGGCGCCCCGCCGGTCGGGGAGGCGTACGCCCGGCCCGAGGTCACCGCGGTGGGCACCGTGACGGCGGTGCTGCCCGGCGGCGCAGCGACGTACCTCGTGCCCGACGCGGGCGGCGTCGACGGTGCGCCCGACCTCGGGGTCGGGGGCGGCGCCGCGGTCCTCGCCGCGTGGGTGCTCGTCCCGCTCGGCGTCGCCGCCGTGCGACTGCGTTCCCGTGACCTCGTCTGAGGTCCGGCGCCCGGTCGGGCGGCCCGCACGTGCGGTCACCTTCCGCCGGGTGCTCGCCGCGGAGTGGACCAAGCGCACGAGCGTGCGCTCGACCCTGTGGCTCCCGCTCGGCACGGCCGTCTCCGCGCTGATGCTCGCGTACGCGCTCGGCCTGTTCGTCCGCGCGGGCGACGGGCGCTCCGGGGTGTCGCTCGTCGTCGCGGGCCACGTGCTCGCCCAGCTCGGCGCCCTGGTGCTCGGCGTGCTGGTCGGCACCGAGGAGCACACCACGGGCACGGCGACCACGACCTACGCCGCCGTGCCGCGTCGGCTCCCGGTCCTCGGCGCGCAGGCGCTCGGCACCGCGTCGGTGGCCCTGGTGACGGCTCTGGCGGCGCTGGTCGCGTCGGCCCTCGCGACGCAGGGGCAGCGTGACGCGACCGGGCTGACGCTCGACCTCGCGGACGGCGGGACGGCACGGGCGCTCGCGGGATTCGTCCTCGTGCTGACCGGTGTGGCGCTGCTCGGTCTCGGCCTCGGGGCGCTGCTGCGCCGGTCCGCCCCCGCGCTCGTCGCGGGCGTGCTGCTGCTCGTCGTCGCCGACCAGCTGCTCCTCGCGAACCCGGGCCGGGTCACCGACACGCTGCGTGCGCTCCTGCCCGGCGCGGGCTCGCGTCTCGTCCTGGACGACGCGAGGGTCGCGGCGCTCGACGCCACGACCCAGGGTCCGCACCTCGGGCCGTGGGGCGGCGGGCTCGTGCTCGCCGCCTGGGTCGTCGCGCTCCTCGCCGCCGCCGCGTACCGGCTCCGCCGCCATGACGTCACGTGACGCAGGGGCGGGGTGGGCCGTCGCCGGTCCCGGTGCGGGCACGGCGTCCCGCCCGGCGCACCCGCCACATCCCCCCGCCCCGACCCCCCGATGGGAGAGTGAGACCGTGACGAACCTGCGCCCGCACGGACGCGCGGCGCGGACCCGTGACGCGGACGCGACCCCCGTGCTCACGGAGACGCAGGTGCAGCGCCGCGGCGCGCTCGCCCGCCTCGTCGCGGCGCACCCCTGGACCGCCGACCTGGCCGTCGCCGCGACGGTGCTGCTCGTGGCCCTGCTCTCGCTCCCCGTCGCGCTCGCGACCGTCGAGGGGTCCGTGGGCCTCGGGCTGTACCCGCCCGACACCCCCGCCCTCCGGCTGGTGCCGGGGTCGTGGCTCGTCGGCGCTGGGGCGGGCGCGGTCGTCCTGCTCGCCCGGCGCGCGTGGCCCCTGGCCGTGACCGCCACGCTGACCGCCCTCGCGGTGGTCTCGCTCGCGACGACCGGCGTGCTCGGCGTCCTCGGGCTGTGCCTCGCGTGCGCGCTGCACGCCGTCGCGGCCGCCCGGCCGGCGCGCACCGCGTGGGTCGTCGGCGGGGCCGTGCTCGCGGTGGTCTCGGTCGCGCTGTGGCGCTGGGAGGACGTCGGGCTGACCGAGATGCTGCTGTGGAGCGATGCGACGCTCGCGGAGATCGACGACCCCGTGCACGACCTCACCGAGCCGCCGTTCTCGCCGGGTCGCCGCTCGGCCTCCGTGACGCTCCTGCTCGCGCTGCTCGCGCTGGGCGTCGCGACCGGCTCGGGCGTGCGTGCGCGCCGGCTGCACGCCCGCGACCTCGTCGAGCGCTACGCCGCGCTGGCCCGCGACCGCGACGCGAGCGCGGCGCTGGCCCGCGCCGCCGAGCGCACCCGGATCGCGCGCGAGATGCACGACGTCGTCGCGCACAGCGTCTCGGTGATGGTCGCGCTGTCGGACGGGGCGCGGGCCGCCCTCGACCGCGCCCCGGACCGGTCCCGCGACGCGCTCGTCGAGCTCTCGCGCACCGGGCGCGCGGCCCTGGGCGACATGCAGCGCGTGCTCGGGGCGCTCGACCCCGCGGACGACGACGGGCCCGACGGGAGCGGCGGCGCACCGCGACCGCCCGCACCCACCGAGACCGACCTCGGCACGGTCGTCGAGCGCTTCCGCGCCGCGGGGCTGCCGCTCACCGTGACCGGCCTCGACACCCTGCTGCCGGAGGACACCACGCTGCGGCTCGCGGTCGTGCGGATCGTGGCCGAGGGTCTGACGAACGTGCTGCGGCACGCACCCGGCACCCCCTCGGTGCACGTCGCGGTCCGGCGCACCGGCTCGGCGGTCGAGGTCGAGATCCTCGACGAGGGCGGGACCCGGCCCGGGACGGGCGGGGGCACGCACCGCGGGATCCTCGGGATGCGCGAGCGCGCCGCGCTGCTCGGGGGCCACGTCGACGCCGGCCCGCGGCCGGAGGGTGGCTGGCGCGTGCACGTGGTGCTGCCGTGGCGCCACGACGGGGGAGCGGACGGAGGGGAAGAGGCGTGACGACGGTGCTGCTCGTGGACGACCAGGCGCTGCTGCGCATGGGCTTCCGCCTCGTGATCGAGTCGGAGCCGGACCTCGAGGTCGTCGGCGAGGCGTCCGACGGCCGGGTCGCGCTCGACCAGGTCGCGGCGCTCCGGCCCGACGTGGTGCTCATGGACGTGCGCATGCCCGGGATGGACGGCATCGAGGCCACCCGCCGGCTCGCCCTGGAGCACCCGTCGTCGCGCGTGCTGGTCCTGACGACGTTCGACGTGGACGAGTACGCGTTCGCCGCGCTGCGCTCGGGGGCCAGCGGGTTCCTGCTCAAGACCGCGCGGCCCGAGGAGCTCGTCGAGGCGATCCGGACGGTCGCGTCGGGCACGTCGGTCGTCGCGCCCCGGGTCCTGCGCCGGATGCTCGACCTGTTCGCCCCGCACCTGCCCACCGGCACCGGCGGAGACGACGGTGACGGCGTCGACCCGCGCCTGCAGGTGCTCTCGCCCCGCGAGACCGACGTGCTGCGGTGCATGGCCGAGGGGCTGTCGAACGCCGAGATCGCCGAGCGGCTCGTCGTGTCCTCGACGACCGTCAAGACGCACGTCGGGAACGTGCTGGCGAAGCTCGACGTCCGCGACCGGGTCCAGGCGGTCATCGCGGCCTACGAGTACGGGCTCGTGGAGCGCGGCGGTGAGGGGTGGGCGGCCGGGCGCCGCTGAGCGTCAGCGCGCGCGGCCGAGCAGCGCGACGAGGAACTCCGCGGACGGACCGAACGGGCGCAGGTCCCACGTCGCGAACCGCTGCTCGACGACGAGACCGGCCTGCTCCGCGTCTGGCGTGAGCTGCTCGAACGCGTACCCGCGGCCCGCGCCGAAGCCGATCGCGAGGCGGCCGTCGTCGCGCAGGTGCGCACCGACCCGGCGCAGCACCTCGACGTGCGTGCCGGGCGCGACGAAGGTCAGCACGTTCCCGGCCATGACGGCGACGTCGAAGGGCTCGCGCACGCCCGCCGCCGGCAGGTCGAGCTCCGCGAGGTCCCCCACGTGCCAGTCGCCGCCCGGGTGGTCCTCGCGGGCGGCCGCGACGAGCACCGGGTCGACGTCGACGCCCACGACGGTGTGCCCGCGCCGCACGAGCTCCCCGCCGACGCGACCCGGCCCGCACCCCGCGTCGAGCACGCGTGCGCCGCGCGGCACGAGCGCGTCCACGAACCGGGCCTCGCCCGCGAGGTCGTCGCCCGCGGCCGCCATCGCCCGGAAGCGCTCGACGTACCACGCCGAGCGGTCCGGGTTCGTGGCCCCGATGGTCTCCCAGAGGGTCGGCTCACGCATGCGCGCTGGGCGCCGGCCACCGGTCGACGTCGCCGTGCTCGAGCTCGAACCACACGCGCTTCGCCGCGTCGCCTCCGACGGGCTCGATGCCCCACCGGGTCGACAGCTCGTCGACGAACATGACGCCCCGGCCGCCCGTGGCGGTCGCGGGCGGGTGCCGCAGGATCGGCTCGGTGCGTGCCCCGTCGGTCACCTCGACGCGCGTCCGCTCCCCGTCGACGTCCACGCACAGGTGGACCGGCGGGTCCGCGTGCGCGACCGCGTTCGTGACGGTCTCGCTGACCAGCAGCACCAGCACGTCCAGCGCCTGACCCTCGACGCCGGCCTCGACGAGGCGGTCGCGCGCCCAGCGTCGTGCCGGAGCGACGGCCTTGACGTGCGGGCTGATGTGAGTCTCGGCGTACATACCTTCTCCCCCCCCCGCGCGGTTGCCTGACGCAGATCCACGGTGGGTCACGCTGCCCGGTCCGGCAACCGGAGGGCGCGGCCGTCTCGTGCGCCGGGTGCTGCCCCTGACGGACCGGGACGGGCGTGCGTGGAACCATGATCCCGTGCAGAACAGCCCCGACCCGGCCCCGGGTCCGCCCGACGGGTCGGCGCGCAGCCGTCGTGACCTGCGGCGATGGCGGCAGTACCTGGCCGACGAGCGTGCCGAGGCCTCGGTGTACCGCGACCTCGCGTCGCGCCGCACGGGCGAGGAGCGCGACATCCTGCTCGCGCTCGCCGAGGCCGAGCGCCGCCACGAGGACCACTGGCTCGAGCTGCTCGGCGACGACGTCGGGCGCCCGCTGCGCGGCGACGTCCGGACCCGGGTGCTCGGCTGGCTCGCGCGGCGCTTCGGGTCGGTGTTCGTGCTCGCGCTGGCGCAGCGCGCCGAGGCCCGCGGCTCGTACGAGAAGGACGACGACGCGACCGCGCAGATGGCCGCCGACGAGCGGATCCACGAGGAGGTCGTGCGGGGGCTCGCGACCCGCGGGCGCAACCGCATCTCCGGGACGTTCCGCGCGGCGGTGTTCGGCGCGAACGACGGCCTGGTCAGCAACCTCGCGCTCGTGCTGGGCATCGGCGCCTCGGGGGCGTCGCAGTCCACCGTGCTGCTGACGGGCCTCGCGGGCCTGCTCGCGGGCGCGCTGTCGATGGCCGCGGGCGAGTTCGTCTCCGTGCGGTCCCAGCGCGAGCTGCTCGAGGCGTCCGCGCCCGGGCCGCACGCGCGCGCCGCGCTCCCGTACCTCGACGTCGAGGCCAACGAGCTCGCCCTGGTCTACCGCGCGCGGGGCATGACCGAGGACGCCGCACAGACGCGGGCGCGGGAGGTGCTCGCGTCGTTCGGCACGATCCCGACGCCGGCGCTCGGCGTGCCCGCGCTGTCGCCGTCGGGCGCGGGCGCCAGCCCGGCGGCCGGCGACGCCGAGGGCGACGAGCACGAGACCGTCGGGACCGCGGTCAGCGCCGGTGCGGCGAGCTTCTGCTTCTTCGCGTCCGGTGCGCTGATCCCGGTGCTGCCGTACTTGTTCGGGCTCGACGGGTGGCCGGCCGTGGCGATCGCGTCGGTCCTCGTGGGGCTCGCGCTGCTCGGCACGGGCGCGACCGTCGGGGTGCTCTCGGGCGGGCCGCCGGTGCGCCGCGCGCTGCGCCAGCTCGCGATCGGCTACGGCGCGGCGGCGGCGACCTACGCGCTGGGGCTGCTGTTCGGGACGACCGTCGGCTGACCGAGCGAGCCGGCCCGGCCCGCTCGGGCTGAGGCGCGGGGGAGCGGCCTGCAGCGCCGCGGGGCCGGTGCGTGGCGGGGCCGGTGCGTGGCGACCGTCGGGTCAGGACCGCGCCAGCCGGGCCGCGACGCCGTCGAGCAGCACCGCGACCCCGGTCGCGAGCGTCCCGCTCGGGTCCGCGGCGGACTGCAGCGTCTGCCCGACGCGGCTCGAGACCGGCAGGTCGAGTCCCGCCATGACCGTCGTGAGCACGGGCTCCGAGAGCCGCCACCACTGCTCGTCGGTGAGCTGCGACGCGGCGCGGACCCGCTCCGTGGCGACCTCCCACCGGGCGGCGCTCGTGGCGAGGTGCAGGACGGACGTGAGCACGTGGTCCATCTCCTCGTCGCGGAGCCCGATGCCGTCGAGCGGCGTGAGCTCGGCCTCGTACTTGAGGCAGATCCCCGGTCCGAGGATCGGTCGGGCCGCGGGGATCTCGACGGACCAGCCGTGCGCGAGCGCGTGCTCGTAGTTGCGCTGCGCGACGTGGTGCAGCGCGGACCGCCAGTCCGGCAGGTCGGCGGGCCGGGGGTGGCCCTCGTAGGTCGCTGCGGCGACGCGGTCGAGCATGAGCTCGAGCAGCTCCGTCTTGCCCGGGACGTACCCGTAGAGCGTCATGGCCCCGACGCCGACCTGCTCGGCGACCGCCCGCATCGTCAGCGCGTCGAGCCCGGACCGGTCGGCGAGGGCGATCGCCGCGTCGGTGATCGCGCCGACGGTCGTGCCGGAGCGGCCGACGCGCGTGCCGGGGGCCCAGAGCAGCTGGACGAGCGTCAGCGGGTCACTGGTCCGAGTCGGCGCGGTGGGCACGGGAACAAGTGTGCCACCTCCCCCGTTCGATGTACCGTACGATGTACGAAAGCGAGCGGGACGGACGTGCGGATGAAGGACGACGCCATCGGCGAGGAGCAGCGCCACCTCGACACCGCGATCGCGCGCCGTGACGAGCTGCTCGACGAGCTCCGGGCCGCGGGCTCCCGGGTGGGCGCGCACGACGCCGTCGGGAGCACGGTCGCGTCGGGGCGCCGGCGCCGGGTCCGCGAGCTCGAGGGCACGGGGCCCGACCTCGTCTTCGGCCGGCTCGACGCGCTCGACGGGACCGTGCGGCACGTGGGGCGGGTCGGCGTCCCCGCGCGCGACGACGACGCCGACCCGCTGGTCGTCGACTGGCGCGCCCCCGTCGCGCGGCCCTTCTACACCGCGACACCGCTCGAGCCCGAGGGCCAGGCCCGGCGCCGGCACGTCCGCTCCCGCGACGGCCGCGTCGTCCACGTCGAGGACGAGCCGCTCGACGAGAGCGCCCTCGACGGGCCGCTGGGCGCGGGGCTCGTCGGCGAGGGAGCCCTGCTCCACGCGCTCGCCGAGCGCCGCACCGGGACGATGCGCACCGCGATCGCGACGCTGCAGCGCGAGCAGGACGCCGTCGTGCGCGCCGACCCCCGGGGCCTCCTCGTCGTGCAGGGTGGTCCGGGCACCGGCAAGACGGTCGTCGCGCTGCACCGGGTCGCGTACCTGCTCTTCACCCACCCCCACCTCGCCGAGCGCGGCGTCCTCGTCGTCGGTCCGTCGACCCGCTTCCTCGACTACGTGTCGCAGGTGCTGCCCGCGCTCGGCGAGACCCAGGTCGTCGCGACGACGTGCGCGCGCCTCGTCCCGGGTGTCCGGGCCGAGCGGGACGAGCCCCGCGCGGTGGCCGAGGTCAAGGGCCGCGCGCTGTGGCAGGACGGCCTCGCCGCGTACGTCGCGAGCCTCGTGCCGGCCGCCGCCGCGCTGCACCTGCACGTCGACGGCGAGGCGTACGTGCTCCCCGCACGCCGGGTCGCCCGCGCGCTCGCGGCCGCGCAGTCCGGCGGCCGGTCGTACCACCAGGCGCGTCGCGTCGTGCACGAGCACCTCGTGGACCTCCTCGTGGACGCCGCGGCCGAGCGGTCCGCCGAGCTGCTCGCCCAGGCCGAGGAGGGCTTCGAGGACGTGCTCGCGCGCGTCGACGCGTCGCTCGCGCGCGCCGACGACCGCGCCGCGTCCTCCGGTGCGCGCGGCGCCGAGGTGGACGGCGTGCTCTCCGACGAGGACCTCGACGCGGCCCGCGAGCGCATCGCGGCCGACCCCGCGCTGGCCGTCGCGCTCGACGCCTGGTGGCCGCGCCGGGATGTGCCGGGGACGCTGCGGGCCTTCCTGCGCGACCGCGCCGCGCTGCGCCGTCATCTGCCCGCGCTGACCGTCGCGGAGATCGAGGCCGTCGTGACCGAGCCCGACGGCTGGGCGCCCAGCGACGTGCCCCTGCTCGACGCGGTCGCCGAGCTGCTCGGCGGCACCGCTCCCGTCGAGCCGCCGGGCGAGTTCCTCGCGCAGCGCGCCGAGCAGCGCCGGGACTGGGTGTACGGGCACGTCGTGGTCGACGAGGGCCAGGAGCTCTCGCCGATGCAGTGGCACATGCTCGTCCGCCGCTGCCCGACTCGCTCGATGACGGTCGTCGGGGACGTCGACCAGACCGAGGCGCCGCAGCACCACACGACCTGGGCGCAGGCGCTCGGTCCAGTGCTGGGGGACGCGTGGACGGCCGCGACGCTCACGACCTGCTACCGCACGCCCGCCGAGGTCATGGCCCTGACCGGCGACGTCCTCCGGCGCGCCGGCAGCGCCCACGAGCCGCCGCGGTCGGTGCGCACGACCGGCATCGAGCCGCGCGCGCTCACGTGCCCGGAGGAACGGCTCGTCGATGTGGTCGGGCGCACGGTGCGCGAGCTCGAGGACCGCTACGCGGGCGGGACCGTCGGCGTCGTCGCGCCCGGGCCGCGGGTCGCGGGTCTCCGGGCGGCCCTGGGCGGGGACGGCCGCACCGTGCTGGACCCGGCCGGCGCCAAGGGGCTCGAGTTCGACGCGACCGTCGTCGTCGACCCGGACGGCATCGCCGCCCAGCCGCGCGGGTGGAACGCCCTCTACGTCGCGCTCACCCGGTGCACCCAGGAGCTCGCGCAGGTGCACGTCGCCCGGGACGCCTGACCGCCCGCCCCGCGGGTCCCGAGCGCCCGACGGCGAGGCGACCGCTCAGGCGTCCCGGGACCCGTCGGGCCCGGCGTCCTCGGGCGTGCGACCCGACGGTGCCGCGCCGGACCCGCCGGACCCGCCGTGGTGGCCGTGCGGGCGGCGGCGGATGAGCACCGCCACGACGACGCCGAGCGCGGCGAGAACCGCGACCGTCCCGACGAGCAGCGTGTTCGTCGCCGAGGCCTCGGCGGCGTGGTCCTCGTGCGTCAGGGCGGTCGACGCCGTGGGCGCGGTCGGGGTGGTGCCCGACGCGGCCGGCTCGGTCGGCGTCGGCGTCGCTGCCGGTCCGGCGGTGGCCGCGGTCCCGGGCGCCGCGCCGACGGTCGTCGGGCCCTGCGCCGTGAAGGTCAGCCGGCCGTCGATCGGGTGCCCGTCGGCGGACGTGACCCGCCACAGCACCGAGTAGTCGCCCGCGGGCAGCTCACCGGCGAGGGCCTGCACCACGTCCGTGCCCGCGAGCACCGGGTCTCCCGTCGAGACGACCCGGCCGTCGGGCGCCTGCACCTCGACGACGGTCCCGAGCGCGACCGCTGCCTCGTTGAACGTGAGCGTGACCTGCGCAGGGGCCGTCGCGGTCGTCGCGCCGTCCGCCGGGTCGGACGAGACGAGCGCGCTGTGCGCCGCGGCGGGGACGGCGCCGAGCAGGACCGGCGCGACCCCGGCGACCACCGCGACGAGCGTCGCGAGGAGCGTCGTCGGGAGCGCGGACGCCCGCGGCCGGTCCGGCGTGCTGACGCCGGGGGTGTGGGGTCGAGGGCGGGTCGCCGGGCGGGCGGACGCGTGCGGGAGCATGCCCCCGACCCTAGGCCGGGCCCACCCGCGAGACGGACTTTCGTTTCCGGGTAAGGACAGGCTAACCTCACGCTCGTGACCACCGACGACCTCGCGCCCGCGCTCCAGGGCACCGCGCTCCGCCTCGGCTACCACGGCCGCACCGTCGTGCAGGAGGCGTCGCTGCGCCTGCACGCGGGCGAGGTGACCGCGCTCGTCGGGCCCAACGGCTCGGGCAAGTCCACGCTGCTGCGCTCGCTCGCGCGCCTGCACCGCCCCGACGCCGGCCGGGTCGCGCTCACCGACTGCGCCGACGCGCTCGCGCTCTCCGCGCAGGACTTCGCGCGCCGCGTGACCCTCCTGTCCCAGCACCGCCCGACGCCGAGCGGCGTGAGCGTGCGTGACGTCGTCGGCTACGGCCGCCACCCGCACCGCGGCCGCTGGCGCACGCAGGACCCCGAGGGCCCCCGCGCGGTCGCCTGGGCGATGGAGGTCACCGGCACGACGGCCATGGCCGACCGCGGCGCCGACGAGCTCTCGGGCGGCGAGCTCCAGCGCGTGTGGCTCGCGACGTGCCTCGCGCAGGACACCCGCGTGCTGCTGCTCGACGAGCCCACCAACCACCTCGACCTGCGCTACCAGGTCGAGATCCTCGACCTCGTGCGCGACCTGGCCGACGACCACGGCGTCGCGGTCGGCGTCGTGCTGCACGACCTCGACCAGGCCGCCGCCGTCGCGGACCACGTCGTCCTGCTGCGCTCGGGCGAGGTCGTCGGTGCGGGCGAGCCCGCCGACGTGCTCACGTCCCCGGCGCTCAGCGAGACGTACGGGCTGCGCGTCGAGGTCGTGCACGACCCGGTCACGGGCCGCCTCACGACGCACCCCGTCGGCCGCCACACGACCCGTGTGCGTACCCGCACCCCGGAGCTCGCCGTCGCGCACTGACGGCCCGGCGCCGCCCCGCACCACCCCCGAAGACCCCCCGCACGACCACCCCACCCCGAGGAACCCATGCGATCCCTGCGCTCCCCCCTGCCCGCGCTCGCCCTGACGGCGGCCACCGCGCTCCTGCTGACCGCCTGCGGCAGCACCGAGGCGCCCGCCGACGCCGAGGGGACCGCGGCGTCGTCCGCCGCCGGCCCGGTCACCGTGACCGACGACCGCGGCGAGGTCGAGCTCGACGCGCCCGCCGAGAAGGTCGTCTCGCTCGAGTGGGGCCTGACCGAGAACCTGCTGTCGCTCGGCGTCACGCCGGTCGGCGCCGCGGACGTCGAGGGCTACAACACGTGGGACCAGATCGTCCCGCTCGAGGGGGAGGTGACCGACGTCGGCACGCGCGGCGAGCCGAGCCTCGACGCGATCGCCGGCCTGGGCGCCGACCTCGTCGTCACCACGACCGACCTGCCCGAGAACGTCATCGCGCAGATCGAGGAGACCGTCCCCGTCATCGCGCTCCGCGGCTCGGACGCGAGCGACCCGATCGGCCACATGCGCCGCACGATCGAGGTCCTCGGCGAGGCGACCGGCCGGTCCGACGAGGCCGCCGACGTGCTGGCGGAGTACGACGCCGCGGTCGAGGAGGGCAAGGCCGCGCTCGCCGAGGCCGGGCTCGAGGGCTCGACCTTCACGATGGCCGACGGCTGGGTCGCGGACGGCACGGTCTCGGTCCGCATGTTCACCGACGGCGCGTTCCTCGGGGCGCTCGGCGAGGAGCTCGGGCTCGTCAACGGCTGGGAGGGCGAGGGTGACCCCGACTACGGCCTCGCGGTGACCGACGTCGAGGGCCTCACGCAGCTCACGGACGCGCCGTTCCTGTACATCGCGAGCGCGAGCGAGGCCGACCCGTTCGCCGAGGCGCTCGCGACGAACCCGATCTGGACCGGCCTGCCGTTCGTCGCCGCCGGCGACGTGCACCGCCTGCCCGACGGGATCTGGCAGTTCGGTGGCCCCGCGGCCGCCCAGGCGTGGATCGAGGCGGCCGTCGAGGCGCTGACGGCGGCATGACCACCGCGAGCGTGACACCGGCAGGGGGAGGGGCGCGTGCGGACATGCCCGGCTCCACCCCTGGCGCGCCTGGCGCACCCGAGGCGCCCGGGTCCCCGGCGGCACCGCCCGGACGTGCGCCCCTCGGCGCCGTCCCGGCCCTGCGCGTCGCCGCGGTGCTGGCGGCCGGTGTCACGCTCGTCGTCGTCCTCGGCCTCGTCGACCTGACGCTCGGCACCTCGGGGATCGGCGCGGGCGACCTGCTCGGGCTGCTGACCGGGGGAGCGGACGGCGAGGCGGAGCAGACCGCCGCGGTGCTCGTGGCCTCGCGCCTGCCCCGCGTCCTCGCGGCGCTGCTCGTGGGCGTCGCCCTCGGAGTCTCGGGCGCGATGCTGCAGTCCGTCGCGCGCAACCCGCTCGCGTCGCCGGACACGCTCGCGGTCAACGCGGGCTCGTACCTGCTCGTGACCGTCGCCGCCGTCACGGGGCTCACGCTGCCGTTCGCGGCGACGGGCGCGGTCGCGTTCCTCGGCGGGCTCGGCGCGGCCGCGCTCGTGCTGCTGCTCAGCCGCGGCGGTGCCTCGGGGCCGACGCGGCTCGTGCTCGCCGGCTCCGCGGTGATGCTCGCGCTCTCGGCCGTGACGTCGCTGCTGCTGCTGCTGTTCGAGCAGGAGACCATCGGGCTGTTCGCGTGGGGCAGCGGGTCGATCGTGCAGTCCGGTCCCGACAAGGTCGTGCAGGCGGCACCCGCGGTGCTGCTCGTCGTCGCCTTCGCCGTCGTGCGCGCCCGGCGCCTGGACCTGCTCGCGCTCGGCGACGACACCGCGACCGTCCTGGGGCTCGACGTGCGGCGCACCCGTGTGGAGGCCGTCGTCGTCGCCGTCCTGCTCGCGGCGGTCGCCGTGACCGTCGCCGGCCCCATCGGCTTCGTCGGGCTGTGCGCGCCCGCGATCGCGCGGCTCGTCGCGCCGCTCGCCCCCGGGCTGCACCGCCACCGGCTCCTCCTCCCCCTCGCGGCCCTCGCCGGCTGCGTCGTGGTGCTCGCCGCCGACATCCTGCTGCGCACCTGGCTCCCCGGGACCGACGGCGTCGCCGTGCCGACGGGCGTCGTGACCAGCGTGTTCGGCGCCGTGGTGCTCGTGGCCCTCGCCCGCCGCATCCGCGACAGCTCTCCGGTCTCCGCGCCGAGCACGAGCCGCGGCCGGGGGCCGGCGTCGCACCGCCGGTTCCTCGTGGTCGCTGCGGTGCTCGCCGCGCTCGCCGTCGCGACGGTGGTCGGTGGCCTCCTGCTGGGCGACACGCTGCTGCTCACGGGCGACGTCGCGAACTGGCTGTCCGGCCGGTCGGGTCCGGGCGTGACGGCGGTCCTCGACCAGCGGGCGCCGCGCGTGCTCGCCTCGCTCGTCGCGGGTGCCGCGCTCGGGCTGGCCGGCACGACCGTCCAGGCGGTGTGCCGCAACCCGCTCGCCGAGCCGGGCCTGCTCGGCGTGACCGGCGGCGCGGGCGTCGGCGCGATCACGCTGCTCGTCCTCGCGCCCGGCGTGAGCATCTGGGCCGTCACCGGCGCGGGTGGGCTCGGGGCGCTCGTCGCGTTCGCGCTCGTCTACGGCCTCGCGTACCGCCGAGGGCTCAGCTCCGACCGGCTCGTGCTCATCGGCATCGGCGTCAGCGCGGGCACGACCGCGCTCGTCACGATCATCGTCGTGACGTCGAGCCCGTGGGACTCGACGCTCGCGCTCACCTGGATGTCGGGGTCGACGTACGGGCGCTCCTTCGCGCAGTCGTTCCCGGTGCTCGCGATGCTGCTGCTCGTGACGCCGTTCGTGGTGCGGGCGCGCCGCGACCTCGACCTGCTCGCGCTCGACGAGGACGTGCCGCGCGTGCTCGGCGTCGCGCTCGAGCGGACCCGGCTCGTGCTGCTGCTCGCGTCGGTGCTGCTCGCGGGCTCCGCGGTGTCGGCGATCGGGGTCGTGGGCTTCGTCGGCCTCGTCGCCCCGCACGCCGCGCGGGCACTCGTCGGTGCCCGGCACACGCGGGTCGTGCCCGTCGCGCTGCTGCTCGGTGCGGTGCTCGTCGGGGTCTCCGACGTGCTGGGGCGCACGGTCATCGCGCCCGCGCAGATCCCCGCCGGCCTCGTGACGGCGCTGGTCGGGACGCCGTACTTCGTGCTGCTCCTGTGGCGCACGCGGGCCTGAGCGGCCTCCCGCCGTGGGGCCCGCGCGCGTGACGGCGGCCGTCCCCGCGTCCGTGTGACGGACGCCACTCCGCAGCCCGGGAATGCCAGGTTAGGGTAGCCATACCTCGCGGAGGGTTGCCTTCCCTACGAGTCACCTCCGCCCGCGAGGCCCGTCGATCAGGAGTGCATGTGACCGAGCTGCTGGTGGCCCCGACCATCGCACCCTTCCGGGCCTTCGCCGTGCGCGTCGTCCGCATCCAGGACCTCACCCCGAGCTTCCGCCGCATCACGTTCACCGGCGACGACCTCGACGTCTTCGCGGACAACGGCCGCGACCAGCGCATCAAGCTCATCCTGGCCCGCACGCCGGGCGACGACGTGACGACGTCGGCCGACTGCTGCGCCGCGCTCGACACGCTGCTCGCGGGCGAGGGCGGGCTCGACTGGTTCACCGCGTGGCGCGAGGCGCCCGACGCCGTCCGCCCGGTGATCCGCACCTACACGATCGCGGGCGTCCGCCAGCACCTCCGCGAGATCGACGTCGACGTCGTCCTGCACGGCGACCTCGGCCCCGCCTCCCGCTGGGCCGGCAGCGTCCGGGTCGGCGACACCCTCGGCGTCTGCGGGCCCGACGCCCGCCACCCCGGCCCGCACGGCGGCGTGGAGTGGGCGCCGCCGGAGCACGCGCTCGCGCTGCTGCTCGCGGGCGACGAGACCGCGGTCCCCGCGATCCGCGGCATCCTCGCGTCGCTGCCCGCCGACGCGCGCGGCGAGGCCGTCCTCGAGATCCCGCACGCCGCCGACGTCCTCCCGCTGCGCGCCCCCGCCGGTGTGCGCGTCACGTGGCTCGCCCGCGAGGACGCCCCGCACGGCTCGGCGCTCGTGCCGGCTGTCCAGGCCGCGGCCGGCCGGCTGCTCGACGCTCCGGTGGGCGGCGCCGCCGCGGTCACCGGCGCGATCGAGGACGTCGACGTCGACGCGCAGATCCTCTGGGAGGTCCCCGTCGACCCCGACGGTGAGCCCCTGACCCGCTCGACCGAGATGTACGCGTGGCTCGCGGGGGAGGCCGGCGCGATCAAGACGCTGCGCCGCCACCTCGTCGCGGAGCGTGGCGTCGACCGCCGGTCGGTGGCGTTCATGGGCTACTGGCGCGAGGGGCGTGCCGAGGGCGCCTGAGGCCCCTGTCGTCCGCCGCTTCCCGCGCTGACCAGCGCGAATACGTGCACCTCGAGGAATGTCCCCGAGCCTGCCTTGCCGGGGTTCCTGAAAGGCCGCGGCGTGCCGGGGGTGAAATTCGCCCCGTGGCGTCCCCGCGGACGTCGGTCCGTGCCTGACCCATCGCCAACTTCCGACGTGCTGTGTAGGGTTTTGCCCGCGAACGGGGGCGTTTGTCGGAAAGCGGCCGTGCAGGCATGACGCACGGCCGTCCTTGCTGTGAGTGGGACCTGGGGACATCGGTGACGCCGCCGTCGCGCCGAACGATCCGTCGACGGCCGGCCGGTCGTCGAACTCTGCGGGGGGACACGCTCATGGACTACGGCAGCAGCATTCCGATGACCTCGCTCGCCGGTATCGGCGGGGGTATCACGCTCAGCGGGATGGCTTTCGAACAGCTCTGGGCCGTGCTGGTCGCGGTCGGGGCCGTCTCGCTCGTGGCGGTCGAGATCCGCCGCAGCTTCCGCCGGGGGAAGCGCGCGGAGGAGGCATGATCCCGCGGGCCTACCTCCGCCCCCGGCTGGGCGCCGGGATCGCCGTGCTCCTGCTCCTCGTCGGCCTCGCCTGGTGCGTGCGCCACGTCCTCGGGATCCTCGACCTGAGCGAGTCCGGGGAGAACTCTTTCACCCTGCTGTGGGCGCTCGTGTTCGGGTCCCTCGTCTTCCACCTCGTCCTCGCCTGGACGCACCGGCCGTTCGTCGTGACGGACGCCGACGAGGCCGCGGCCCTGGACCGGCTGCGGGTCACCATCGCGGTCCCGGCGTACAACGAGGACCCGGCCGCCCTGGCTCTCGCGCTGCGCTCGGTGCTCGAGCAGACACGGCGCCCGCAGCGGATCCACGTCGTCGACGACGGCTCGACGAGCGACCTGTCCGCGACCGAGGCCGAGTTCGCCCGGCTGGCGGCGCAGTACCCGGACGTCGAGACGATCTGGACCCGGACGGAGAACCGCGGGAAGCGGCACGCCCAGATCGAGGCGTTCGCGGCGGACCCGGCGGCCGACGTCTTCGCGACCATGGACTCCGACACCGTGCTCGACCCGCACTGCATCGAGAACGGGCTGCACCCGTTCGCACAGCGGGACATCACCTCGGTGGCGTCCGTGATCCTCGCCTACAACAACCGGAACCTGTTCGTCCGGATCACGGACTCCTGGTTGCTCGCGTTCCAGCTCGTCGTCCGGGCGGCGATGTCCCGGCTGGGGTGCGTGCTGGTGAACTCGGGCAACTTCTCGATGTACCGCGCCCACGTCGTCCGCGACTCGTTGCCGTCGTACGCCAACGAGACCTTCGGGGGCAGCACGGTGATGTTCTCCGACGACTCGCTGCTCACGTTGTTCGCGCACCTCAGGGGCCGCACGGTCCAGCAGGAGAACTCGTTCGCGTTCACCGTCCTGCCGGAGAAGGTGAGCCACCATCTCCGGCAGCAGGTCCGGTGGATGCGCGGCTCGACCATTCGTTCCGTGTGGCGGTTCCGCTACCTGCCGGTGAAGGGCTGGGCGTACTGGGAGCACTTCGCCGCGTGGGTCAACTTCACGCTCATCACGATCGCCTTCTTCGTGCTCATGATCATCATGCCGATCATGTACGGCGCGTTCTACGGCTATCTCCTGCTGTTCAGCGTGCTGATCTGCTACATCACCGCGGCGCGGTATCTCGTGGTCGGCCGCACCGACCAGTCGCTGGCGTTCCAGGTCGGCACCGTCGCATTCGCGCCGGTCATGCTGCTGTGGACCGCGGTCGTCCTGCGTCCGCTGCGGCTCTTCTCGATCGCCACCTGCACGCGCACCGGCTGGGGCACGCGGGGCGCCGGGGTCGAGGTCGGGGTGGCGCCGCGGCGGGAGCTGCTCGAGCCGGCCTGACGACCCGCCGACGACGCGCCGACGACGCGCTGACGACGCGCTGACGACGCGCCGACGACGCGCACGGCGGGTGCCCGGCCGGAGCGGTCCGGCCGGGCGCCCGCCGGCGGTCAGCCGAGCGTCGTGAACGTGCTGATCGGGCCGCGCGAGGTCCCGGCCGTGTTCGCGGCGGCGAGGCGGTAGTAGTACGTCGTCCTCGGGCTCAGCCCGGCGAGCGCGACGTCGACGCCCTTCTCGTAGGTCAGCGCGGCGAGCGCCGGGCCGGCGGCCGTCGACCCGAGGGCGGTCGTGGTGCCGTACTCGACCCAGGTCGTCGCCGTGAGCCCGCGGGGGTTGATGCCGCCGGAGACCTTGGCGGCCGTCGTGGTGCGCCCCGACACCGTCGTCCAGCCGAACGTCGGCAGGCCCGGCGTCACGAGCTTGCGCGTGACGACCGTGCTGCCGCCCGGGGTGGTGGCGGTGATCCGCACGTGCACCGTCGCGCCGGACGGCAGGCCGGTGACCTTCTGGGAGACCGCCTGCGTCCCGCCGGTGGCGAGGAGCGCGGACGTGGCCCGGTTGCCGTAGGCCGTCGTCGTGCCCCACTCGAACGTCGCCGTCCCCGCCTCGCCGTGGGTGCCGACCCACGCCTTGAGCGTCACCGACGTGGCGGTGAGGTCGGACTCGCTCGCGGAGACCGTAGGCGCCGCCGCGGCGACGACCCGGCGGGTGTCGGTGCTCGTCGACCCGGTGGCGTCCCGCACGGTGAGCGTGGCCGTCCACGTCCCGGCCGCGTACGTGTGCGTCGTCGAGGCCGGGGGCTGCCCGGTCCCGCTCGCCGACGTGCCGTCCCCGAAGGCCAGGGTCCACGACGTCACGCCCGAGCCGGTGGACCGTCCCGTCCCGGTGCTCCGGGACGCGTCGAACGCGACCGGGAGCGGGGCCGCGCCCTGCACGGTCGAGGAGCCGAGCCACGCGCTGGCCCGGCCGTGCGCCGCCGGGCTGTGGCCGGCCGCGACGAAGGACGCGAGGGACGACTCCGACGAGTCGACCAGCCACGAGCAGTTCCCCACGGCGTCGAACGCCAGGGCGGCCTTGAACTCGGGGTAGGCGGCGAGCGTCGTCATCGCCTCCGTCCACCACGTCGCCTTGCGGCCAGGCTGGTCCGGGTCCTCGACGCTCCCCCACTCGGCGAGCATGAGCGGCTTGCCGTGCGGGGCGGCCCACGCGTGGAACGGTGCGACGGACTCGGCCAGCGGGCGCCACGACGTCGGGCCGCCCGCCATGCAGCCGAACCAGTTGTAGGGGTCGAGGCCGAGCCAGTCGACGACGTCGTCCCCGGGGTAGTAGGCGTCGGCGCCCGCGGTCGAGGGCGTCGCCCAGAAGCTGCCGGGGGTGAGGATCCACGCCCACGCGACGTTCGTGACGCCCTGGGCACGGAACACCTCGACGTAGTGCCGGTAGGCGGCGCGGTACTCCGCGGGCGTGCCGTAGCCGGTGGCGTAGTCGGGCTCGTGCTGGAAGACCAGGAAGACCGGGGCGCCGAGCGACGCGACCGCGCGCGCGTGCGCGACGATGTCGGCGTCGCGCGTGCCCGCGGCGATGGACGCCCACGAGTGCTTGGTGCCCGAGGTGGTCTGCGGCGAGATCGACCACACCGGCGTGCGGCCGTGCGCGAGCGCCGACGTGACGGGCTGCGGCGGCATCGGCGAGTTCCACCGGGAGTAGAACCGGGTCAGGTCGAGCTTGCGGCCGATCCGCGCCTCGAACCCCTGGACGGCCGACTCGGCGTCCGCGGCGGCGCTGTCGGCGACGTGGGCGCCCCACAGCAGGCCCGTCGACGGGGTCAGCGCGTCGGACGCGCTCGTCGACGTGGCCGCTGCCGCCGGGCCGGCAGGCGGGCCGGCGAGGAGGGCGGCGACGGCCAGGGTGAGGGTCGCGGCAGCCAGGGCTGCCCGTCGGGGTGCTCGCAGAACGTGCATGGTGTCTCCTGCGGGAGGCGAGAGGGACGGCGACGCCAGGTCCGCGCCTGAGGGATGCCCTCCTGATCGGCGTCGGGTGAGTCTGCCTGAGCGGATCGGCCGGCCTTCCTCGCGGTCTCGCGGACCGGGACGCGGCTCGTACCATCGCCGGGTGCCTCCCCGCTCCCCGCTCCCGGCACGCCACGGCCTCGACGCCGCCCGCCTGCGCACCCCGGACCGCGACCGCGCGACCCCCGACCCGTGGCCGACGATGGGCGCCTGGCTGCGCCACCGGCTGCCCGAGCACGTGGACGTCCCGGGGATGCTCGCGCAGGAGCGGTTCGTCGACGAGGACGGCCGCGCTCTGCGCGACGACGACCCGTACGCCCCGGCGCGGTACGTGTGGTTCCACCGTGACCTGCGCGACGAGCCGGTGGTGCCGGGCACGATCCACGTCGTGCACCGCGACGAGCGGCTCGTGGTCGTCGACAAGCCGCCGTTCCTCTCGACGATCCCGCGCGGCGGGCACGTGATGCAGAGCGTCGTCGTCCGGCTGCGCGCCGAGCTGGGGCTGCCCGAGCTGTCGCCGCTGCACCGGCTCGACCGCGTGACGTCCGGGCTGCTGATGCTCGCGACCGAGCAGCGGTGGCGCGGCGCCTACCAGTCGGCGTTCGAGCGGCGCGCCGTCGACAAGACGTACCGCGCGCTCGCGCCGCTGCGCGCCGACCTCGGGCTGCCGGTCGTCGTGCGCGACCACATCCGCAAGGAGCGCGGCACGTGGTGCGCCGAGGTGGTGCCGGGGGCGCCGGTCAACGCGGAGACGCTGGTCGAGCTCGAGCGGGAAGTGGACGGCGGCGAGACCGCGGGTCGCGTCGAGGCGGGCGAGGTGGGTGCGGCTGACCGGTTCGCCGTCTACCGGCTGACCCCACGCACGGGCCGGACGCACCAGCTCCGCCTGCACCTGGCCGGGCTCGGCATCCCGATCGTCGGGGACCCGCTCTACCCCGTGGTGCGGGACGTCCCCGTCGACCACTTCCGTCACCCGCTCCAGCTCCTCGCCGCCGAGGTCGCGTTCACCGACCCGGTCGACGGGCGGCGCCGGGAGTTCCGCAGCGTCCGGTCGCTCCCTCTGTCCGCGGAGGGGTGACCCGGGGACCGACTCGCCGACGCCCGCGCGCAGCGGGTCAGGCCAGGTCGAGCAAGCCGGTCAGTGCGTAGTCGATCCGCTGCATGTCCGCGAGCGGGAGGAAGCCGACGAGGTCACCGAGTCGTGCCTGCGGGTCGACGGCGGTCATCGCGTCGCACAGGGCGAGCGTCTCCCCGTGGCCCGGGACCTCGATGCGCGGCCGGAACGCGTACGGGTTCGCGCGGGTCGACGTCGGGACGACGAGCCAGGTGCTGAGGTGCTCGAGCCGAGAGGCGAGCACCACGACGGCGAACCGCTCGCCCGCCTGCTCGTGCCCGCGCGTCGGGCCGGCCCCCAGAAGGTGGACGTCGCCGCGCATCAGCCGAGGAGGTCGCTCAGGATCGAGGCCACCTCGGCGCGGTCCTGCGGGTCGGCGGCGGCGGCGCGGGCGTCGATCTCGGCCTGCCGGCGCCACTGCTCACGCCGCAGCAGCGCGATGCCGTCGCGGATCACCGACTCGACGGGCACGCCGCGCTCGGCGCTGAGCGCGTTCAGCTCGTCGCGAGTGCTGGTACGCACGCGCACGGTCGTCGTCTCGGCCACGGTGCCGAGTCCACAGGGGGTCTACATACGGCCGGGGACTCACGCCACCGGGTGCAGCGCGTCGTACCGCCGGAAGCCCGGGTGCCGCCACGCGAACAGCCCCACGCCGACGACGCACGCGAGCCCGCCGAGCACCGCGGCCCACCCGACACCCGTCAGGTCGGCGATCCCGCCCAGCACGAGGTCCCCGAGCCGCGGGCCGCCCGCCACCACGACGATGAACACCCCCTGCAGCCGCCCGCGCATCGCGTCAGGGGTCGCCGCCTGCAGGATCGTCGAGCGGAAGATGCTGCTGGTCGAGTCGGCCGCACCCGCGAGCACCATGCACGCCGTCGCCGGCCACAGCACCCACGTCGTCGCGCCGCCGGGGCCCGGCCCGGGCGCGAGCCCGACGACGACCCCGAACGCCGCGACCGCCGTCCCCCAGCCGAGCACCGCGACGACCACGGCGTACCCCTGCCGGCGCACGCGCCCGATCGGCCCCGAGAACAGCCCGGCGAGCGCCGAGCCCACCGCGACGCCCGCGAGCAGGATGCCGGCGGTCGTCGCACCACCGCCGAGCACCGTCGCGCCGATCGCCGGGAAGAGCACGCGCGGCATCGCGAGGACCATCGCGGTCAGGTCGATCGCGAACGTCGCCCGGATGTTGGGGCGGGTCGCGAGGAACCGCAGCCCCTCGACGACCGAGGCGAGCCCCGCGCGGCGCACCAGGCCCTCGGGCGGCAGCGGCGGGAGCGCCACGAGCGAGACCACCGCGCCGACGAGCAGCACGACCTCGACGGTGTACGCCCAGCCGTACCCGGCACGCCCGACGAGCAGCCCCGCGAGCAGCGGGCCGATCGCCATGCTGATCCCGAACGACAGCCCGGACAGCGCGTTGGCCGCGGGCAGGAGGTGCGTGCCGACGAGGCGCGGGACGATCGCCGAGCGCGCGGGCGAGTTGATCGCGAACAGGCCGTTCTGCAGCGCGACGAGCACGTAGAGCACGCGCACGTCGTCGAGCCCGAGCCAGGCCTGCACCGCGAAGCCGGCGGCGACGAGCCAGAGCCCGGTCGACGTCGCGAGGATCACGCGCCGGCGGTCGTGCGCGTCGATGAGCGCGCCGCCGTACAGGCCGAGCAGCACGAGCGGGACGAAGCCGACGAGCCCGACGAGGCCGACGCTCAGGTTCGACCGGGTCAGGTCCCACACCTGGAGCCCGACGGCCGTCGTCGTGAGGCCCGTGCCGACCGCGGACAGCGACGTGCCGAGCCACATCCGGCGGTACGGGACGCTGACGCGCAGCGGGGTCAGGTCGACGAGCAGGCGGGACACCCGGCCCATCCTCCCGTGCGCAGGCGCGCCGCCGGGGCAGGCGGGGCGGTCGTCAGGTCAGCGGGACCGTGAACCACACGCTCTTGCCGTGGCACGTGGGCAGCCATCCCCAGCTGCGGGCGAGGCCCGCGACCACGCGCATGCCCTGCCCGCCGGCGCGCCCGGCGTCGGGTTCCAGCAGCAGGGGCGGCGTGGGGTTGTCGTCGGTCACCGACACGGTGAGCTCGTCGTGGGCGCACCGCACGTCGACGTCGATCGCGTCGGTGACGTGCCCGTACTTCACGGCGTTGGTCACGACCTCGCTCGTGAGGAGCTCGACGACCTGCAGGGCGGCGTCGGAGGCGCCGTAGGAGCGCGCGACGCGGACGCTCCACTGCCGGCCGAGCCGGGCCGAGCTGAGCAGCGCGGGGACGCGCATCGAGCCACCTCGTTCACGTCGGTAGAGACCACCATGCGTCCCGCCGCCCCATCGCGCCGGATGGGTGAACGTTCATCCACCGGGCGACGGCCTCGACGGGTCCACGGACGGGGTGGGCGCCGGCCGGACCCGGCTCGGGCCGGCCTCGGGTGGCCGGGGACGGTCCTGCGGGTGCAGGCGGACGGCGACGAGCGCGACGTCGTCCTCGTTCCGGCCGGGGGACAGGCGCGCGAGCACACCGTCGACGAGTGCGTCGAGGTCGCGGTCCGCGAGCTTCGCGACCGCCTCCTGGAGCTGGGCCATGCCGACCATGACGGGCCGGTCGCGCCGCTCCACGAGCCCGTCGGTGTAGAGCAGCACGGTCGACCCGGCCTCGAGCCGGAGCTCCTGGTCCTCGCGCGGCCACGACGCCGACACGCCGAGCAGCAGGTCGTTGGTCCGCGCGTCGAGCAGTCGCGTCGTGCCGTCGGGCTCCAGGAGCACGGGGGCCGGGTGCCCCGCGTTGGACCAGCGCAGCACGTGCGGCCCGTGCCCCTCGCCCGCGGGCTGCTCGACGCGCGCGACGACGGCGGTCGCGCTCGTCCGGACGCCGAGCCCCTGCATCGCGGCGTCGAGCGTGCTCAGGATCGTGGCCGGTGTCGCGCCGGTGGCGTACGCGATGCCCCGCAGGAGCGAGCGCACCTGGCTCATGTCCGCGGCGGCCGTGATGTCGTGGCCCATGACGTCGCCGATGACGAGCACGGTCGACCCGTCCGGCTGCCGGAACGCGTCGTACCAGTCGCCGCCGACCTCTGCGGCCTCGGCCGCCGGCTGGTAGCGCACGACGACCTGCATGTGGTCGGGCTCGACGGGCGCCGTGAGCAGGCTGCGCTGCAGGCCCTCGGCGATGGTGTGCTGCTCGCTGTAGAGCCGCGCGTTGTCGACCGCGAGCCCGGCCCGCTCGGCGAGCTCGAGGGCGGCGAGCATGTCGGTGCCGCCGAGCCGCGGCCGCCCGGCGCCGCGGCACAGCGTGATGAGCGCGCTCGTGCGCCCCCGGGCCCGCAGCGGGAGCACCGCCCCGGTGTGGGGCGCGAGCTCGCGGACGAGCGCGCGCGCCTCGGGGGAGCCCAGGTACTGCGCCATCGACTCGGCGGCCGGCGCGAGGACCAGCGACGGCTCCCCGGTGCTGATGGCCTGCGCGACGAACGACGACGTGAGGTCGAGGGTCTCGAGCCGGATCGCGGCGTAGCGCTCGAGCGTTCCCCGCATCGCCGGGTCCACGTGCCACGTGCCCACGTCGCGCAGCCCGTGGTCCTCGACGCGCGTGATGATGCACCAGTCGGCCAGCGCCGGGACCACGTGCCCTCCGACGCTCGCGAGGGCCTCGTCGATGTCGAGCGTCGCGCCGAGGTCCTGGCTCGCGCGCGCGAGGAGCTCGAGGCGGCGGGTCGCGCGGTCGGCGCTCGCGAGCGCCGCCTCGGCCGCTTGCTGGGCGCTCCGGCGCTCGGTGATGTCGAGGAAGTACACCGACAGCCCGTCCGCGGTGGGCCACGCGCGCAGCTCGTACCAGCCGTCGAGCGGCTCGGGGTAGTACGCCTCGAAGCTCTGCGGGTGGCCGGTCCGGACGACGTCGCGGTAGTGCGTCTCGAACGGCGAGCCGACCGCTGCGGGGAAGAGCTCCCAGATGTCGCCGCCGAGCAGCTCCTCGCGGCGCCGCCCGAGCAGGCGCTCGGCCTCGGCGTTGACGTACGTGAACCGCCACCGCGCGTCGAGCGAGTAGAACGCGGCCGACATGGTCTCGAGGACCCGGGTCAGGCGGGCGTCGGAGTCCCGGTTCGCGGTCGTGTCGTACGCGACGCCCAGCACCCGCGTCGCCCGCCCGTCCGGCCCGGGGACGGCGGTCCCGCGCGCCTGGACCCAGCGCGTCACCCCGCCCGGGAGGACGACGCGGTACTCCGCCTCGTACGTCGTGGAGCCGGCGATCGCCTCGTCGAGCGCCTGACCGACGCGGGCGGCGTCGTCCGGGTGCAGCCGCGAGTTGAACGCATCGATCGTGCGCCCGAACTCCGCGCGGGTGAACCCGAAGATCTGGAGCAGCCGGTCGTCCCAGACGAGCGTCCCGGTGCGGAGGTCCCAGTCGAAGCTGCCCACGCCACCGGCGCTCACGGCCAGCTCCCAGCGCATGCGGTCGCGCTCGAGGTCGGCCGACACGGCGGAGAGCTCGAGCTCGCTCGACGCGGCGCGCGCGACCTCGGTGAGGACCGTGACGTCGCCTGCCGTCCACGCGCGCGGGTCGGGCCCGAAGACGCACAGCGCCCCCACGTGGTGGCCGTCTCCGCTCTCGAGCGGGACCCCGAGGTACGCGCCGACGCCGCCCGTGCGCACCGGGGGGAGGTGGCGGACGCGCTCGTCCGTCGCGGCGTCCTGGACGACGAGCGGCGCCCCGTGCTCGACGGTGACCGTGCACAGGGAGTCCTCGAGCGGTCCGGTGCTGCCGACCGTGCCGGGCGGGAGGCCCGAGCCGGCGGCGACGAGCTGCTCGTGCGTGAGCAGGGAGACCTGCGCGGCCGGAGCGTGCAGCAGACGAGCGGCGAGGTCGGCGAGCCGGTCCAGGCCGGTCGAGCGGGTGACGTGCTCGGGGAGCCCGTCGGGAAGCTGCACGCCGGGCGGGTCAGCGGGCACGACTGCCTCGCCCGCGGGACTTCGAGCTGCGCTCATGGTGCCTCGGTTCTGGGAGCGCCCTGCCGGTCGCGCCCGCCGTGGTGAGCGACCCGCGCGGCCTCCGCACGCGAACCGCAGTTCGCCCAGCGTAGGCGCAGGGGAGGGGGTCGAGCCCGAGGCGTCCCGGCGCCTGCTGGACGACGCGCGGCTCGGCGGGTCCCTGGTCGCCGGAGTCGGGTGCGGCGAGCCGTGCACGCCGCGCGCTGACGCACGGGTCCCGGGGCCGTCCGGGCGTGCTCGCGAGAGGCCGATTCGACGCTTTCCCGGCGCCTTCTCCGGATCCGCTGCCCGAGATGTCCGCAAACCGACCGGTTGGTACGGCTACCGCAGAGGCCCCTCCGCGGGTCACGATGAGGCGGTGCGCCACCACCGCACCGGGGTACCCCTCAGCCCCGCAGCCGTCCTGAAGGGCTCCGCAGTGAACCGACTCCTCGCACGACCCGGGCGCAGCGCCGCGCCCGGCCGCCGGGTGCCGCTCGTCGCCACCCTCGGCCTCGCCCTCGCGGCGAGCACGCTCGCCCCGTCCGCGTCCGCCGCCGCGGGCGACCCGGCCACCGTCGAGACGCCGCCGGTCGTGAGCCAGCGCGCCATCGACGAGCACGCGGCGACCGAGCCGCAGCTCACCGTCGACGCACCGGCGGCCGCGCCCCCGGTGACGATCGCCGCGAGCCCGTACGAGCGCGGCCCCGCGCCGACCGTCGCCTCGATCGAGGCGGCCCGCGGGCCGTTCGCCGTCGCGCAGACGACGGTGTCCCGGTTCGCCGCGAGCGGCTTCGGGGGCGGCACGATCACGTACCCGACGTCGACGGCCGAGGGGACGTTCGGCGCCGTCGCGATCTCGCCCGGGTACACGGCCGCGCAGTCGAGCATCGCGTGGCTCGGCCCCCGGCTCGCGTCGCAGGGCTTCGTCGTCATCACGATCGACACGAACTCCCGCTACGACCAGCCCTCGTCGCGCGGGGACCAGCTCCGGGCGGCGCTCGCCTACCTCACCGGCAGCAGCAGCGTCCGCGGGCGCATCGACGCGAGCCGGCTCGCGGTCATGGGCCACAGCATGGGCGGGGGCGGCGCGCTCGAGGCCGCGAAGGACAACCCGGCCCTGCAGGCGGCGATCCCGATGACGCCGTGGAACACCGACAAGACGTGGCCCGAGGTGCAGACCCCGACGCTCGTCATCGGTGCGCAGAACGACTCGGTCGCCTCGGTGACCACGCACGCGGAGCCGTTCTACGAGAACCTCCCGGCGAGCCTCGACAAGGCCTACCTCGAGCTGCGGGGCGCGAGCCACTTCGCGCCCAACACCTCGAACACGACGATCGCGCGGCAGAGCATCTCGTGGCTCAAGCGCTTCGTGGACGACGACGAGCGGTACACGCAGTTCCTCTGCCCGCCGCCCAGCGGCGCGGCCATCTCGGAGTACCGCAGCACCTGCCCGTACTGACGGCGGCGCGGCGACCCGGCTCAGCCGGGTCACGGTCGGCCCCGGTGACCTCACGTCACCGGGGCCGACCCGCGTCCGGGGAGCCCGTCCGCCGCCGCGGGCCGTGGGTCGGACGTCACACGATGTTCACACGAGGACGGGACGTTCGTCCTTGACGTCCCCGGATGTCCGATAGATACGCTTCTGGTAGCGCGAGAGCGCTCTCACGACCTCGGGGGCGGTCGTGGCCGGGTCCGGCACCCGCACCCGAGGTGACGTCGTCACCTGGGGGAGAACCGTCATGAACCGTGTCCCGTCGTACGCCCCGTCATCCGTCCGGAGGGCCGCCGCCGCCCTGGCGTCGACCCTCGTGCTCCTCGGCCTGGGCCTCGCCCCGGCCCAGGCGTCGTCCGGCCTCACCGCCGACATCCGCGGCACCTGCGTGTGCGACTCCACCGTGGGGGAGTGGGTCGTCACGTGGGAGGTCACCAACCACCGCGACGTCGCCGGCACGATCGGCAACGTACGTGCCTACCCGGCGGGCCGCGCGATCGTGGGTCTGCCGAACCGCATCGAGCCCGGCCAGACGGTCCAGGGCACCCAGCGCCTCCGGTCGTGGGAGTACACCGGGTCGATCGCGTTCGACGTCAACTGGGACGACGACACGGTGACGTACGACCACACCTGGCCGATCTACATCAAGATCACCTGCCACAAGGCCTGACCGGCCGCCTCCGGGGCCGCCCGCGGGCTGTCCCGCCACCCGGCGCCCGCACGACGACGGGCCCGGCGCGCCGCCACGGGGGCGTGCGCCGGGCCCGTCCTCGTGGACCTACCGGTCCCGTGCCTGGCTCGTGTCCCGCCGGGGACGCGTCCCGACGTCAGATTCCCTGCCACTCCGGCTTCTGCGCCCACGTCTGGTGGTAGTACTCCCCGAGCTGGAGCCGGCCCGCGGCCGCGTCGTCGACCAGCACGGTGACGTGCGGGTGGAGCTGCAGCACGCTCGCGGGCCACATCGCCGTGACCGGGCCCTCGACGAGGTGGTGCACGGCCTGAGCCTTGCGGCGCCCGTCGGCCAGGACCACGAGGTGCTTCGCTGCCATGACCGTCCCGAGACCCTGCGTGAGCACGTGACGCGGCACCGCCTCGACGTCGTCGCCGAAGAACCGGGCGTTGTCGGCCCGGGTCTGCTGCGTGAGCGTCTTGATCCGCGTGCGGGACGCGAGCGACGAGCCGGGCTCGTTGAACGCGACGTGCCCGTCGGTGCCGAGCCCGAGGATCTGCACGTCGACCCCGCCCGCGTCCGCGATGGCCTGCTCGTACGCCGCGCAGGCCGCCGGGAGGTCCTCGGCGAGCCCGTCGAGGCCGTGCACGGCCGCGGGGTCGAGATCGACGCGGCCCACGAGGTCGCGCTCGATCACGTTGCGGTACCGCTCGGGGTGGTCGAGCGGGAGCCCGACGTACTCGTCGAGCATGAACGCGCGCGCCGCGGCGAAGGAGAGGCCCTCCTCGGCGTGCCGGCGCGCGAGCTCGTCGTAGACCTTGAGCGGGCTGGACCCGGTCGCCAGGCCGAGCACCGCGTCGGGCGTGCGGCGCAGCAGCGCGTCGATCGCGCCGGCGGCGAGCGCGGCGAGGTGCTGGGTGGAGGGGTGGATGACGACTTCCATCAGCGGACCGCCTGGCTCTCGGGGGTGACGGGGGACACGGGGCTGCGCCGTGCGGCGAGCGCCGCACCGACCGCCGCCACCTGGAGCTCGCGCGGGACGAGGCTGAGCCGCTCGGCGACGTGCAGGCTGCGCAGGAACGCGGAGCCCTCGGCCTGGCGGCGCACGGCGGCGGCGACCTCCTCGAGCAGCGGGGCGCCGACCTCGGCGACGCCGCCGCCGAGCACCACGTGCTCGACGTCGCACGTGAGCACGAGCATGCGCACCGCGGCGGCGACCGCGTCGACGAACCGCCCCTGGACGGCGAGCGCCTCCCGGTCGCCGGCGGCCGCGGCCTCGAAGACCTCGGCGGGCGCCGGTCGCCCGGTGCGGCTCGGCCAGGCGGCGTCGATCGCGGAGCCCGACGCGTACAGCTCGAGGCACCCGCGCTGGCCGCACGGGCATGGCGGGCCCTCGACGACGTAGGGCACGTGCCCGATCTCGCCGGCCGCGCCGAGGTGCCCGCGCCGCAGCCGCCCGTCGAGCAGCAGCCCCGCGGCGACGCCCGTGCCGAGCGCGAGGTACGCGAGGTCCCCGCCGAGGCCCAAGAGCTCGGCGGCACCGAGCGCGGCCGCGTTGAGGTCGTTCTCGACGCCGACCGGCACGCCGCCGAGCCGCTCGCGCAGGAGCTCCCCGAGGGGGACGTCCGTGCCGTCGATGCCGAGGTTCACGGCGTGCGAGACGGCGCCCGTGAGCGGCTCGACGACGCCGGGGACGCCCGCACCGACACCGGTGAGGTCGTCGACGGTGAGCCCCGCCTGGGCGCACAGCGCCTTGACGGCCTCGGCGGCCGACGCCACGACGCCGTCGTGCCCGCGCTGCGTCGGCACGCGCACGCTCCCGTGCACGACCGGGGCCGCGCCGGGCGTGCTCGCGAGCAGCACCCCGAGCACCTTCGTCCCGCCGATGTCGAGCCCGACGGACCAGCCGCCGCGCGGGCCGCCGTCGGGCGCGGGAGCGTGACCACCGGGGGCGGCGCCCGCGGTGCGCCCGTCCAGCGACGTGCCCGCCAGCCCCGAGGCCGCACCGGCCCCGCCGTCCACCTGCGCGCCCACGTCCCCCTGCTCTCCGACCAGCCCGTCGACCTGCTCGCCCACCTGCCCCTCGACCTGCACAGTGACGCCCCCGTCCGTCGCTGGACTCACCCCTTCACCGCCCCCGCGACGAGCCCGCTCGTCATCTTGTTCTGCACGAACAGGAAGAACAGGATCACCGGCACCGCGATGAGCGTGGAGCCCGCCATGACGACGCCCCAGTCGGTCGCGCGGTTCGCCTCGACGAGCCCCTGCAGCCACAGCGGCAGCGTGCGACGCGACGGCTCGGTCATGACGACCAGCGCCAGCGTGTACTCGTTCCACGCCTGCAGGAACCCGTAGACGCCCGACGCGACGAGCCCGGGGGCCAGCAGCGGGAAGGTGATCTTGAAGAACGCGCCGGTGCGCGAGAGCCCGTCGACCATGCCGGCCTCCTCGAGCTCGATGGGCACGCCGGTCACGAAGCCGCGCAGCATCCAGATCGTGAACGGCAGGATCGCCGCGACGTACACGATCGTCAGGCCGAGCACGGCGTTGACCAGGCCCCAGCCGTCGAGCATCTGGTACTGCGAGATGAAGAGCCCCTCGGCGGGAATCATCTGCACGACCAGGATCGCGACGATGAACGACTTGCGCCCGCGGAACCGGAACCGGGACACGGCGAGCGCCGCGACGAACGCGAACAGGATCGCGGCGACGAGCGTCACGGCGGTCACGGCGAGCGACGTGCGGAACGACTCGAAGAACGTCGAGTCGCGGAAGACCGCTCGGAAGTTCGCGATCGTGCCGTCGGTCGGGAAGAACGTCGGCGTCGGCGTCTGCAGCCGGTTCGACGGCAGGAACGAGCTCGAGATCATCCAGTAGATCGGGAAGACCCAGACGACCGCGACGAGGACGGCGACCGTCCCGAGCGACCAGCGCCCGACGGTGGCCCTCACAGCTCCTCCTCGCGCAGCATCCGGCGGATGTAGAACCAGGTCAGGGCGAGGGTCAGGACCAGCATGATCGTGGCCATCGCTCCGGCCATCGAGAACTCCTTGGAGAGCGAGTAGATGTAGGTGCCCAGCAGGTGGGTGTCGCGCGTGGGTGCCCCGGCGCGCTGCAGCACGTACACCTGCGTGAACACGCGCAGGTCCCAGATCACCTGGAGCAGCGCGACGACGAAGAGCACGGGCTTGACCATGGGGATGGTGATGAGCCGGAACCGGTCCCAGCCGTTCGCGCCGTCGAGCTGCGCCGCCTCCATCGTCTCGGTCGGGACCTGGAGCAGGCCCGCGTACACCGTGAAGACGACGAACGGCACGCTCATCCACACGACGATGACCGTCGCGACGGCGTAGAAGGACAGCGGCTCGATCAGCCACGAGTGGTAGCGCCAGCCGTCGAGCCCGAGCGGCTCGGCCAGCAGCCAGTTGATGACCCCGTACTGCGAGTCGAACAGCCACTGCCACACGGTCATCGTGGCGAGCACCGGGGTGCCCCACGCGAGCAGCATCCCGACCTGCAGCGTCATGCGGGCGGCGCGGCCGACCTTGGCCATGAGCACCGCGAGCGCCATGCCGATCACCATCGTGAGCGCGGCGTTGACGAGGCAGAACGCGATCGAGCGGCCGATGACGCCCCACACGTAGGGGTCGGACAGCAGCGTCCGGTAGTTCGCGAGGCCCACCCACTCCGCGGGCCGGCCGAACTGCTGGGCCAGGCCGTACTCCTGGAAGGACAGGACGAGCTGGCGGACGAGCGGGTAGCCGAGGCCCACGGCGACCGCGGCGGTCGCGGGGACCAGCAGCAGGTAGGCGCCGAGCCGGGTGCGCAGCGGGCGCCGGCGGGGGACGACGGGGGGCCGGGTGCCGGCGGCCGCGGGCGGCAGGCCGGCGGGCGGCAGGTCGGGGGGTGTGAGGCCCGGGGCCGGCACGACGCCGGGCGGGGGAGGTGCGGCGGGGGCGACCGCTCGGCCGAGACGGGGGCCGGACATGGGTGCTCCAGGGGGTCGGGCGGGGGCCCGGGGGCACCGGCGCACGTGTCGCACGTGTCGCGCAGCGCCCCCGGGGAGTCCTCGCCGGGTCAGTTGAGCGTGTCGGCCAGGAGCTGGTCGGCCTCGGCGGCGGCGGTCTTGAGGTCCGCACCGCTCGCGACCTGCTGGAAGAAGTCCTCCAGGATCCGCGCGCCCTCGACGTCGGCCCACTTCTCGGCGGCCGGGGTGAGCTTGGCGCCCAGTGCGGCGTCGAGCGCGGCCGAGGCGTACACGTCGTCACCGAGCGACGAGGCGTACTCCGAGTTGCCCGGGATGAGCCCGTTGGCGCCGAGCATGACCTGGAACTCCTCGCTGAAGATGATCTTCAGCAGGCTCTGCGCGAGCTCCTGGTTCTCGGACTTCGCGGGGATCGCGAGGTTCGAGCCACCGGCGAAGACCGTCGCGGGCGTGCCCGCCTCGGTGCCGGGGAGCGCGAAGACGCCGGTCTTCTCCTCGTTGCACTTCTGCTGCTCGGTGCGCAGCGCCTTGGCCTCCTCGGACTCGTCCTCGGGGTCGACGGCCTTGTTGCACTCGGGCAGGTCGATGCTCCAACGCGCCCACGTCGGCGCCGAGAACATCGCGGCCTCGCCGTTGTTGAACGGGACCCACGGCTCGTTGGAGTCGGCGTCCTTGGGCGCGCTCGTCCCCGTCTGGAACAGCGTCTGGACCTCGGCGAGGGCCTCCTGCGACTCGGGGCTCGACAGCGCGCCGGCCCACTCGTCGCCGTCCTTGACCGCGAGCTCGCCACCGTGCGTGTAGATCCAGGCGGTGCCGTTGTACCAGTCCTGCCCGGGGAACCAGAAGCCCGAGAAGTTCGGCGTCCCGGCCGGGTTGGCGGCCTGGAGCTTGACCGCGGCGTCGTTGAACTCGGCGAGCGTCGTGGGCACGGACACCCCGGCCGCCGCGAACAGGTCCTTGCGGTAGAACACCGCGCGGGCGCCCGAGTAGTAGGGGAGCGCGTAGACGGTGTCGTCGACCTTGCCCGCGTCGACGAAGCCCTGGAGCAGCTTCTCGCCGCCGACCTCCTCGTAGAGGTCGCTCACGTCGCTGAACGCACCCGCGTAGGCGAACGTCGGCGTCTGGGTGTTGCCGATCTCGACGACGTCGGGGGTCTGGTCGGCCGAGGTCAGGGCCGTCTGGAGGCGGGGGACGAGCCCGTTCCAGTCCTGCTCCTCGATCACGAGCGTCGAGCCGGGGTTCTCCTCGGCGAACGTCGTGATCAGGTACTCGCGCAGCTCGTCGGACGTGTCCGTCCCGTTGAGCCACAGGCGGATCTCGGTGCCGCCGTCGGGGCTGGCGTCGGTCTCGGCGTCGTCGCCGGCGCCGGAGCTGCACGCGGCGAGCGCGAGCAGTCCCACGGTCGCGAACGCTGCACTACGTAGAATCCTCACGGTGGGGGTTCCTTCCCATGTCGTGTCACGGCGGTGCGGGTCATTGGCGTGGCCGCACCGTCTTGCCGGTTGCTCTCGCTGGTCGGTAGCTCTCGACTGCAGGGCGGGCAGCTCGGGTTCGTCAGCTGAACCCGAGCTGTCCCGACAGCACGAGGACGGCGGCCCCGAGGAGGGTGCCGTCCTCGCCTAGCGGGGTCATCCGCAGCTGGAGGTCGCTGCTGATGACCGGGATGGTGCGCTCCTGCAGGGTCGCCAGCGCGCAGTCGCGCAGAGGGCCGTCCAGGAGCTCGGGGGGGCCGCTGAGAACCACCTCGGAGAGGTTCAGCGCACTCACGACCGGTGCGAGGGCGATGCCCAGGCGCCGGCCGACCGACGCCAGGGCGGCGTCGGTGGCTTCGGGGTCGAGGTCCGCGACGCGGCGGCGCAGGGCCGGCACCGACAGCACGGTCTCGAGGCAGCCCCGGCGTCCGCACGCGCAGTGCGCGGCGCGGCCGAGGGGCGCGGTGTCGTGGTCGTCGCGGTCGTCGACGACGGTGACGTGGCCGAGCTCGCCGGCGGCGTGCCGGTGGCCCTGGACGAGCGCGCCGTCGAGCACGATGCCCGCGCCGACGCCCTGGCCGACGGTGAGGACGAGCAGGCCCTCGCCCGACGCGCCGCCGTACGTGAACTCGCCGAGCACCGCGGCGTTGGCGTCGTTCGCGACGTGCACGGGCAGGCCGAGCCCGGCGCTGAGCGTCGCGGCGAGCGGCACGTCGAACCACTCGCGGTTGGGCGCCTGGAGCACGACGCCCTCGTCGTCGACGACGCCGGGGGAGCCGACGCCGACGCCGAGCACGGGGCAGGTCGCGGTCGCGGCGAGCTCGCGGGCGAAGGCGAGCAGCGCGTCGACCGCGGCGGGTCCGGTGCGCCCGTCGACCGGGGCGGAGCGGCGCTCGACGAGCGTCCCGGACAGGTCGAGGACGGCGCCGTGCATGTGCTCGTCGTCGGTGAGGTCGAGCGCGACGATCTGGAAGGCCTCGGTGCGCAGCCCCACGAGGATCGCGGGCTTGCCGACCTTGGCCTCGGGGCTCAGCCCGAGCTCCTCGACGAGGTTCTCCGCCATGAGCGAGGCGATGAGGTCGGAGACGGTGACGCGCGTGAGGCCGGTCGCCCGGGCCAGGTCGGCCCGCGAACCGGGGCCCTCGTGGAAGAGGTGCTGCAGCAGCATGGCCCGGTTGTGGGCGCGTCCGTGCTCCGGGAGGACCTTGTCCGTCGGGCGGAGGGTGCGCGTCGTCACATTTGTTAGTAGACCTTCCTAACAAGGGTGTGTCAAGATCTTCGAGTGGCCGAGATCACATCGAGACC
This sequence comes from Cellulomonas sp. NS3, assembly GCF_024757985.1. Lineage (NCBI taxonomy): Bacteria > Bacillati > Actinomycetota > Actinomycetes > Micrococcales > Cellulomonadaceae > Cellulomonas > Cellulomonas sp. NS3. The sequence continues at coordinate 4,450,030 of NZ_CP103289.1, read as the reverse complement.
TGCGCTTCACACGACCGTCATCCGCGGCCGGGTCGTCACCCCGGAGCAGGTCCTCGACGACGCGCTCGTGGTGGTCGGGGACCAGCACATCATGTGGGTCGGGCCGGTGTCTGCAGCCGCTGCCGGGCTCGACGTCCCCCCGGCCGACGAGCGCCCCCGCACGCTGCTCCCGGGGCTCGTCGACCTGCACTGCCACGGCGGCGGCGGCGCGAGCTTCCCCGACGCCACCACGCCCGACGAGGCGCGCACCGCCGTCCGCGAGCACCTGCGCCACGGCACCACGACGCTCGTCGCGTCCCTCGTGACCGCCGCCGAGGCGACGCTCCTCGAGCGCACCGCGACGCTCGCGGTCCTCGCCGACGCCGGGGAGATCGCCGGGATCCACCTCGAGGGGCCGTTCCTGTCGAGCGCCCGCTGCGGCGCGCAGGACCCCGCGCTCGTGCTCGACGGGCGCTCGCGCCTCGTCCGGGAGGTCGCGCGCGTCGCCCGCGGGCACCTGCTCACGATGACCGTCGCGCCCGAGGTCCCCGGCGTGCTCGGGGAGGGCGGCGTCGTCGAGACGCTCGCCGAGGTCGGCGCCGTCCCCTCGATCGGGCACACCGACGCGCCGGCCGAGGTCGCAACCGAGGGCGTCGCGCAGGCCGTCCGCGCGCTCGCGACCGTCGCGAGCCGCTCCGGCCGGCCCACCGTCACCCACCTGTTCAACGGCATGCGCCCGCTGCACCACCGCGACCCCGGCCCCGTCGCCGCGTGCCTCGCCGCCGCCGCGCGCGGGGACGCCGTCGTCGAGCTCGTCGCCGACGGCACGCACCTCGCCGGCGCGACCGTCGCCGCGGTGTTCGACCTCGTCGGGCCCGGTGCGATCGCGCTCGTCACCGACGCGATGTCCGCCGCGGGGATGCCCGACGGCTCCTACCGGCTCGGCACGCTCCACGTCGACGTGGCGGACAGCGTCGCCCGGCTCGCCGAGGGCGGGGCGATCGCCGGCGGGACCGCGCACCTCGTCGACGTCGTGCGCGCCACCGTCGCCGCCGGGGTGCCGCTGGTCGACGCGGTGCACGCCGCTGCCACGACGCCCGCCACGGTGCTCGGCCGGCGCGACGTCGGGGCGCTCGAGGCCGGGCGCCGCGCGGACGTGCTCGTGGTCGACGACGACCTCCTGCCGGTGCGCGTGCTGCGCGCGGGCGCGTGGGTCGACGCGGACGCCGACGCCGCGCGCCCCTGAGCCGAGCACGCCCCCCGACCGAGGAGAACGCCGGATGACCGACCTGCCCCTGGTGCCCGCCCCGCTGAGCGCGACGACGACGGGCGGCCCGGGCTACGTCCTCGGCCCCCGCACGCGCGTCGTCGCCGGCGCCCTGCCCGACGTCGCCTCCACGGTCGCGCACCGCCTCTCGCGGCTCGCCGGCTTCGCGGTCCCCGTGACCGCGAACGGCGCCGACGAGCCGGACACCGTCGTCCTGCGGCTCGTCGACGACGCGGCGGCGCTGGGGCTGCCGGACGCCGGGCTCTCGCCCGAGCGTGCCGTCGGCGCCTACCGGGTCGAGGTCACCGAGCGCCGGGTCACGCTGAGCGCGCTCGCGGTCGACGGCCTGCTGCACGCCGCGACGGTGCTCGAGCAGCTCGCCGCGCCGGGCCCCGACGCCGGGCCCGGCGCCGTGCGGCTCCCCGCGGTCGTCGTCGTGGACGCCCCGCGCTTCGGCTGGCGCGGGCTGAGCGTCGACGTCGCCCGGCACTTCTTCGGTCCCGAGGTGCTGCGCACGGTCGTCGACGTCATGGCGAGCCTGCGCCTCAACGTGCTGCACCTGCACCTGACCGACGACCAGGGCTGGCGCCTCGACGTGCCCTCGCGCCCGCAGCTCGTGGACGTCTCGAGCAAGACCGCGGTCGGCGACGACCCGGGCGGCTACTACTCGGTCGACGACCTCGCGGAGCTCACCGCCTACGCGCGCGCCCGCGGCATCACCGTCGTCCCCGAGATCGACCTGCCCGGGCACGTCAACGCGGCGCTGCACGCGCTCGGCGAGCTCACCCCGTCCGGGGAGCCGACCGACCCGTACACCGGCATCGAGGTCGGCTTCAGCCGCCTGCACGCCGACCTTCCCACGACCGAGCCGTTCCTGCGCGACGTGCTCACCGACGTCGCCGCGATGACCCCCGGCCCGTACGTCCACGTCGGCGGCGACGAGGTGCACACGATGGAGCGCGCCGAGTACGCGCGGCTCGTCGAGACCGCCGCACGCATCGTCGAGGGCGCGGGCAAGACGGTCGTGGGCTGGCAAGAGGTCGCGAAGGCGACGCTGACGCCCGGGACGGTCGTGCAGCTGTGGGACGAGCGCGACGGTGCGGAGCTCGTGCGCCCGGCGGTCGAGGCGGGCGCCCTGCTGCTCCTGTCGCCCGCGAGCAAGGTGTACCTCGACCTGAAGTACGACGCGAGCACGCCGATCGGCCTCGAGTGGGCCGGCCACGTCGAGCTGCGCGACTCCTACGACTGGGACCCGCTCGCGGTCGTCCCGGGCGTCCCGGAGAGCAGCGTCGTCGGGGTGGAGGCCGCGATCTGGACGGAGACCGTCCGCACGCCCGAGGACCTGTTCTTCCTGCTCCTGCCGAGGCTCGCGGCGGTCGCCGAGGTGGCGTGGACGCAAGGAGACCGGCGGTCGTGGGAGGGCTTCGGCGTGCGGGTCCGGCACCTCGCCCGGTCCTGGGACCGCGCGGGCCTCCGCTGGTACCGCTCGCCGCAGATCCCGTGGTGAGGGCGCCGTCCCGAGAGGCGGAACCGGACACTCCTCCCTAGGCTCGGCTCCTCGGGAGACGTCCGCTCCCCCCAGCAGACGGAGGACCGCACATGAAGAACAAGGCAGTGTTCCTTGTCGGCGCAGGTGTCGGGTACGTGCTCGGCACGCGCGCCGGCCGCCAGCAGTTCGAGGTCATCAAGGCCAAGGCGAACCACCTCTGGAACGACCCGCGCGTGCAGTCCAAGGTGAGCACGATCGAGTCGCAGGCGACCCAGTTCGCCAAGGAGCAGGGCTCGACGCTCGTGGACAAGGCGGCGACCGCCGTCAAGGGTGCCGTCGCGAGCACGGGCCTCACCGGGTCCAAGGGCAACGACACGTCCACGGGCACCGGCACGTCCAAGGACGACGTCACCTACTCCGCCGACTCGCCCTCGGGCACGCAGTGGGCGGGTGACGTGTCGGGCACGGTCGGGACGAGCGGCGACATCCAGTCGAGCGACGACTTCACGACGCCCGACTCCCGCGGCTCGCACGACGAGCCGACGCGCGGGTACTGACGCACCACCGCCGCCCACGCGGCCCGACGAGGCGCCCGGTCACGTGACCGGGCGCCTCGTCGTCTGCCCGGGCATCGCGGCCGTGACCGGCGCAGCCGCCCCGCGGCGCACCCACGGGCGCGACGGCGCGAGGATCGCCCGAGCCGCGAGCCGGGCGACGGCGGGGACGTCCCGCGCGCGGACGGGCCGCATGCCGGGGGGTGGCGGACGGCGCGGCCACGGTCCCACGGCCGTGGAGGCTACCGGCCGGCGCCGGCGCCCTCGTCGCCGCAGCGCCACCACGCCTCCGAGCCGTCCACGTGGAGCAGGTACTCCCGGACGTCCCGCCCGTCGGGACGGCTGAGCCGGGTCGCGGCCCGGACGCGGTCGCGGGCCGCCTCCCACTCGGCGGTGACGTCGCCGTCGATCGCGTCCGCGAGCCGTGCCTCCTCCGCGAGGAGCGGGGCGACGGCGTCGAAGCCCGGGGCCGGCTCGACGCGGGCGCGCAGCCAGGGGAAGTCCGCCTCGGTCACGTGCAGCGAGGCGACGACGCGGTCGCCGTGGTGCAGGTGCCAGACCTGGTCGTGCGGACCCATGCGGTCAGGGTAGGTCGGCGGTCCCGCGAGGGCTCGGCGTCAGGTGCGTGCGGGCGCGTCGAGCCCCAGCCCGCGCAGGGCGGTGTCGGCGACCTCGTCGGGCGGGACGTCGACGGCGATGCTCACGCCGTCCTCGTGCTCGGCGAGCGGCTCGAGCGTGCTGAGCTGCGAGGGCAGCAGCGACGGGGGCATGAAGTGCCCGCTGCGGTGCTCGAGGCGGCCGCCGATGACCTCGGGGGCGGCGGCGAGGTGCACGAACCGCACGCGGCCCTCGGCCTCGCGGAGCACGTCCCGGTAGGCGACCTTGAGCGCCGAGCACGTGATGACGGTCGAGCGGCCGGCGGCGGCCTGCTCGCTGAGCCAGTCGCGCATGATCCGCAGCCACGGCCAGCGGTCCTCGTCGGTGAGCGGGGTCCCGGCAGCCATCTTCGCGACGTTCGCCTCGGGGTGGTGGTCGTCCGCCTCGGCGAACGGCCAGCCCAGGCGGTCCGCGAGGATCCGGGCGACCGTCGTCTTGCCGGACCCGGAGACCCCCATGACCACGAGGTGCTGGATCTCACTCATGCGTGCGTGCTCCTTGACGTCGTCGTCTGCCCTGGCGTCATCCTCGCACCCGCAGCCGGTTCATGAAAGATGATACCAATGTGCGTTGTCGGGCGTGCACGGTACTCTCTCGCCGGGCCGCGAGGGCCCACCGGACCGGGATCTTCTCCCGGCCGGCACCGTGCGAAGGGGCAGGTGATCGGGCGTGGGCGCCGAGGTGCTGCACAGCTCGGTGCTCGACGCCCTGGGCCGGGAGATCACCGGCGGCGTCATCCAGCCCGGCGCGATCATCACGCTCGACCGGATCCAGCGACGGTTCGGCGTCTCCCGCACGGTCGCGCGCGAGACCATGCGCCTCCTGGAGTCCATGCAGCTCGTCACGTCCAAGCGGCGCGTCGGGCTCGTCGTCCGGCCCGTCGTCGAGTGGGACGTCTTCGACCCGCGCGTCATCCGCTGGCGCCTGCAGGGCAGCGAGCGGGAGGCCCAGCTGCGCTCGCTGACGGAGCTGCGCGCCGCCGTCGAGCCGCTCGCCGCCGGCGCCGCGGCGCGCTACGCGACCGACCGGGACCGGGAGCGGATCGTCGACCTCGCGGCCCGGATGCGCGCGCACGGCGAGGACGGCGCCCGCGAGGTGTTCCTCGACCTCGACGTCGAGTTCCACGGGCTGCTGCTGCGCGCGAGCCGCAACGAGATGTTCGCCGCGCTGACCGGCGTCGTGACCGAGGTGCTCGCGGGGCGGACCCGGCACGGGCTCATGCCGGACATCGTCCGCCCCGAGGCGCTCGAGGCCCACGAGGCGGTCGCGCGCGCGGTGCACGACGGCGACCCGGCCGAGGCGGAGCGCGCCATGACCGCGATCATGGCCGAGGTCCGCGACGCCCTCAGCGTGCTCGACGACCTGCCGGGCTGACCCGGCGGCGGGGACGCCCGCTCAAGCCCGCGCGAGCAGCACGTCGAGCGCCTCGCGCACGAGCCGCTCCGCGGTCGCCCGGTGCGGCACGAGCCAGTCGCCCGTGTAGGCGCGCGGCGCGATCTCGACGAGCAGAACGAGGCTCAGGTACAGCCGGTAGAGCTGCAGCCGCGTCCGCCCCGCGGCGGTGTCGAGCGCGAACGCGCCCCCGGCCGAGGCGTATCCCGCGAGCAGCGTCGGCGGCGCCGTCCGCGCCCCCATCTGGTCGGCACCGACGAGCTCGTAGAGCGGGTCGCCCCACAGCGAGCGCTCGGTGTCGATGACCCCGACGAGCTCCCCGGTCCCGGGCTCGACGAACAGGTTGCCGGCCCACAGGTCGCCGTGGACGAGCACCGGGGTCGTGACCTCGGCGAGCGCGTCGGTGTGCCGGGCCAGCGCGGCGCGGACCTCCGCGTCGGGCACCGGCGTCCTCCAGCGGGCCGCGTCGTCGAGCAGCGCGCCGAGCATGAGGCCGAACGCCTCGGGCCACGTCGGCGCCGTCAGCCCCGACCCCGGACCGACGTACCCGAAGCGGTCCCCGGTCACCGTGTGCAGCCGTGCCATGAACGCCCCGAGCTCGTGGTCGACGCGCGCGCCCACGGCGGCCGACGGCGCGGCGACGTCGACGAGCGGGACCCCGTCGAGGTGGCTGACGACGACGACGTCGCTCGGCAGCACCGTCCGGGAGAAGTCCGTGAGGAGCACGCGCGGCATGAGCAGGTCGGGCCGGTCCGCGGCGAGGGTGTAGACCTCGGCCTCGGTCCGGATCAGGTCGTGCTCGTAGCGCAGCAGCCGGTCGGTCCCGGTCGGCGCGGTCTTCACGACCACGCGGGTGCCGTCGGTCAGCGTGACGCGGTACGTCGTCGCGAACGTGCCCCCGGTGAGGAGCGCCACGTGGGCGGGCGCGCCGAGCGGGGCGAGCACGCGGCCGAGGTCACGGAGGGTCTGCGGGGGGACGGCGTCGTCGCGCACGTCCGCGGTCTCGTCGAGCACCCGCCGACCCTAGCGACTGCCGCCCGACGGCGAGGGACCCGGACCGTGGTGGTCCGGGGCCCTCGCCGTGCTCGTCGTGCTACGCGTGCCGTCCGCGGCGCCGGCGGCGGGTGAGCCCGACGAGGACACCGCCCGCCGCGAGCAGCAGGGACGCGAGCGTCGCGAGCAGCCCCGGCTCGGCGCCGGTCGTGGGCAGCGCACCCGAGGCCGTGCCGCCCGGCGTCGTGACCGGCGCGGGTGCGGTCGGGACCGGGGCCACCGGGGCGACGGGCGCCGGGGCGGACGGGACCGTCCCCGCCACGTCCAGCGTGATCGTGCCGGTCGACGTGCCCCCCTGGCCGTCGCTGAGCGTGTACGTGAAGCTCACGGTGCCGGCGTACCCGGGCTCCGGGATGTAGACCACCTCGTCGCCGACGATCGTCACCGTCCCGTGCGTCGGCTGCGTCACCGCGACGAGCGTCAGCGTGCCGCCGTCGGGGTCGGTGTCGTTGCCGAGGACGTCGAGCCGGAGCGGCTCGTCGCCACGGACGGTCGCCGTGTCCGGGTTCGCCGTCGGGGCTGCCGCGCTGACGGTCACGGTGACCGTCGCGCTCCGGCGCACGGTGCCGTCGGTGACCTCGTAGGTGAACGTCACCGGCCCGCTGAACCCGGCCGGCGGCGCGTAGGTGACGACGTCGCCGACCACCGTGACGGAGCCGCGCGTCGTGCCGCCCGCGTCGACGGGCGCCGTGACGCTGCCGGGCACGAGCACCAGGGTGTCGCCGTCCGGGTCGGTGTCGTTCGCCACGGGGCGGACCTCGACGGCCGTGCCGTAGGGCGTCGCCGTGGAGTCGTCGGCCGCGACCGGCGCCGCGTTGTCGACCGCGACGGTCAGCGTCCCGGTGTCGGTGCCGCCCGCGCCGTCGGAGACGGTGTAGCTCACGGTGACGGTCCCGGCGAACCCGCGGGCCGGGGTGACCGTCAGCGTGCCGTCCGGGTTCACCACGGCGGTCGCGCCGTTGTCCGCGGTGGCGCCCGTGACCCGCAGGGTCTGCGTGGTGCCGGGGATGTTGGGGTCGGTGTCGCCCGTGAGCACGTCGACGGTGACCGGGGTCCCGGCGCGCGTCGTGGCGGTGTCGTCGTCCGCGACCGGGGCCGCGTTGTCGACCGTGACGGTCACGGTGCCGGTGTCGGTGCCGCCCGCGCCGTCGGAGACGGTGTAGACGGCGGTGACGGTCCCGGCAAAACCGGGGGCCGGCGTGACCGTGACGGTGCCGTCCGGGTTCACCACCGCGGTCGCGCCGTTGTCCGCGGTCGCGCCCGTGACCCGCAGGGTCTGGGTGGTGCCGGGGAGGTCGGGGTCGGTGTCGCCCGTGAGCACGTCGACCGTCACCGGGGTGCCGGTCGGGGTCGTGGCGGTCTCGTCGTCGGCCACCGGGGCCGCGTTGGTGACCGTGACCGTGACGGTCGCGGTGTCCGCGAGCGCGCCGTCGCCGGCCGTGTAGGTGAACGTGTCCGTCCCCGCGAACCCGGGCGCGGGCGTGTAGCGCACCCGGCCGTCCGTCAGCACCACGACGGTGCCGTGCGCCGGCTGCGTCACCGCGGTGACCGTGAGCGCGGTGCCGTTGGCGTCGGTGTCGTTCGCGAGCACGTCGAGCTCGAGGACCCCGCCGGCCACGACGGGCGCCGCGTCGTCGACCGCGACGGGTGCCGCGTTGTCGACGGTGACCGTCACGGTCGACGTGGACGTCTTCCCGCCCGGGTCGGTCGCCGTGTAGTCGAACGTCACGGTCCCGCTGAAGCCCGCCGGCGGCGTGTAGCGGACCTGGCCGTCCTCGACCCGCACCGTGCCGCGCGTCGTGCCGCCCGCGTCGACCGGGGTGCCGAGCGAGCCCGGCACGAGCGTCAGGGCGTCGCCGTTGGGGTCGGTGTCGTTGCCGAGCACGTCGACGAGGACGGAGGTGCCCGTCGGGGTGCTGACCGGGCCGTCCGGCGCCGCGGTCGGCGTCGCGTTGTCGACCGTGACGGTCAGGGTGCCCGTGGCGGTGCCCCCGGCACCGTCGGAGACGGTGTAGGTGACGGTGATCGCCCCGGCGAACCGCGCGGCCGGGGTGACGGTCAGCGTGCTGTCCGCGTTCACCACGACGGTCGCGCCGTTGTCCGCGGTCGCGCCCGTGACCCGCAGGGTCTGCGCGGTGCCGGGGATGTTCGGGTCGGTGTCGTTGCCGAGGACCACGACGCCGGTCGCCGGGGTCCCGGTCGCGGTGCCCGTGGCGTCGGGGGAGGTGACGGGGTTCGCGTTCGCGACCGTGACGGTGACCGTCGCGGTGTCGGTGAGGGTCCCGTCGGAGACGGTGTAGGTGAACGTGTCCGTCCCCGCGAAGCCGGTCGCCGGGGTGTACCGGACGTGGCCGCCCGGCAGCACGACCGCCGCGCCGTGCGCGGGCTGCGTGACCGCGGTGACCGCGAGCGCGTCGGCGTTCGGGTCGGTGTCGTCGTCGAGGACCTCGACGTCGACCGCGGCACCCGTCGTCGTCGACGCGGTGTCGTCGACCGCGACCGGGGCGCCGTTCACGGTGACGTGCACGGTCGTCGGTGCGCTCGTCGCGCCCTGGGAGTCGGTCACGCGGTACTGGAAGGAGTCCGGCCCGGTGTACCCGGCGACGGGCGTGTACGTGCCCGTGCCGCCGACGTTCAGCGTGACGGTGCCGTGGCTCGGGGCCGTGACGAGCGCGACCGTGAGGGCGTCGCGGTCGGCGTCCGTGTCGTTCGTGGTCAGCGCGAGCGCGGCGCTGGACCCGGCCGCGACCGTGTACGTGTCGGGGTTCGCCACGGGGGCGTTGTTGGTCACGGTGAGGTTGACGGTCGCCGTGTCCGAGCCGCCGCGCGGGTCCTCGACCACGTACGTGAACGAGTCGAGCCCTCGGAAGCCGGCGGCCGGGGTGTAGCGCACCTCGCCGCCGACGAGGGCGACGGTGCCGCCGCGCGTGCTCGTCGGGCTCACGGACCGCACGGCGAGCGTGTCGCCGTTGGCGTCCGTGTCGTTGCCGAGCACCGCGACCGCGGTCGTGGTGGACGCGGGGACGGTCGCGGCGTCGTCGACCGCGTCGGGTGCCGTGTTGACGACCTCGACCTGCACGACGGCGGTCGCGCGGTTCCCGGCGGTGTCCTGGATCGTGTAGGTGAAGACGTCGCGCCCGGCGAAGTCGTCGCGCGGCGCGTACGTGACCGTGCCGTCGGAGGCGACCGTGAGCTCGCCACCCGAGGCGTCGGTCACCCCGACGACCCCCAGCGCGTCGCCGTCCGGGTCGGTGTCACCGGCCAGCACGTCGACGCCGAGCGTGCGCGCCCCCGGGGCCGGGGTCAGGGTGACGATGTGCGACGAGGCGGTCGGCGGGGCGTTGCCCGCGACGGGGGTCGTGACGACGGGGCTCAGGACCGCGTTCGTGGCCGACGAGGACGACGCCTCGGTCGTGTGCCCGCGGTAGCTCAGCGCGGCCGCGTTCACGAGGCGCTGGCCGTTGGTCGCGTCGGCGCCGACCCGGACCCGGAACGTCACGAGGTGCTGCGCCGTCCCGGTCGACATGGGGATGGCCCCGCCCTGCGCCGGCGTCGCCCCGGCACCGAGGTAGGCGAGGACGTGGCCCTGGCCGAGCGCGCCCGCGGGCACGTACTCCGCGAGGTCGTCGCCCGTGGCGTCGGTCAGCGGCCGGCCGTCGACCGTGATCGACCCGGGGACGTAGGACGTGCCGGTCGGGATGGCGTCGAAGAAGCGGCTGACCGACGCGGTGTCGAGGCCGATGTTCTCCACGGGCACCGTGTAGGTGAGGGTGTCGTCGCGCAGGACCTGCCCGCCGTTGTCGTCGACCACGGTCTTGGTGCCGAGGAGCTTGGGGTCGTACAGCTCGGTCGAGAACGTCACGACGCCCGGGAAGTACTGCTCCTGCGACGTCGTGAGCGAGATGCGCGCGCTCGTGGCGCTGTTCGGCAGGACGCCGTTGGCGCTGAACAGGTCGGCGTCGAAGCCGAGCTGGTTCGCGTACGCCGGGGTGCGCGTCCCCACCTGGGCGCCGCGGTCGCTCACCGTGGAGTTGAAGACGTTGGTGGCAGGGTTCAGCGGGTTCGTGATCGGGGTGCCGTTGAGCGTGAAGGTGTCGCCGGTGAGGCCCATGTCGCCCTCGTAGGACACAGCGCCGACGGTCGTGCGGACGGGGCCGCTCGGTGGCGTGAGGAAGCCGCTGACGGTGAACGTGGGGAGCGGGTCGCCGCTGGCGACGGACGCGAGGCCCGTGAAGACGGTGAGGTTGCGGGCCGGCGCGGACGGGTCGGCGACGGCCACGACGAGCGACCAGCCCGCGTAGTTGTTGTCGACGCCCGCGGCGGACTGCACGTTCGCGAGCGTGTAGCTCCCGCTGCCCGCGGCCGCGACGACGTCGGTGACGTCGAGCCACGACTGGTAGGCGGTGCCCCACTGGTCGGTCGGGGCGACCGCGACGTCGGCCGCGCGGGCCGTCACCGTCCTCACCGTCCCGCCGGGGACGGTGAGGAGCGCCTGCCCGCGCAGCGACGGGTTGTTCCCGACGGCGCTGGTGCCGCGCGTGCGCCCGCCCCAGACCAGCGCCGCGAACAGGACGCCGCCTCCCGCCGGGAGGGTCAGCGTCGCGGACGACGAGTTGAACGTGGCGGCGTTCGCGTCGACGTCGACGTACTGCATCGCGTAGTCGTTGTTGCTGTAGCTGCCGCTCGTCGCCGCACGCGCCGCGGCGCACGAGGCCGCGCCCGTCGCGCCGCTCGTGGTGCTGCACGTCATGAGCGTGTTCGCCGCGACGAGGATCTCCCCGTTGGTGTTCGCGGAGAAGACCGGCGTGAAGTCGCGGATCGGCGCGGCCTGCGCCGGGGAGGCGCCGCCGAGCACGGTCAGCGGCGCGAGCACGAGGCTCATGACGACGACGGCGACCCGGGAGCGCCGCACGAGGCGGCGCTGCGGGGAGGTGGAGGTGCCGGTCAGGGCAGCCCGGAGGCGGACGAACATGGGACATCTCCACTCAGCGCGACGGTCGACATGTGCGTATCGACCGCTTCGCCCCGGGGGCTTGAGCCGCTCGCGGGCTCCCTCGTCCCGGTGACGTCCGTTGCTCCGCCGGCGGCGGGGCGCCGCCGGCGGCGTCGTGACGCGCTGACCTGCACAGATGCCGTACGAGTGGTCGGGAATCGTCCGTCGATGGGCGGTCCGGAGCGGCGGTGTGTGTTGCGTCACAGACAGTCGGCGCGGGGGACGGGTGCACCCGTTCGGCGCAGCCGCGCGCTGTCGTCCGCGCCGGCGGGTGGGGTCCGGGGGGCGGGGCCGGACGGGTGTCGCAGCGTCAGCCCGTGGCGTCCTCGCGCGTGAGCGCGGCGTCCACGTCGGTGCCGAGGTCCGCGGTGCCGGCGCGCAGCGTGCGCAGCGAGACGGCGGTCGCGACGACCATCAGCCCCGCGCCGGCGACGACCACGAGGAACCCGCCGTGCGACCCGCTCGCGTCGATGGCGAGCCCGGCGAGCGACGCCCCGGCGGACACGCCCACCCCGAGCGTCGTCCCGACGATCGTCAGACCCTCCGTGATCCGCTCCCGCGCGACGAAGTGCTGCACGAGCCCGTTGCCGTTGATGATCGTCGGCGCGATCGCGAAGCCCGCGACGAACATGACGACGGCGAGCACCGTCATCGAGGTGACGAGCACGAACAGCGACGCCCCGATGCCGAGCGCGACCATGCCGAGCGCGAACCGCTTCCACAGCGGCATGACCCAGTGCCGCGCGCCGTAGAGCAGCCCCGAGATCAGGGAGCCGGCGGCGAACACCGCGAGCACGACGCCCGCGAGGTCGGGGCGGCCGTTCTCCTCGGCGAACGCGACGGTCGCGACGTCGGTCGCCCCGAAGACGGTGCCCATGCCGACGAACACGATCGCGAGCACGACCATGCCGCCCGAGCGCAGCACCGAGCGCGTGCGCGGCGCGCCGACGACGGGCGGGTTGGGCGGCGGCTCGGTCGCGCGCAGCCCGAGGAACCAGTAGCCGCCGACGAGCATCCCGGCGACCGCGACGACGAGCGCCGCGGTGGGCGTGACGCCGGCCGCGAGGGTCGTGGCGAGCACGGGCCCGACGATGAAGACGAGCTCGTCGGCCGCGGACTCGAGCGAGTACGCCGAGTGCAGCTCGCGCGGCGACCGGACGAGGTGGTTCCAGCGCGCGCGGACGAACGCGCCGAACGAGCCGATCGTGGCCCCCGCGACGATCGCCGTCGCGTACAGCCAGGGCGTCGGGGCGTGCAGGGCGGCGGCCACGGTCAGGCCGACCAGCCCGATCGACGCGACGGCGATCGCCGGGCGCATGACGCGGGCCTGGCCGTGGCCGTCGACGAGCCGCGCGAGACGCGGGGAGCAGAGGGCCTGGGTCAGGACGTAGACGGCCGAGACGCGACCGGCGAGCGCGTACGAGTCGTACAGCGCCTCGACCAGCAGGACGATGCCGATCCCGGCCATCGACATGGGGAGGCGTGCGAGCAGACCCGACGCGGAGAACGCCAGAGCGCCCGGCCGCGACAGGATGTCACGGTAGGGGCGGAGCACCCTCCCAGTGTCGCACCGGGGTCCGACGCCGCCCACCAAGAATCCGACCATGTGGTCGGTGTCACGGCCCGGCTGCCCCGACGTGCGGTGCCGCGCCCGTGAACCCTTTCGCACGCGCCGACCCGGGCCGCGCTGCGCCGGCGGCCCCTACCGTGCTCACCACCTGACACGTGGGGGGAGCTCGACGATGAGACGGACCCGGCTCGGCCTGACCGCCGCCGCGGCGCTCGCCGCCCTGCTGCTGACGCCCGGCCCGGCCTGGGCGGGCGACGTCCAGCGCGAGGAGTTCCGGCGCACGCCGACCGCCCCGTGGCAGGTGCGCGGGTTCGGCGGCGACCCGGTCGTCTCGACCCGCGGCGGCGCGATCACGATCGGCGAGCAGACGCTCGTCATGCTGCTGGAGTACACCGAGCCCGCGGAGTGGACCGGCTCGGCGAACCGGTTGACCGGCTGGGACGTCGAGTTCCGTATGCGGCTGGGCGCCGACGCGACGAAGAGCTGCCTCGACGAGCAGACCGGGACCCCCGCGACGCTCCTGTGGGTGGGTGACCAGACCGACCTCGTGCAGATCGGGTTCGGCGAGGGCGAGCTGTGCCTGCTCTACCCGTACGAGGACCGCGAGGTCGTCCCGCTCAGCACGCACCGCTGGCACCGGTACCACCTCGAGGCCCGCGGCCGGCACCTGCGCCTCACCGTCGACGGCCGCACGGTCCTCGACCGCACGCTGACCGGACGCGGGGCCGGCACCGTCGCCCTGGGCTTCGAGACCCACCAGGGCAGCTCGACCTGGGACTACCTCCGGTACGACACCGCCCCGGGTCACCCCTGCACGCTCCGCGGCACCGACGGCCCGGACGTCCTCACCGGCACCCCCGGCGCGGACGTGGTCTGCGCGGGCGCGGGCGACGACCGGGTGTCCGGGCTCGGCGGCGACGACGTCCTGATCGGCGGCGCGGGCGACGACGTGCTGCTCGGCGGCGACGGCCACGACCTGCTGCAGGGCGGCTGGGGCGCCGACGTGCTCGACGCCGGCGCCGACAGCGGCCGCTCGGAGGGCGGGCAGGGCGACGACCGGTTCGTCACGGGCGCCGCGCCGGACGGCGCGCACCAGCTGCTCGGCGGCCGCGGGTGGGACGTCGCCGACTACAGCGCGCGCACGGGACCCGTCACGGTGAGCCTCGACGGCGTCGGCGGGGACGGGGCGCCCGGCGAGGGCGACGCGGTCGGGGTGCCGGCGCCGTGGAGCGCGTCGCCCGACATCGAGGAGGTCGTCGGCGGGCACGGCGACGACCTGCTGACCGGCGCGCGGTGGGACGAGACGCTCGTCGGTGGGCCCGGCGCGGACCTGCTGCGCGGCGCCGGCGGGAAGGACACGCTGCGCGGCGCCGACGGCGTCGAGGGCAACGACCGGCTCGACGGCGGCGACGGCCACGACACGTGCAGCGCCGACGCGCTCGACACGCTGAGCTCGTGCAACGACCCCGACCCCCGCCCGTCGTTCCCGATGCCGACCCCGTCGCCGTCGGGCTCCCCGTACCCGGTGCCGCCGGGCTCGACGGCGCCGGCCGCACCGGTCGAGCCGCGCGGGTTGCGGCCGACTGTGGCGTCGTCGCCCGACGGGCGGTAGACGTCGGGAGTGGCTGCGCGCGCCGGGGACGGCGGGACCGTCACCGACGGCACTGCCCGCCCCGGCGGCCGCCCCCGGGAGGACGCTGCCCTCATCGCGGACGTCGGGAGCGGCGGTGCGGCCCGCCGGGTTGACTGACGCGATGGCCGCCGCCGAGCCCCCGACGCCCACCACCCCGGGCACCGTCCCCGCGACCCCGGACGCACCGGTCCGCCGCTCGCTCCTGCGCGACACCTCCGTCTCCGCCGTCGTCGCGGGCTTCGTCGCGGTCCTCGTCTCCTACACCGGGCCGTTCCTCATCGTGCTCCAGGCCGCCGACGACGCGGGGCTCAGCGTCGCCGAGACGACGTCGTGGGTCTGGGCGATCTCGTTCGGCAGCGGCCTGACGTGCCTCGTGCTCAGCTGGGTGACGCGGCAGCCGGTGATCACCGCGTGGTCGACCCCCGGCGCGGCGCTGCTCGTGACCACGCTCGGCGGCTACCGGTTCTCGGACGTCGTCGGCGCGTACCTCGTCGCGGGCGTCGTCGCGACCGTGCTCGGCTTCTCGGGGCTGTTCGGCAGGCTCCTCGCGCTCGTCCCCCGGCAGGTGCTCTCGGCGATGCTCGCGGGGGTCCTGCTGCCGTTCGTGCTCACCGCGGCGCTCGCGGTCGGTGCGTCCCCGCTCGTCGCCGGCGGGCTCGTCGCGGCGTTCCTCGTCGGGCGTCGCGTCGCGCCGCGGTACGCCGTGCTGGGTGGGCTCGTCGTCGGGGTGCTCCTCGCGGTCCTCACCGGGGAGCTCGGGAACCCGCACGTGACGCTGCGGATCGACGGCCCGCACCTCACCGTGCCGACGTTCGACCTCGGCGCGGTCGTGGGCGTCGGGCTGCCGCTGCTCGTCGTCACGATGGCCTCGCAGAACGCGCCCGGGCTGACGGTGCTGCGCAACGACGGCTACGACCCGGACGACCGCCTGCTCGTCGGCTCGACCGCGGCCGTGTGGACCGCTCTCGCGCCGTTCGGGGCGCACGGGATCAACCTCGCGGCGATCACCGCGGCCATCTGCACGGGCCGCGAGGCGCACCACGACCGGCGCCGGCGCTACGTCGCGGGCGTCTGGTGCGGCGTGTTCTACCTCGCGCTGAGCCTCGTGAGCAGCGGGCTCGTCGCCCTGTTCGTCGCGATCCCGGGCGACCTCGTCGCAGCGCTCGCGGGGGCGGCGCTGCTGGGGGCGCTGCTCGGCGCGACCAAGGACTCCTTCTCGGGCGACGGCCCGACGTCGGAGGCGGCGCTCCTGACCCTCGCGGTCACCGCCTCGGGCCTCACCGTGCTGACCGTCGCGTCCCCGTTCTGGGGGCTCGTCGCGGGAGGGCTCGCGTACGTGGTGCTGACGCTGGGCCGCCGGGCGCGGGCCGACGGGGACGGACCTCCGGACGTGGGCCGCCAGCCGTGGCGCGCGGCGGCCGCGCGACGCAAGATCGTCCGCATGAGCACCCTGACCCCGGACGACCTGACCTACTCCGACGTCCCGAAGGAGAGCCGCTTCGAGGCGCACACCCCCGAGGGTGCGCGCGTCGGGCTCGTCGGCTACCAGCGCCGCGGCGGCGCGCTCGTGATCACGCACACCGAGGTCGAGGACGCGGCGGCCGGTCACGGCGTCGGCTCGAGCCTCGCCCGGTTCGCGCTCGACCAGGCCCGCAGCGAGGGCGTGCCGGTCGTGCCGCTGTGCCCGTTCGTGCGCGAGTACGTCGAGCGGCACCCCGAGTACGCGGACCTCGTGCAGGAGCCCCCGCACCGCGAGGGCTGACGCACCCGCCCCGCGCGCCGGTCACCACCCGGTCCCCTCGGCGTCACCGGGGCCGGGCACGACGACGCCCCGGCCCCCGCCGTCGGGCGAGGGGGACCGGGGGCGTCGGGGGCGCCGGGCGCGGCCGGCTCAGCCCAGCGCGTCCGACACGACGTCCTTCGCCGCGACCTGCACCTCGGCGAGGTGCTCGGGGCTGCGGAACGACTCGGCGTAGATCTTGTAGACGTTCTCGGTGCCCGACGGGCGCGCGGCGAACCACGCGTTCTCGGTCGTCACCTTGAGCCCGCCGATCGACGCGCCGTTGCCGGGCGCCGCGGTGAGCCGCGCGGTGATGTCCTCGCCCGCGAGCGACGTCGCGGTGACCTGCTCGGGCGACAGCCTGCCGAGCGTGGCCTTCTGCTCGAGCGTCGCGGGCGCGTCGACCCGCGCGTACCAGGACTCCCCGAACTCCCCGACGAGCTCGGCGTGGTGCTGCGACGGGGACTTCCCGGTCGTGGCGATGATCTCGGAGGCGAGCAGAGCGAGGATCAGCCCGTCCTTGTCCGTGGTCCACACCCGGCCGTCGTGGCGCAGGAACGACGCCCCCGCGGACTCCTCGCCGCCGAACCCGACCGACCCGTCGAGCAGACCGGGCACGAACCACTTGAAGCCCACCGGGACCTCGAGCAGGCGGCGGCCGAGCGACGCGGCGACCCGGTCGATCAGCGACGACGAGACGAGCGTCTTGCCGATCGCCGCGTCGGGGTTCCAGCCCGGGCGCGCACCCGAGTACAGGTAGCGGATCGCCACCGCGAGGTAGTGGTTCGGGTTCATCAGCCCGGCGTCCGGCGTCACGATGCCGTGGCGGTCCGCGTCCGCGTCGTTCCCGGTCGCCACGTCGAACGGCGCGGTGCCGGCGTCCGCGGCGGTCATCCGGTTGACCAGCGACGCCATCGCGTACGGCGACGAGCAGTCCATCCGGATCTTGGCGTCCCAGTCGAGCGTCATGAACGCCCACTGCGGGTCGACGCGCGGGTTCACGACCGTGAGGTCGAGCCCGTACCGCTCGCCGATCGCGCCCCAGTACTCGACGGCCGCGCCACCGAGCGGGTCCGCGCCGATCCGCACGCCGGCCGAGCGGATCGCGTCGAGGTCGAGGACGTTCGCGAGGTCGTCGACGTACGCGGCCATGAAGTCGTGCGTGTGCGTCGTGTCGGCCTTGAGCGCCCGCTCGAGGGGCGTGCGCGCGACCTGGCCGACGCCGGTGCGCAGGATCTCGTTGGCGCGCGCCGCGATCCAGCCGGTCGCGTCCGAGTCGGCGGGACCGCCGTGCGGGGGGTTGTACTTGAAGCCCCCGTCGCGCGGCGGGTTGTGCGACGGGGTCACGACGATCCCGTCCGCGAGCCCCGTGCCCTGCGAGCTCCCGCCGTTGCCGGTCCGGACACCCTCCGTGCTCGTCGCGCCGTTGTGCAGCAGGATCGCGTGCGAGACCGCCGGGGTCGGCGTGTAGGAGTCGCGCGCGTCGACGTAGACCTGGACGCCCGCGGCGGCGAGCACCTCGACGGCGCTCTCCAGGGCCGGGCGGGACAGCGCGTGCGTGTCGCGGCCGATGAACAGCGGGCCGTCGGTGCCCTGCGAGCGGCGGTACTCGACGATGGCCGCGGTCGTCGCGACGATGTGCGCCTCGTTGAACGCGCCGTCGAGGCTCGACCCGCGGTGCCCGCTCGTGCCGAACACCACCTGCTGCGCGGGGTCGTCGAGGTCGGGCACGCGGTCGTAGTACGCGGTCAGCAGCGCGTCGACGTCGACGAGGTCGGAGGTCTGGGCCGGGGTTCCTGCGCGGGGATCCATGCCCCGATCCTGCCACCGGGTGAAGTGCCCGGCACAGGGGCGGTCACCGCCCGTCGCGCGGTCCGGCGCCGGGCCGCGGGAGGGCCGTGGTGGACGGGCGTCCGGTTGCGCGCACCCGCCGCTGCCGGTGTCGTGGAGGCATGGACATCCAGTGGCGGAGCAAGCACGGCGAAACCGTGGAGGACAGGGCGCAGGACCGGGTCGAGGAGTCGCTCGAGCAGTCGCTCGCGCGCTTCGGCGACCGGGTCATGACGGTCGAGGTGCACGTGGCGGACGAGGCGTCGGGCAGCTCCGACGGCAACGACCACCGGTGCACGCTCGACGCGCAGGTCACCGGGCACAAGAACCTGTCCGTGACCAACCACGGCTCCTCGGCCGAGGAGGCGTGCATGGGCGCGGTGCAGAAGCTCGTGCACCTGCTGACGAGCCGGCTCGGCAAGGAGGCGGACCGGCGGCACGGCAGCGAGTCGATCCGGCACCTGCCGGTCGAGGAGGGTCTGGTCTGACCGTCGTCCGGTGACGCGCACGGCCGCCGGCGCCCGACCGCCGTGCGGCCGGCCCGGTCGCGCGTCGGTAGGCTCGCGCCATGGCCTCTGCATCTGTCCCGTTCGTGCTGCGCCCGTTCGAGGGGCTCCCCGGTGAGCCCGACTGGGTCGCGCTGAAGGAGGTCGTCCCCGCGGCGACCGCGACCGCCCGCACGACCGCCGAGCACGGCTCGCGCGAGGTGCTCGTCACGACCGTCCTGCCGATGGGCTGGCCCGCGCTGCACCGCGCCGACGGCGTCATCCTGCTCGCGCTGCAGACGACGAGCGGCTCGGGCGACGCGAGCCGCGACCTCGCCGCGCACCTGCTCGCCGCGATCGAGGTCGAGCCCGGCACCGCGGTCCAGCCCGGCGGGCTGCCCGGCCCCGGCCCGCGCCTGCAGGACGTGCTCGACCTGGGCGTCCCGTTCGAGGTCACCGTCCAGCCGAGCTTCTCCTACTGGCTCGCGCCGGACACCGAGATGACGACCGACCTCCAGGGCGCGATCGAGGAGGCCGACGCCGGGATCGTCGAGACGGTCCGGCTCACGTCGGTCGACTCGGCGTACTGGGCGCGCCTCGGCTCGCGCGAGTTCCTGCGCTGGGCCCAGCCGCACGACGAGCAGCAGGTCCTCGACGCGCTCGCCCGCCTGCACGCGCGCCGCGAGTCCGGGTTCGACGACGCGAAGTTCGTCGGCTACTTCCGCTCGAGCGGGCTCGTCGTGCCCGTCTGGGAGCTCGCGCGCGGCACGGAGGCCGAGGAGCTCGAGAAGCCCGTCGCCGAGTTCGCGCCCCGCTTCGAGGCCGCGCTCGCGGACACCGCGCCGCTCGACGCGAACGCGCGCCGCGCCCGCGCCGGGCTCGTCGCCCGCCAGGTCACGCTGCGCTGACCAGCACGTCCGCACCTCGGCGTGTGCCGCCCGGCCGTCCGCCCGCCCCGCGCGGGTGATTCGGCGGCGCGGGCGGCACACCCCTCGGTGGCTCGCTAGGCTGGCGCCCGTGACCGGGACGCGCGGGGAAGCCAATGACGACGAGGCGCCCGTGACGACCCTCCACGGCACCGGGTCCGGCTCGGCCGGGGTCGCCGGTGACCTGCCGCGCGGCGGCCCGACGAGGACCGCGACCCGGCCCGTCGCGAGGTCCGCCGGTTCGGCGGGCGGCACCGGCGCGGCGCGCACCTCCTCCGACGGCGAGCCGTCCCGGAGCGCGGCCCCCCGCGGCCCCCGGACGGGCGAACCGCTCACGAGCCCCACCACCAAGGTCCCCGGGGCGCGCTCGCGCCAGCGGGTCGCGGTGGTCATCCCCGCCAAGGACGAGGCCCGCCGCATCGCCGCGACCGTCCGCTCGGCGCGCGCGATCCCGCACGTCGACCTCGTGCTCGTCGTCGACGACGGCTCCGAGGACAACACCCAGCACGTCGCGCGCGAGGCCGGCGCGGTCGTCGTGCGCCACTCGCACAACCGGGGCAAGGCCGCCGCGATGGAGACCGGGGCCGCCGTCGTCGCGATGCGCGACGCCCCGGACCGCCCGCCGCGCCTCCTGCTCTTCATCGACGGCGACCTCGGGGACACCGCGGTCAACACGGCGCCGCTCGTGCCGCCGGTGCTCGAGCGCTCGGCCGACTTCTCGATCGCTCTCCTGCCGCCCCAGCCGGGTGCGGGCGGGCGCGGCATCGTCGTCGGTGCCGCGCGCCGGGCGATCGCGGCCATGACGGGCTGGACGCCGACGCAGCCCCTGTCCGGGATGCGCTGCCTCACGCGCGAGGCGTTCGAGGCCGCGACGCCCCTCGCGCGCGGGTGGGGCGTCGAGACGGGCATGACGATCGACCTGCTGCGGCAGGGCTTCGTCGCGGTCGAGGTCCCGTGCGACCTGCGGCACCGCCCGTCGGGCACCGACCTCAAGGGCCAGCTCCACCGGGCCGCGCAGTACCGCGACGTCCAGCTCGCCGTGAACGCGCGCCGCGTGCGCCGGGCCGCGGGCGCGGTTCGCTCGACCGTCAACCCCGGGCCGCGGCCCCCTCGGACGCACCGCTGAGGTCGTCCGGGCCGTCGCCGGCCCGGCTCGTGGCCGCCGGTGCGACGACCGCGGGCGCGCCGGCCGGCGCCTCCGCCGGCTCGGGCGCCCCTGGCGACAGCGTGAGCATCCAGCTCGCGCACGCCGCCACGAGCAGCGGCACCGCGAGCGCCCCGCCCATCGCCGGGATGAGCACGCCCGAGTCGTTGAGCGCGAAGCCGATCCCGAGCGTCACGGCGAGCGCGACGAGCCCGGGCCGCAGCATCGGGGCGTCGGTCCCGAGCCGGGTCAGCGGCGCGCCCGACGACAGCCAGCCGTAGGCGCCGCCGTCCGGTGCCCCGACCGCGGTGCGCACGGGGCGGCCGAGCACGAGCAGCAGCAGCAGGAGCCCGCCGGCGGCGAGCAGCGTGAGCTCGCTCCCGACGAGGTTGTCGAGGTTCTGCTCCAGCTTGCGGGTCACGACGGGCAGCAGCCCGCCGTCGAGCACGGTCGCGACGAACCGGCCGAGGTGCGTGCGGTCGTCGGCGGGGCGCAGCCAGTCGAGCACCGCGAACGACGTGACGGTGAGCGCGCCGGCGCCGAGCACGGCGAGCGAGCGCCACCAGGTCAGCCGCACCCCGGCCGCGAGGAGCGCGAGGACCGCGAACCCGGGCACGAGCGCGGGCGGGCCGCCGAAGTCCGCCCCGATGCTGGGCAGGCCGTCGAGCACGGTCGCCACGACGCCGACCACGGCGACGAGCGCGGCGGCGAGGCGGCGGCGCCCCCGTGCGACGAGCGGGTTCGTGATCGCGACGGTCAGCAGGATGCTCGCGGCGGCGAACAGCGAGAACGCGGTGTTGTTGAACCCGTAGAACCGGCCCGCGACCTGCGGCAGGACACCCATCGGGGCGGCGAGCTGCAGCCGCGCGCCCGTCGCGACGTCGACCGTGAGGACCAGCGCGGTGACCGCGGAGACGACCCCGAGCGGCCCGAGCGGCCAGCGGCCCCAGCGCGGCAGCAGGGCGAGCGCGGTGAGCACCGCGATCCACGCGACGACGAGCGCGGCGAGCGCGTAGGACGGGGTGCTCGCGCGCCACCACGGCGTCAGGTTCGCGAGGAACGTCGCGACCGGGTACGTGGCGACCGCGACGCCCGCGAGGCGCAGCTGGCGCAGGACCGCGGCGGGGCGGGTCGTCGCGGCGACGAGCCGGCGGCCGCGGCCCGGCCAGCGCCGGGCGACGGTGCGGCGCAGCCAGTCGAGCACGCGCCCGTTGAGCCCGACGGACACGAGCGCGTAGAGCACGAGGTTGATGCCGACGAGCACGAGGTACACCTGGCCCGTGAGCGGCTGCGTCGCGAGCGCGTGGCGGTTGGCGTCGATCAGCGCGGCGACGCGCTCGCTCGCGAGCGTGAGCCCGCCGGCGGTGAGGATCGGCGCTCCGACGACCACGCCGCTCGGGGCGACGTCCCGCAGCCCGAGCCCGGTGAGCAGCGTCGGCGTCACGTCGGTCGTCTGCACGTACCCGGGCTGACGGGTCGAGCCCGAGACCAGGAACGCGTCGGCGTAGCGGCCGTCGCCCGTCACGACGGGGCCGGTCGCCGCGGCGAGCTGCAGCGTCGCCCTGCGCCGGGAGTCCGCGAGCGAGACGACGAGCACGGTCGCGTCGGTGCGGGAGTCGTCGACCGCGTCGAGCACCGCGCGCACACGGGCGTCGATCGCCTGCGCCTGCTCCCCGCGGGTGGGCTCGGTCACGGCGTCGGTGCCGTGCACCTCGTCGAGCGACGGGTCCACGCTCTGGCCGTCGACCCCGTCGAGGCCGTCGAGCGCGGGGTCGCTCGCGGGCCGGGGCCGCGTCGCGTAGCCGGGGTCGCGCACCGACCCGACGTCCACGACGAGCAGGTCCGCGGTCGCCAGCGCGTCCTCGGCACGGCGCTCGAGGTCGTCCGGGTCGACGGGGGAGGCGAGGTGCTCGCCGACGGGCACGCCGTCGGACCCCGCGAGCGCGATCGCCGCGCCGGGCCCGATGCCGACGGCCCGTGCCCCGCCCTTCACCAGCGTGTCGCCGAGCATCCCGAGCCGCGCGTCGTACGACTCGAGCTCGGCCGACTCCACGTAGTCCGCCCAGCCGGGCACCGCGGAGCCCGGCAGGGGCTCGCGCAGCCGCCGGCACGTGCCGTCCTCGACGAGCAGGTCGCCGGCGCGGTTGCCCGCGGACACCGCGAGCCAGCCGTCCGCGGGGCACGCGGACGTGCGGATGCTGCGCACCGCGACCGTCCCGACGGCGCCCTCGCGCGAGAGCGTCCACAGCGCGGGCGTCGTGAGCGAGCCGAGGTCGTCCCAGCGCAGCCCGGTCGTCCCGACGAGGACGACCGGGGGCGCGTCCTCCCTGACCGCGGCGGCTGCGTCGTCGCGCACGGCGGTGGGTGCGCCCTCCCGGGCGACGGTGGGTGCACCGGCGGCGGCGAGGCCGAGCGCCGGTGCCGCCGCCAGCGCCGGGGCCGCGACCAGCAGCCCGGCCAGGACCCCGGTGACGGCCCGGCCGACCGCCCGGGTCAGGACGGCGCGCGGCGCACGCGCCGGCACGGCCGGGCGCGCGGGGTGGGGGAGGGGCACCGGTCCAGCCTACGGTCGCACTAGGCTCGTCGGGCCGGTGGCCCTGCCGTCGTGCCGCGACCGCCCGGGACGTCCACGACCACCGCCGCACGCGTGCACAGGACGTCCACGCCCGCTCCGCACGCGCGGGCGTCCACCGGTGGCCCGACCGACTGCCGAGCACCACGGAGGACCTCGCATGGCCGCCCTGCGCTACGCCTATCTCGGCCCTGCCGGGACGTTCACCGAGGCCGCGCTGCGTCAGGTCGTGAGCCCCGACGAGGCGCAGTACCTCCCGCAGGCGGACGTGGTGTCGGCGATCGAGGCGGTGCGGACGGGGGCCGCGGACCGCGCGGTCGTCGCGATCGAGAGCACCGCCGAGGGCGGCGTGACGGCGACGCTCGACGCGCTCGCGGTCGGCACGCCGCTCGTGCTGCTGCGCGAGGTGCTCGTCCCCGTCGGGTTCACGCTCGCCGCCGGGCCGGGCGTCACGCTCGACCAGGTGCACCGGCTGAGCGCGCACCCGCACGCGTGGGCGCTGTGCCGGCGCTGGCTCGCGGAGAACCTCCCCGACGTGGTGCACGTGCCCGCGACGTCGAACACCGCCCCGGCGTCGCTCGTCGCCGAGCAGGTCGCGACCGGGCGTCCCGTCAGCGGCCCGGACGGCCCCGGGTTCGACGCCGCGCTCGTCCCGCCGCCCGCGGTCCAGCACTACGGCCTGCAGACGCTCGCCGCGGACGTCGCCGACCACGACAACGCCGTGACGCGCTTCGTCGTGATCGGCCGCCCGGGCGAGGTCCCGCCGCCGACGGGCGCCGACAAGACGACCATCGTCGTGCACCTGCCGAGCAACGAGGCCGGTGCGCTGCTCACGATGCTCGAGCAGCTCGCGGTGCGCGGCGTGAACCTCTCGCGCATCGAGTCCCGCCCGATCGGCGACGAGCTCGGCCGCTACTCGTTCTCGATGGACGCCGAGGGGCACATCGCGGAGGAGCGCATGGGCGAGGCGCTCATGGGGCTGCACCGGGTGTGCCCGCACGTGCGGTACCTCGGCTCGTACCCCCGCGCCGACGGTGTCCCGGCGGACGTCCACACCGGCACCGCCGACGCGGACTTCCGCGACGCGCGCGGCTGGCTCGCGACGCTCCGGCGCGGCGAGGTCGTCTGACCCTCGGGCGGTCCCGGCCGGGTCAGGACGCGGTGGGTGGCCCGGCGAGGGCCCGCCCGCGGACGGTCAGAGGCTCGGCACCCGCACCACGAGCGCGCCCTTGTCGACGCGCGCGGTGAGCTCGAGCGCGCGCCCCACGAGGTCGCCGTCGACCTGGACGTGCTCGCCGCCCGAGACGCGCACGCGGATCTTGCGGGCCCGCGCGTGGTCGATGCGCCCGATCTTGTTGGGCAGGTCGGTCTTGACGCCGACGCCCTGCAGCGCGACCTCGCCGAGCAGCTGCGCCCAGCCGGCGACGCCGCCGCGCGTGTCGATCGCGGCGATGTCGAGCCAGCCGTCGTCGAGCACCGCGTCGGGCAGCAGCGTGATGCCGCCGGGCAGCTTGCCGCAGTTGCCGATGAGCAGGCTGCGCAGCCGCACCGGGGTCGGCTGGTGGTCGTCGAGCCGCACCATCGTGCGCAGGCGCCGACCGTGCAGGTGCTTGATGCCGGACACGAAGTACGCCATCCAGCCGACGCGCGCCTTGAGGGTGTCGTCGGTGTCGGCGACCATCGCGGCGTCGAACCCGACGCCGGCGATCACGAGGAAGATGTGGTCCTGGTCGGCCGGCGCCTCGGGGGTCGTCTCCGAGGTCGTGTCGATCGGCTCGTGCATCGGGGTCCCGGGCGGGGCCGGCGGGCCCTCGACGCCCTCGCCCTCGGGCGCGAACTTCGTGATCCGCAGCCAGCCGACGTCGATCGTCTTGTCCTGGCCCGCGAGCGCGATCCGCAGCGCCTCGGGGACGTCGGCCACGGGGATGTCGAGGTTGCGCGCGAGCAGGTTCCCGGTGCCCGACGGCAGCAGCGCCATCGGCACCCCGGTGCCGACGAGCCCCTCGGCGACCGCGCGGACGGTGCCGTCGCCGCCGACGGCCACGACGACCTTCGCGCCCTGCTCGACGGCCTCGCGCGTCTGGCCGACGCCCGGGTCCTCGACGCTCGTCTCGATCCACAGCGGCTCGGGGTGGCCGCGCTCGGTGACGGCGCGCAGGACGCCGTCGCGCAGGTCGGCGACGTCGGGCTTCGACGGGTTCGCGACGAACGCCACGAGCGGGTGCCGCACGTCTGCCGCGTCGGCGACCTCGCGGGTCTCGGCGCGTGCGGTGTCGACGGTCGCCTGCATGTCGCGCTGACGACCGCGCAGCGACAGACCGAGCCCGAGCGAGACCGTCGCGATCAGTGCGGCCGCGAGCGCGAGCCAGCCCTCCCATGTCATGCGGTCAACCTAGGGGCAGGTGCGCCGGCGCGCGCGCGGCGGCGCACCATCGAGGCGCAGGTCACCTCCTCGGGCTGCGGACGGGCCCCGTCACCCGGCGACCCGTCCGTTATGCCCGTGACGCAGTCGTCGGACCTCTCGATACGCTCGGACGGTGATCGACCTTCGACTCCTGCGGGAGGACCCCGAGCTCGTCCGTGCCAGCCAGCGTGCGCGCGGCGACGACCCCGACCTCGTCGACCGGGTGCTCGAGACGGACTCCCGGCGCCGCTCGGCCCTCACGGAGTTCGAGCAGCTGCGCGCCGAGCAGAAGCAGCACGGCAAGAAGGTCGCGGCCGCGAAGAGCGACGAGAAGGCGGAGCTGCTCGCGCACGGCAAGGCGCTCTCGGAGCGCGTCAAGGCGCTCCAGGCCGAGGCCGACGAGGCGGAGCGCGTCGCCACCGACCTCGCGCGCAGCATCGGCAACGTGATCGAGGACGGCGTCCCGCCCGGCGGCGAGGACGACTACGTGGTGCTGCGCCACGAGGGGACCCCGCGGGACTTCGCCGCCGAGGGCTTCACGCCGCGCGACCACCTCGACCTCGGCGAGCGGCTCGCGGCGATCGACACCGAGCGCGGCGCCAAGGTCTCGGGGGCCCGGTTCTACTACCTCACGGGCATCGGGGCGCGGCTCGAGCTCGCGCTGCTCAACGCGGCCGTGGACCTCGCGCTCGGCGCCGGGTTCACGCCCGTCATCACCCCGACGCTGGTCAAGCCCGAGGTCATGGCCGGCACCGGCTTCCTCGGCGCGCACGCCGACGAGGTCTACCGGCTCGAGGCCGACGACCTGTACCTCGTGGGCACGAGCGAGGTCGCGCTCGCCGGGTACCACGCGGGCGAGATCCTCGACCTGACGGGCGGCCCCAAGCGCTACGCGGGCTGGTCGGCGTGCTACCGCCGCGAGGCCGGGTCGTACGGCAAGGACACCCGCGGCATCATCCGCGTGCACCAGTTCCACAAGGTCGAGGCGTTCAGCTGGACCACCGTCGAGGACGCCGCCGACGAGCACCGGCGCATCCTCGGCTGGGAGGAGCAGATGCTCCAGCTCGCCGAGCTGCCGTACCGGGTCATCGACACCGCGGCGGGCGACCTCGGGTCGAGCGCGGCCCGCAAGTTCGACTGCGAGGCGTGGCTGCCGACGCAGGAGCGCTACCTCGAGCTCACGTCGACCTCGAACTGCACGACGTTCCAGGCCCGGCGCCTGGGCGTCCGCGAGCGCACCGCGACCGGCGAGCTCCGGCCCGTGGCGACGCTCAACGGCACGCTCGCGACGACCCGCTGGATCGTCGCCATCCTGGAGAACCACCAGCAGGCCGACGGGTCGGTGCGCGTGCCCGAGGGCCTGCGTCCGTACCTCGGCGGCCTCGAGACCCTGGAGCCGGTGCGATGAGCCACACCCGCAGCGTGGCGAGCAGCCTCGTCGCCCTCGACGTCGACGGGACCCTCATGTCCTACGCGGGCGTCATCTCGCCCGAGGTGCGCGGGGCCGTGCACGCGCTGCGGGACGCGGGCGCCCACGTGGTGCTCGCGACCGGGCGCTCGGCGATCTCGGCCGTGCCCGTCGCGCACGACCTCGGCCTCGACACCGGCTGGGTGATCGCGTCGAACGGCGCCGTCACGCTGCGGCTCGACCCGTCGCTCGACCCCGGGTACGAGGTGACCGAGGTCATCCGCTTCGACCCGGAACCCGTGCTGCGGGTGCTCCGGCTCGAGATGCCGGACGCGCTCTACGCGGTCGAGGACGTCGGGACGGGCTTCCGGGTCAGCGCGCCGTTCCCGACCGACGAGCTCCAGGGCGAGCACCGCGTCGTGTCGTTCGAGGAGCTGTGCAGCGAGCCGGTGACCCGCGTCGTCATGCGCGACCCCAACGGGACGCCGCAGGAGTTCCACGCGCTCGTCGAGCGCGTCGGCCTGCACGAGGTGTCCTACGCGGTGGGCTGGTCGGCGTGGCTCGACCTGTCGCCGGGCGGGGTGTCGAAGGGCACGGCGCTCGAGGAGCTGCGGCGCGCGCTCGCCGTCGAGCCGTTCGCGACGGTCGCGATCGGGGACGGCAACAACGACGTCGAGATGCTGCGGTGGGCCGCGCGCGGGGTCGCGATGGGCCACGCCGCTGAGCCCGTGCGGGCCGCCGCCGACGAGGTGACCGGCACGATCGACGACGACGGCGCGCTCGAGGTGCTGCGGAGCCTGCTCGTCTGACGAGCCGTCGTACGCCCGCGGGGTGGACAATCCCTGACATGGCGCACGGCATCGAGGACGTGGCCCGGGTCGCCGGGGTCTCCACGGCGACCGTGTCGCGCGCGCTGCGCGGGATCCCGGGCGTCGCCCCCTCGACGCGCGACCACGTGCTCGCCGTCGCCCACGAGCTCGGGTACGTCGCCTCGCCGACGGCCGCGAGCCTCGCGACCGGGCGCACCCGCACCGTCGGGATCATCTCGCCGTGGGTCAACCACTGGTTCCACGCCGAGGTCATCGAGGGCGCCGAGCAGGCGCTGCGCGAGCACGGGTACGACGCGCTGCTGCACACGTTCGACATGGAGCGCGAGCGGCCGCGGCGCCGGCTCGACCCGGGGGCGCTGCGCCGCCGGGTCGACGGTGTGATCGTCGTCGGCGGCCCGCTCGTGCCCGACGAGGTGCGCGTCGTCGAGGACCTCGGGGTGCCGGTCGTGTTCGTCGGCTCGGGTGCGCCGGGGCACGTGGTCGTGCGGCTCGACGACGCGCGCACGGCCCGGGTCGCGACGCAGCACCTGCTCGAGCTGGGCCACCGGGTCGTCGGGCACGTCACGGGCGCGGTGGTCGACGACGGCCCCGCGGCGCCGTCGTGGTGGCGGCGCGTCGGGTGGAGCGGGGCGCTCGCGGACGCGGGGCTCGCGGCCGACCCGGACCTCGAGGTCGACGGGCGCTACGACGTCGACGGCGGCCGCGCGTCGACCCACGTCCTGCTGGACCGGCGGCCGGACGTCACCGGGGTGTTCGCGGCGTCCGACGAGATGGCGATGGGCGTCGTGCTCGCGGCGCGCGACCGCGGGCTGCGCGTGCCGGAGGACCTCTCGGTGGTGGGCGTCGACGGGCACGCGCTCGGGGAGCTCGTCGGCCTCACGACCATGGTGCAGCCCGCGGTGCGGCAGGGCGGGGCGGCGGCCCGGGTGCTGCTCGACCGGGTGTCGGGCGAGCCGCTGCCGCCCGGGGACGTCGTGTTCGGCACGGAGCTGCTCGTGCGCTCGTCGACCACCGTGCCGCGTGTCGAGGTTCTCGCCGGTCGGTGAGGTCGAGTGCTGGCCGGTGAGAGGAGGGTGAGCACCCTGCGGGCGGCCGGTGCCCGCGGGCGACTCGTCCCGTTCGTGACGTAATCGTGACCCGCTGAACTGCGGTTTCGGCTTGCGGCAACGGAATGTAAACGCTTGCATCGTCAGCAAGGTCGCGGCGCCGAGGACGCACTGTCGGTGCGGGTCGCCTGCGACGCACAACGACGTGGAGGTCAGATGAACGGCATGCGCAGGCGCCGCGGGACCGCGGCAGTGGCAGCGGGGGCGGGACTCACCCTCCTCCTGGCAGCGTGCTCGGGCGGCGGCGACGGCGGTGGCGGTGACGCCGAGGAGACCGCGAGCGAGACCGACTGCAGCGCGTTCGAGGAGTACGGCGACCTGTCGGGCAAGACCGTCTCGGTCTACACCTCGATCGTGGACCCCGAGTCCGAGGAGCAGATCAACTCCTACCAGCCGTTCGTCGACTGCACCGGCGTCGAGATCGACTACGAAGGGTCGCGCGAGTTCGAGGCGCAGCTCCCCGTGCGTCTGACCGCCGGCAACCCGCCGGACATCGCGTACGTCCCGCAGCCCGGGTTCCTGAAGTCGCTCGTCGCAGACTTCCCGGACCAGGTCAAGCCCGCTCCCGAGCCCGTGGTGGAGAACGCCAACGAGTTCTACACGGAGGAGTGGGTCAACTACGGGACGGTCGACGGCACGCTCTACGCGACGCCGCTCGGCTCGAACGTGAAGTCGTTCGTCTGGTACTCGCCGATGGCGTTCGAGGACGCGGGCTACGAGATCCCCACGACGTGGGACGAGCTCATGGAGCTGAGCCAGCAGATCGTCGACGACGGCAACGGCATCCCGTGGTGCGCCGGCATCGAGTCCGGCGACGCGACCGGCTGGCCGGCCACCGACTGGCTCGAGGACGTCGTGCTCCGCACCGCGGGCCCCGACGTCTACGACCAGTGGGTCAACCACGAGATCCCGTTCAACGACCCGCAGATCGTCGAGGCGCTCGGCACGGTCGGCGACATCCTGAAGAACGACGAGTTCGTCAACGGCGGCCTCGGCAACGTCCAGTCCATCGCGACCGCGGCATGGAACGAGTCCGGCAACGGCATCCCCGACGGCACGTGCTGGATGCACCGCGCGGCGAACTTCTACCAGGCCAACTGGGACGAGTCGCTCGAGGTCGCCGAGGACGGCGACGTCTACGCGTTCTACCTCCCGGGTGCGACCGAGGACGACAAGCCGCTGCTCGGCGCCGGTGAGTTCGTGACGGCGTTCAGCGACCGTCCCGAGGTTGTCGCGTTCCAGTCGTACCTGTCGAGCCCCGAGTGGGCCAACGCCAAGGCCGAGGTCACCGGTCAGGGCTGGATCTCCGCGAACAACGGGCTCGACCCCGAGCTCATCAAGTCTCCGATCGACCAGCTCGCGTTCGACCTCCTCACGGACGAGGAGTACACGTTCCGCTTCGACGGCTCGGACCTCATGCCGGGCGCCGTGGGCACCGGGTCGTTCTGGACCGAGATGACGGCATGGGTCGCGAACGACAAGTCCGACGAGGACGTGCTCGACGCGATCGAGGCCTCCTGGCCCACGTCGTGACCGTCGCCTCCTAGGTCCGCCCGGGCCCGGGAGGCCACGCACCAGGCCGCGGCGGGCGTCCCCCACCAGGGGCGCTCGCCGCGGCCCGTCACGTACCCGGTGGCGCCGCCGCCGGTGGCCGGCCAGAGAAGTCGTGGAGGTGGAGCATGGTGCAGTTCTCGCCCGTCACCGAGTGGTTGACGCAGGCGGACGACGTCGGGCACAAGTTCGCCCTGATGTTCGTCGCGGTCGCGCTGTTCGTGATCGTCATGGGGGCGATCCTCCTCGCGGTCGACCGGCCCAAGCGGGTGCCGCCGTGGGTCGTGCCCGTCGCGTTCCTCGGGCCCACGATCCTGGGTCTCGGCTTCGGCCTCGTCTACCCGGGGCTGCGGACCATCTGGGCCTCGCTGTTCGACCGCACCGGCGAGAACTTCGTCGGCCTCGACAACTACGCGACCGCGTTCGGCGAGGAGGCCTTCCAGGTCGTCCTGCGGAACACCCTGATGTGGGTGATCCTCGTCCCGATCGTCGCGACGTTCGTCGGACTCGTGTACGCGGTCCTCGTCGACCGGACGCGCTTCGAGTACCTCGCGAAGACCCTCGTGTTCCTCCCCATGGCGATCTCGATGGTCGGCGCGTCGATCATCTGGAAGTTCGTCTACGAGTACCGCCCCGACCAGCCGAACGTGAACCAGATCGGCCTGCTCAACCAGCTGCTCGTCTGGATCGGCCTCGAGCCCCAGCAGTTCCTGCTCAACCCGCCCGTGAACACGCTGTTCCTCATCGCGGTCATGATCTGGATCCAGGCCGGGTTCGCGATGACCGTGCTGTCCGCAGCGATCAAGGCCATCCCCGACGACATCGTCGAGGCCGCACGGCTCGACGGCCTGCACGGCATCGGCATGTTCCGGCACATCACCGTCCCGAGCATCCGCCCGGCGCTCGTCGTCGTCGTCACGACGATCGCGATGGGCACGCTCAAGGTGTTCGACATCGTCCGGACGATGACCGGCGGAAACTTCGGCACCTCGGTCGTCGCCAACGAGTTCTACACGCAGAGCTTCCGGATCCGCGAGATCGGGCTCGGCGCCGCGCTCGCCGTCATCCTGTTCGTGCTGGTCATCCCGCTGGTCGTCTACAACGTCCGTCAGCTCCGACTCTCCGAGGACATCCGATGAGCACAGGGATCCCGAGCATCGAGCTCGTCAGCGGCGCCGAGCAGGCGGTCAAGGACCGGGAGCCGGGGCGGCTGTCCCGGTTGGAACGGCGTGCGGCCAAGGCGAAGGGGAAGATCAGCTCGCCGTGGGCCTCGACGCTGGCGATCATCATCGCGATCGCGTGGACCGTCCCGACGTTCGGGCTGCTGCTCACGTCGTTCCGGCCCCGCATGGAGATCCGCCGCACGGGCTGGTGGACGTTCCCCGCCAACCCCGCCGTGACCCTCGAGAACTACACCGACGTGCTGTTCGGCAGCTCGACCGCGTTCTCGACGTTCTTCGTGAACTCGCTCGTCATCACGATCCCCGCCGTGATCATCCCGATCTCGCTCGCGCTGCTCGCCGCGTACGCGTTCGCGTGGATCGACTTCAAGGGCCGCAACATCCTGTTCGTCGCGGTGTTCGCGCTCCAGGTCATCCCCATCCAGGTCACGCTCATCCCGCTGCTCACGCAGTACGTGGACTGGGGCCTGGCGGGCTCGTTCTGGACGATCTGGCTCTCGCACTCGATCTTCGCGCTGCCGCTCGCGATCTTCCTGCTGCACAACTTCATGAAGGACATCCCGCCGTCGCTGGTTGAGGCCGCGCGCGTCGACGGCGCCGGGCACGTGAAGATCTTCTTCCAGGTGCTCATGCCGCTCCTCACCCCGGCGATCGCCTCGTTCGCGATCTTCCAGTTCCTCTGGGTGTGGAACGACCTGCTCGTCGCGCTGACCTTCGCGGGCGGCTCGACGAACGTCGCGCCGCTCACGGTCCGCGTCGCCGAGCTCGCCGGCACGCGCGGGGCGCAGTGGCACATCCTCTCGGCCGGCGCGTTCGTGTCGATGGTGGTGCCGCTGATCGTGTTCCTCGCGCTCCAGCGGTTCTTCGTGCGCGGGCTGCTCGCGGGGTCCGTCAAGGGCTGACCCGCGGGGCACCCGCGCCGCGCACGACAGCACCGACCGCCCGTCCCGGTTCGCGGGGCGGGCGGTCGGCGCGTCTGCTCGTACGCTGCTCGGGGCGCCCGCGCACGCGGCCGGGTGCCCGTCCGACGACCGGGGGAGACGCATGGGGGCCGACGTGCGCGCCGGCCGGACCGTCCCCGCACCGGTGCTGTTCCTCGGGTCCGGCCTCACGCAGTACCTCGGCGCGGCCCTCGCGGTCGGGCTCTTCGCGGTGCTCACCGCCCCGACCGTCGCGTGGCTGCGCATCGCGGTCTCGGCGCTCGTGCTCCTCGCGTGGCGGCGGCCGTGGCGCTTCCGGTGGACCCGCGCGGACCTGCTCGCGTCCGCGCTGTTCGGCGCGGTGCTCGCCGCGATGAATGTCGCCTTCTACGTCGCGATCGAGGTGCTCCCGCTCGGCACCGCCGTCGCCGTCGAGTTCGCCGGCCCCGTCGCGGTCGCCGCGCTGACCGGGCGCAGCGTGCGCGAGCGCGTCGCGATCGCCGTCGCCGCCGCGGGCGTGGTGCTGCTCGCCGGCGTCAGCCTCGACGCCGGGCCGGACGCCGGGCGAGGGCTGGTCGCGATCGGCGTCTCGGCCGTGTGCTGGGCGGGCTACATCCTGCTCGGGCGGCGCGTGGCGCACGGACGCGCCGAGGGCGACGCGGGTGCCGGGGCCGCGGGGGTGCCCGACGCGGGTGCCGGGCGTGCGGGCGGTGGGGTGCGTGACGACGCGGTGCCCGACGACGCGGGCCGTGCCGGTCAGGCGTCCGGCGGGGCGACGCCCGCGGCGGGCGCGCGCCCCGACGGCGTCTCGTCGCTCGCCGTGGCGATGACCGTGGGCGCGCTCGTCTTCGCGCCGTTCCTCGCGGCGCCCGCCGCACCCGTGCTGCGCGACCCGCACCTGCTCCTGCTCGTCGCCGGCATCGCGGTGTTCTCGTCGGTCGTGCCCTACGCGATCGAGCAGGTCGTGCTGCGCCGGGTGACCGCCGCGACGTTCGCGGTGCTGCTCGCGATGCTCCCGGCGACGGCGGCCGTCACGGGCGTCGTCGTCCTGCGCCAGCTCCCGACGTGGGGAGAGGTCGCCGGGCTCGCGCTCGTCTCGGTCGCGATCGTGCTCACGGCCCGCCGCACCGGCTGACGCACGGGCCCGCGGCCCACCCGGCGCCTCCGGGGACCGACCGCCCCGGCTCGACCTCCCTACAAGTACTGCCCGGGCCGCTGCCGCGGGTCGGCCGGCTCGCCGCCGGGCGCACCGTGCGCGGGCCCGCCGAGCCCGCCCGGTACCCCGGCCCCGGGCGGCAGCGCGCGGCGCATCTGCGTGAGCTGCGCCTGCGCCGCCATCTGCTGCGCGACCAGCGCCGTCTGGATCCCGTGGAACAGTCCCTCGAGCCACCCCACGAGCTGTGCCTGCGCGATCCGCAGCTCGGCGTCGCTCGGCGAGCGGTCCTCCGAGAACGGCAGCGTGATCCGGTGCAGCTCGTCGAGCAGCTCGGGGGACAGGCCCTCCTCGAGCTCGCGCAGCGACCGCTCGTGCACCTCCGCGAGCCGCGCGCGGGCGGCGTCGTCGAGCGGTGCGCTGCGCACCTCGTCGAGCAGCTGCTTGATCATCGTCCCGATCCGCATGACCTTGGCGGGCTGCCCCACCATCGTCGCCGGGTCCTCGCCGCCCGGGCCGTCCGCGTCGGCGCCGTCGTCGTGCGGCGCCGCGTCCGCGCGGTGCTCCGCCGGTGCGACGGGTCGGCCGTCCGGCCCCACCACGACGACGCGCGGACCGTGCCGCCCGTCGACCGGCAGCGCGTGCGCGGTCGGCTCGGTGGCGGGCGCGTCGGTCCCCGGCTCGGCGGGCGTCCGCCCGGCGGGGGAGTCAGGGGCGTGCTCGTCGTTCGTGTGCTCGCTCATCGGAGCATTCTCGTCGCACCGGGCCCGCACCGCAGGCGGTCGGGGGCCTGGATAGGCTGGCGCGCATGACGTGGCTCGCGACCCCTGCCCATGCCCGCTGGCTCGAGCAGGAGACGGACCGCCTGCTGGCCTTCGGCGGACCGTCCGCGGTCCCGGGGCGCGGGTTCGCGCGGCTCGACGAGCAGGGTGCGCCGGTCGACGGCCCCGCGGAGCTGTGGATCACCTGCCGCATGACCCACGTGTACTCGCTCGGCGTGCTGCTGGGCCGCCCGGGCTCGGGCGCGCTCGTCGACCACGGGCTCGCGGCGCTCGACGGGCTGTTCCGCGACCCGGAGCACGGCGGCTGGTTCGCCGAGGTCGGCCCCGACGGCCCGCTCGACGCGGACAAGGCCGCCTACCCGCACGCGTTCGTCGTGCTCGCGACGTCGAGCGCGACCGCCGCGGGGCGGCCCGGCGCACGGGCGCTGCTGGACGAGGCGCTCGCGGTCTCGGAGCGGCACTTCTGGGACGACGAGGCGGGGATGGCCGTCGAGAGCTGGGACCGCACGTTCACCGACCTCGACGCGTACCGCGGCGTCAACGCGAACATGCACACCGTCGAGGCGTACCTCGCGGCGGCCGACGTGACCGGGCACCGCGTGTGGCTCGACCGGGCGGTCCGGGTCGTCGAGCGGGTGGTGCACGGGTACGCGCGCGAGAACCACTGGCGGATCCCCGAGCACTTCGACTCCGGGTGGCAGCCCGACCTCGAGTACAACGCCGACACCCCGGCGCACCCGTTCCGCCCGTACGGCGCGACGATCGGCCACTGGCTCGAGTGGGCGCGGCTCACCCTGCACGCGCGCGCCGCGCTCACGGCCCGCGGCGACGTCGCTCCCGGCTGGATGCTCGACGACGCGGTCGCGCTGTTCGACGCGTCGGTCGCCGAGGGCTGGGACGTCGACGGCGCACCGGGCTTCGTCTACACCGTCGACTGGGTGGGCGCACCCGTCGTGCGCGAGCGCATGCACTGGGTCGTCGCCGAGGGGATCGCCGCGGCGGCCGCGCTGCACGCCGCGACGGGCGACGAGCGGTTCGACACCTGGTACCGGACGTGGTGGGACTACGCGGAGCTGTTCCTGCTCGACCGCGCGGGCGGGTCGTGGTGGCACGAGCTCGGGACGGACAACCAGGTCTCGCGCACGGTGTGGGAGGGCAAGGCCGACCTCTACCACGCGGTGCAGGCGACGCTGATCCCGCGCCTCCCGCTCACGCCCGTGCTGGCCCCGGCGCTCGCGGCGGGTGCGCTCGACCTGACCTGAGCCCTCGACGCGCGCGGCCCCGAGCGGCGGTGCCCGCAGCCCACGGCGGAGCGCGACGCCCCGCCGGAGCCCGGGCCGTCAGGTCGTCAGCAGCACCTTCCCGAAGACCTCGCCCGAGTCGAGCAGGCGGTGCGCGTCGGCGGCGCGTTCGAGCGGGAGCCGGGCGTGCACGACCGGCCGGACGCGCCCGTCGGCGAGCATCGGCCACACGTGCTCGCGGACGGCGGCCACGAGCGCGGTCTTCTCGGCCGACGGTCGCGAGCGCAGCGTCGTCCCGGCCACGCTGAGCCGCTTCGTGAGCAGCTGCCCGAGGTCGATCTCGGCCCGCCGGCCGCGCTGCAGCCCGATGACGACGAGCCGCCCGTCGGTCGCGAGCGCCCCCAGGTTGTCCGCGAGCGCCCCCGCGCCGAGCACGTCGAGCACCAGATCGACCCCTCGACCCGCCGTCGCGTCCTGCACGACCCGGGTGAAAAGGCCGGCCCGGTGGTCGATCCCCAGGGCCGCACCGAGCTCCTCGCACCGCGCGGCGCGCTCCGGACCCCCCGCGGTGGCCAGGACACGGGCCCCGAGCGCCGCGGCGAGCTGCACCGCGACGGACCCGACCCCGCCCGAGCCGCCCTGCACGAGGACGACCTCGCCCGCCCGGAGCCGGCCGACGTCGACGAGGTTGGACCACGCGGTGCACACCGCCTCCGGCAGGCCGGCCGCGTCGACCAGGTCGGTGCCGTCGGGCACGGGGAGCACGTGACCTGCAGGAACGGTCACGCGCGACGCGTAGCCGCCGCCGGCGAGCAGCGCCGCGACGCGGTCGCCGACCGCCCAGCCGCCCGCCTGCGGGCCTGCGACGCCGTCCCCGAGCGCCGCGACGACGCCCGAGACCTCGAGGCCCGGCCAGTCCGGCGCCCCGGGCGGCGGCGGGTAGCTCCCCGCGCGCTGCAGGAGGTCCGCCCGGTTCACGCCCGCGGCGACCACGTCGAGCAGCAGCTCACCGGGTCCCGGAGCCGGATCGGGCATCTCGTGACACACCAGGACATCCGGCCCGCCCGCTCGGGCGGCGACGACGGCTCGCATGAGCGCCACGTTAGGGGGACCCGGGGCGTACCGCTGCGGGTGAGGTCGTGGCAAACTCTGCGCGGGGCTAATGGTCCACTGTCCAGTAGCCGATGAGAAGCGTGCGGCAACCTCTCCACAGAGCGGTTCCGTCGGGCGTCGTCGGTGCGACGCCCGCGTCGGGTGAAGGAAAGAGGTCGACATGCTGCGCAGGCTTGGCATCCGCGCCAAGGTTCTGGCTGTCCTCGCCGTGCCCATGATCGTGCTGCTCATCGCTGGTGGATACATCTCGTACGGGGCTTTCCGCTCGGCGAAGACCGCTGCCGCTGCTGCCACCGTCGTGGAAGTGCTGGACGCGTACGCCCCCCTCGGGGCGAACCTCCAGACCGAGCGCGCGCTCTCGCTGTCCCCTGCCAGGGACCAGGCCCAGCTGGACGCGGCCCGTGCCGCAACGGACAAGACGCTCGCCGAGCTGAAGCCGCTCACGGCACGCATCGACCAGGACGAGTTCCCGGCCAGCGTGACCGCGGCGTTCGCCGAGTCACAGCTCGCGCACAACGAGATGCTCCCGGCCGTCCGCCGCTCGGTGGACACGGACTCTCAGGCCGCGATCATCAAGCGCAACTACGACCAGATCATCGGCGGGCAGATCCAGCTCGTCGGTCAGGTCGCGGAGACGATGGACAACCGCGAGGTCGCGCAGTACGTCACGGCGTACCACGAGCTCGTGACCCTCGCCGAGAGCCTCGCGAACGAGCTCACGCAGGGTACGGGGCTCATCATCACGCAGGCCTCGTCGCCCGCGGCGGTCCGCAACTTCGACACGCAGACCACGTCGACGGAGCTGGCCCGTGCCAACGCCCGAGTCGCGCTGGCCGCGCTCGGCGACGACATCCGCCTCCCGAGCGAGGACCCGACGTCCGACTTCACGCGCAAGCGGAACCTCCTCACGACCGGCAACGCCGGCTCCGTGACGGCGGTCGACCCCGTCGCGTGGACCGAGGACATCCAGAAGCAGCTCGTCAGCATCAACGACGTGCGTATCGAGATGCTCGCGGAGGGCAAGGCCGAGGCCGACGTCGCCGCCTCGGCGGAGCGCACCGCGGCGATCATCACGATCGTGATCTCGCTGCTCGCCGCAGCCGCGTCCTTCGCCTTCGCGGTCGTCGTCGCCCGAGGCATCACCGTCCCGCTGCGGCGCCTCACGGCCGCGGCCGGTGACGTCCGCGAGCAGCTGCCCAAGCTCGTCGAGCAGGTCGCGGTCCCCGGTGAGGGACCCGGTCTCGAGCTCGTGCAGATCCCGGTCGAGTCGTCCGACGAGGTCGGCCAGCTGGCCGCCGCGTTCAACTCCGTCAACGCGACGACCCTCCAGGTCGCGCAGGAGCAGGCCGCCCTCCGTGGCTCGATCGCGGAGATGTTCATCAACGTCGCCCGTCGTGACCAGGTCCTCCTCAACCGCCAGCTGTCGTTCATCGACTCGCTCGAGCGCTCCGAGGAAGACCCGAACACCCTGGCGAACCTGTTCCGCCTCGACCACCTCGCGACGCGCATGCGACGCAACGCGGAGTCGCTCCTCGTCCTGGCCGGCATCGACTCGGGCCGCCGCGTCCGTGACGCCATGCCGCTCTCGGACGTCATCCGCACCGCCTCGTCGGAGATCGAGCAGTACGACCGCGTGGAGCTCGACCTCACGGTCGACCCGCAGATGCTCGGCTTCAACGCCCTGAGCGCCGCCCACCTGCTCGCCGAGCTCCTCGAGAACGCGACGATCTTCTCCGAGCCGGAGACGCCGGTCGAGGTCAAGACGGGTGTCGTCGGCGAGTTCGTGATCGTGCAGGTCCTCGACCACGGCCTCGGGATGTCCGACGCCGAGCTCGAGTCGGCCAACGAGAAGATCCGCTCGACCTCGGCCAGCGACTCCCTGGGCGCCCAGCGCCTCGGCCTCTTCGTCGTCGGCCGCATCGCCCACCGCCTCGGGGCGGAGGTCACGCTCGCGAAGAGCCCGCGCGGCACCGGCACGGTCACGACCGTCCGGTTCCCGGTGACGCTGTTCACGACGAACGAGACCCCGGTCTTCGGCTCGATGCCCCCGCAGCAGGCCCTGACGCAGGCCCCCGAGCGCCGGATGCCGGTCGCGGAGGAGGCGCCCGTCGTCGAGGCGGTCGACCTGCAGGCGCTGACCGACGGCGAGACGTCGCTCGGCCTGCCCCGCCGGCGCCTGCGTGGCGACGAGGACTCCGCGGAGATCCCCCTGCCGCAGAACCCGGTGCTCCCGCAGCGGTCGCACAAGACGTTCGACGAGAGCAAGATCGTGCTCCCGCAGGCCCAGGCGACGGCCCTGTCGCCCGAGCTCGCCGGGGACAGCTCGGGGTGGACGCCCGCGGTCCAGGCGGCCCCGGTCAAGTCGGGTCTGCCGACCCGTGCCCGTGCCGCGACGCCCGCCTGGGCGCAGCCGGAGGAGGAGGCCACGCCGGCCCCCGCCGCCCCGGCCGCACCCGAGGCACGCGTCGGCCTGTTCTCCGGCTTCCGCACCCGTGGCGACCTGCCCGCGCCGGCTCCGGCCGACCTCCCGGGCGCGCCGCAGCGCGACGAGCAGGCGGACGCCCCGCAGCGTGCGGCGCAGGGCTTCGTCGTCCCGGGCCTCGTGCCCGACGAGGACGAGTCCTCCACCGGCTCGTGGAGCCAGGGCTGGGACGAGCAGCCTGCCGCTGCCGCGTCCACGCCGGCCGCACCCGTGGCCGACGAGACCGAGCAGTGGGCCCCCACGCAGAGCTGGGACGCCCCGGCCGAGCGGCCCGCCGCGCCGGCCGCCGAGGAGTGGGCCCCGGCCGCCTCCTGGGAGCAGGCGCCCGAGCGCACCGAGGAGCCCGCGCCGTGGGCCGCGACGTCGAGCTGGGAGCAGGCTCCCGAGCCGGCGCCGCAGGCCGAGGCGTGGTCCCCGACCCCCGCGTGGGAGGACTCGGCGCCGCTGTCCGGCTCCCCTCGCGTCGAGGACGCCCCGGCCGCGCACGCCCCGGTCGAGCACGTCGAGCAGTCCACCGCCGCCGAGGCGTGGGAGCCGACGCCGGTCGCCGAGCGCACGCGTGAGCCGCGCCACGAGGTCTCGCCCCCGACGGGCGCCTACCCGGAGTTCACCGCGTACAGCGGCTACTCGGGCTGGGCCACGCCGGTCGAGTCCGACCAGCCGGCCCCGCGGTACACCTCGCCCTACACGGCCTCGTACGTCCGGGACGGCTTCGCGCCGATCCTCGACGAGTCGCGGGCCTGGAACGGCGACACCGCCCAGCACGACGCCCCGGCCCCGGCCGAGGAGAGCTGGCACCAGCCCGAGGCCGCGCAGCAGGCGTGGTCCGAGCCGGTCGCCGCGCAGTCGTGGGACGAGCAGCCCGTCGCCGCGCAGTCGTGGGACGAGCAGCCTGCCGCCGCGCAGTCGTGGGACGAGCAGCCTGCCGCCGCGCAGTCGTGGGACGAGCAGCCTGCCGCCGCGCAGTCGTGGGACGCGCAGCCCGTCGCCGAGCAGGCGTGGGAGAGCCCGGAGCCCGCGTCCGCCGACCACGGCTGGACCGCCCCCCCGGCGTTCGAGGAGCCGGCCCAGGTCGACTCGCCGTCGTGGGCGCAGCCCGCGTCGCACATCGCCGAGACCGAGCAGTGGACGGTCCCGGCGCTCGAGGAGGACCCGGCCGTCGAGTCGTGGGCCGCCGCCGAGCCCGAGCCCGAGCCGCTCGCCCAGCGCCGCCCGCGTGGGTCGTCCTTCGTGGACGCCCAGGCCCAGACGGAGCTGTTCACCCCGGTCGAGGCCGAGCTCCTCGCGGAGTCGCACGCCCAGGCCGAGGCACCCGCCGCCGCACCGGCGCCGGTCGCCGCTCCCGCTCCTGAGCGCGCCGCGACCCCGTCGTGGGCCTCGACGCGCCCCGCCGAGCAGGCACCGGCGTTCACGGACCTGGTCAACGGCGACGCCGGCGACGACTCCAAGAAGGGCCGCCGCTGGGGGCTCTTCGGTCGCAAGAAGGACGACGCCCCGACCCCGGGCGCCGGGACCCCGGCCACGCCGTCGCCGTTCGCGGGCGGCTTCCAGCCGACGTCCGAGCCCGCCCCCGCGGCGGGTCTGCGGACCTCGGCCTGGGCCGAGCCCGCCCCGGCGCAGCCTCAGCCGGCTCCGGTCTCGACGTTCGCGCCGCCCGCCCCGCAGGCACCGCCCTCGGCGCCGTTCCCGCAACGCGAGAGCACGCGTCCCACGGGTGGCGGCTGGCAGCCCCCGGCGAGCCCGGCTCCCGAGCCGGCGAACCCGGGCTCCGGTGCCCCGCAGCCGCTGTCGGCCTTCTTCCGGCCGCCGACGGCTGACCGTCCCGCCCCGGCGGCGCCCCCGGCGTCCTGGGCCCCGCCGGAGTGGGCTGCCCGCCCGTCCGGCACCGCGAGCGGCCCCGAGTCCTCGCGCTCTGTTCCCCCGCCGTCAGCGGCACCGCGCATCGGTGCCCTGGACGACGAGGTCGCTGCAATGCTGGCGCTCCGCTCCGACATCCAGGAGCAGGCTCTCTCCGAGCTGAGCCAGCTGTCCGCGTACCGGCCGGCCGCGATGAACGGCTCGACCGGAAGTGCGTCGCTCACCAAGCGCGTACCGAACGCGATCCCGGCTGCACCGCCTCTCGCGGCGCCGGAGTCCGACCGTGGGAACCCCCGGGATGCCGACCAGCTGCGTTCGCGGCTGTCGAGCTTCCAGCAGGGGACGTCACGCGGTCGCCGTGCCGCGGAGGCGCCGGACGATGCATCGGCCGCCTCCACGAGCTCCGAACCGCTGATCGGCTCCGCCGACCAGCACAGCACCCCGCCGTCGCCGACATGGTGACGACACAGCACGCAGTCAACTCCGGCTGCCACCGCAAGGAGGAAGTGTGACAGCGCTCAGCACCGAGGCAGCCAACTTCGGCTGGCTCCTGGACAACTTCGTCCGGACCGTGCCCGGCACCCGGCACACGCTGGTCGTGTCCGCCGACGGTCTTCTCATGGCCATGTCCGACCAGCTCGACCGCACCAGCGGCGACCAGCTCGGGGCGATCGTCTCGGGCATGTCGAGCCTCACCCGGGGCGCGGCTCGCCAGCTGCGTGCGGGGGAGGTGCGGCAGGCCATCATCGAGATGGACAACATGTTCCTCTTCCTGATGAGCGTCTCGAACGGCTCCGTCCTGTCGGTCGTCGCCGAGGCGAGCTGCGACGTCGGCCTCATCGGCTACGAGATGGCGATGCTCGTCTCGCGGACCGAGGCGACGCTGACCCCGCAGCTCATCAGCGAGATGCGCGGCCAGCTGCCCGTCGACGGCGCCACCCGGACCCCGGTGGCGTGAGGACGCGATGAGCGACCACATCGAGTACGAGGCCAGGACGGTCCGGCCCTATGCCGTGACCGGTGGCCGCGTGCGCTCGGCACGCTCCGACCTGCCTCTCGAGGCCCTGGTCGAGGTCATGCCCGGTGCCGTCACGAGCCAGGGGCTGCCCCCCGAGAAGCGGGCGATCCTGCAGCACGCTGCACACAACTACATCTCGGTCGCCGAGCTGTCGGCTCTCCTGCACCTGCCGCTCGGCGTGGTGCGGGTCCTGGTCTCCGACCTCGCCGACGCGAAGTACATCCGTGTGCACACGTCCCAGCCGGTTGAGGTCCACACCGGTCAGTCCCCCGCCCTGTCCCTGAGCGTGCTGGAGAGTGTTCTCAATGGCATTTCCGCCCTCTGACGCCGCAGTGGCCGCCCCGGCGGGCACTCCAGGCAGCGTCGCGCCCACTGTCGTCAAGATCGTCGTCGCCGGTGGCTTCGCCGTCGGCAAGACGACCTTCATCGGGTCCATCTCCGACATCGAGCCCCTGAACACCGAGGCCGCGATGACGGAGCACTCGGTCGGCGTCGACGACGCCGGCGGGGTCTCCGACCGCAAGACCACCACGACGGTCGCGATGGACTTCGGTCGCATCGCGCTGCCGGGTGCGCTGTGGCTCTACCTGTTCGGCACGCCGGGCCAGGACCGCTTCCTCTTCATGTGGGACGACCTGGTACGGGGCGCGATCGGCGCGGTCGTCCTCGTGGACACCGACCGCCTCGACCAGTGCTTCCCGGCCGTCGACTACTTCGAGAGCCGGGGCATCCCGTTCGTCGTGGGCGTCAACTGCTTCGACGGCGTCGCCAAGCACCAGCTCGACGACGTCCGTGAGGCGCTCGCCATCCCGGCGCACGTCCCGGTCCTCTACACGGACGCCCGCTCGCGCGCGGCGACCAAGCAGGCGCTCATCGCGCTCGTGCAGCTCGCCATGGAGCGGCTGCGCGGCGCCTGACGCCTGCGTTCGACCTCACCACCGGCCGGTCCTCCCTCGTGGGGGCCGGCCGGTGGCGTGTCCGGGGTGCTCGGTCCCTGCGCCCGGGCACCACCCGTGA
Organism: Cellulomonas sp. NS3; assembly: GCF_024757985.1. Taxonomy (NCBI): domain Bacteria; kingdom Bacillati; phylum Actinomycetota; class Actinomycetes; order Micrococcales; family Cellulomonadaceae; genus Cellulomonas; species Cellulomonas sp. NS3. The sequence continues at coordinate 4,406,643 of NZ_CP103289.1, read as the reverse complement.
CCGGGCGCCGGGGCGCGCGCGGTGCCCGGTTCGTCCGATGTGTCCCCGCGGTCGGTAGGCTCGTGCAGATGGGTGTGTATGTCGACGGGTCAGCGCTGAGCAGGTACCTCATCGACGCCACGAGCACCGGCGACTGGTGCGCGTGGGCGGCGGTGTGGGAGGCCGAGCTCCTCACCACCGCGCTCGGGGTCAACGAGCTGCGGCGCGCCGCGGCGTGGAAGGGCTCCGCGGACCGGGCGGTCGCGCACGGCGTCACCGAGCGGCTGCGCGTCGTGCCGTTCTCCGACCAGGCGTTCGGCGCGGCGGTGACCCGCGCGAAGGGCCTGACGCCGTTCCAGGCGCTGCACCTCGGGGTTGCCCTGACCGAGCCGGACGTCGACCGGATCGCCACCTACGACGGGAAGCTCGCGCGCACCGCGGCGAAGGAGGGCCTCCAGGTCGTCTCGCCCGGGCGCCGGCCCGGCTGGTGGACCCAGAGCGACAGCTGACCTGTCGCGGCGTCCTGGGCCGACGTCGCCAGGGTGCGACGTCCCCCGTGCGACCTCCCCCGGCCCGGGCTCCGGCGGCCGCGCGACTGGCACAATGGGCGCGCGTCGTGCGGTCCTGGCGGCGTGGGGAGGGCTGGCTGAGCGGCCGAAAGCGACGGTCTTGAAAACCGTTAGGGTGATGAACTCATCCTCAAGGGTTCGAATCCCTTGCCCTCCGCACCGCAGCGTTTCCGCAGGTCAGGACGGCCGCTGCCTGACCTCGCCACGCGGTGAGGTCAGCGCCGTGGCATCGGTGCGGTGGCGTCAGCCGGCCTCGTCCGGGCGGCGCTTCTGCGGGTACGGCGTCTCGCCGCGGCTGAGGCGCTCGACGGTCTCGGCGATCTTGCGGGCCCGGGTGTCGGCGCGCTTCACGCCGGTGATCCGGAGGATGCACGCGAACCGGTTCGTCGAGGTCAGCACGTCCCACCACGCCTGGGCCGCGGGCTCGGCGGCGAGCGCCGCTGCGAGGTCGTCGGGCACCACGGTGTTCTTGGGCCCCTCGTAGGCGGCGTCCCACCGGCCGTCGGCCTGCGCCGCGCGGACCTGCGCGCGACCCGCCTCCTGCATCTTCCCCTCGGCCTCGAGCCGCGCGACGTGCTGGACGTTGCGGGCGGACCACCGGCTGCGCGCCCGGCGCGGCGTCATCCGCTGGTAGGACGACTCCGCGTCGCGCGCGCGGCCCTGCCCGTCGATCCAGCCGTAGCAGAGGGCCTCGTCGAGCGCCGTCGCGTACGCGAGCGTCGTGACGGTGCCGCCCTTCTTGTGCAGCACGAGCCACACGCCCTCGGACGTCGCGTGGTTCTCGTCGAGCCACGCCCGCCAGGCCTCGGCGTCGGGCAGGAGCAGCTCGGGCAGGTCAGGGGCCATGCGCCCATCGTGCCGTGCCGGTCCGACAGGCGTGCCGAGAGGGCGTCAGGACTTCCGCTGGTCCATCTTGAGCCCCTCGAACGAGTGCTCGGTGCGGTAGGGCGGGAGCTCGGCGTCGGTGTCGGCGACGATCTCGTGGCTCAGGTGCGCACGCAGCGCGGGGTCGACGCGCTCGTACGCCTCCGCGGAGAGCCGGATGCGCGGGGGGTGCGGGTCGGCGGGGTCCTTGAGCCGGTCCACGACCGCCCGGTCCTCGGGCGAGACGATGCCGAGGATCATGACCTGCCGCATGCGGGAGCCGTTCCCCATCGCCGAGCCGCGGTGCAGCATCAGGCCGGACCGCACCGAGAAGTTGCCGCCCTTCGCGTAGAACGCCTGGAGCCGGGCGTCGTACTCGGGCGTGCGCTCGTCGGGCGGGAACATCGCGCCCTCGAAGTCCTCGCCGACCTCGAGCTGCGTGCCCAGCACCCCCTGGAAGGGGCCGTCGACCACGTCGACCGCCGAGGCGTTGACCGCGATCGACGTGAGCCGGTGCTCGTCGCGCGTCGCGGCCGGCATCGGGAAGTCGCGGTGCCACGGCTGGTTCTCCGCGCCGGGCAGGGGCACGTCGCAGCCGAGCTCCACGATCTGCCAGTCGGGCCCGAACATCTGCTCGGACAGCGCCATCACGACCGGGTGCGACGCGAGGTCCCAGAAGCCGCGGACCCGCTCGGCGTACGGCTCGAAGTAGAACCGGTTCCAGCCGCGGGGTGCGACGCCGCCCGGCGTGCGCAGGGCCTCCACGAACTCGCGCGCGAGGTCGACATCCAGGTCGCGGGCCCACTCGGGCGGGAACGCGCCCCGGACGACCGTGATGCCCTGCTCCTGGATCTCACGGCTGAGGTCCTCGGCGCGGTACTCGGTCGCGCCCTGCTGTGCTGTCGTCGTCATGCCCCGACCCCCCGGTCGACCACGCCCGCGCGCCGGTGCGCGGGCTCGGGGACCAGCGTAGGCACGGCTGCCCGAGGTCGTCAGCCCGAGCGGGTCAGTCCGACGGGTCGGTCGAGACCCGGTTGCGGCCCGCGTGCTTCGCGGCGTACAGCAGCGCGTCGGCGCGCGCGAGCAGGGTGCGCTGGGTGTCGTCGGGGTGGCTCGTGGCCAGCCCGACGCTCACGGTCACGGGCACGTCGTGGGTCAGCGGGGACCAGTCGTGGTCCGCGACGGCGCGGCGCAGGCCCTCGAGGTACGTCACCACGCCGTCGCCCGTCGCCGACTGCACGACGAGCAGGAACTCCTCGCCGCCGAGCCGTGCGGCGAACGCCGAGCCGGGCAGCGGGACGGCGTCCGCGACGTCGTCGAGCAGGCGCGCGACCCGCACGAGGACCTCGTCGCCGACCCCGTGGGAGAACGTGTCGTTGACCCGCTTGAAGTGGTCCAGGTCGATCAGCGCGACCGCGAGGTGCAGGCCCTGCGCGCGGCTGTCCACGAGCAGCCCGGGCAGCGTCTGGTCGACGTGGCGGCGGTTGAGCAGCTGCGTGAGCGGGTCGCGCAGGGACTCGTGGCGGAAGCGGGCGGCGGCCTGCCGCGCCTCGGACGTCTCGAACATCGCCTGCTGGAGCCGGGCCTGCGCCTCCCGCTCCTCGGAGACGAGCGCCTTCTCGAGCGCGTGGAACCGCTTGTACCCGTGGAACGCGCGCTCGTGGTCCCCGCGCGCCGCGTGGATCTCGGCCTGCTCCTCCTCGACCTGTGCCGTGCGGTAGCGCAGGCCGTGCGTGTCGCTGAGCGTGCGGCACCGGTCGAGCGTCTCCTGCGCGGCGTCGTGGTCCCCGAGGAGCCGCAGCGCGGTCGCGAGCGTGAGCAGGAACTCGGCGTCCGCCGTGACCTCGCGCGTCGCGAGGTTCCCGTTCTCCTCGAGGGCCCGGCGCGCGCTGGCGACGGCGGCCGCGTGGTCGCCCCGGCCCATCTGCACGCGCGCGAGCGTGTCCCACACGTGCGACCCCAGCGGCATGCCGTGGCGCTCGCTCACGTCGAGCAGGCGGTCGATGGTCTCCTGCGCGAGGTCGAAGTCGCCGGCCGCGTACTCGCCGTAGGCCCGGTTGTTCAGGCACCGCAGGCGGCGCACGACGTCGTCCGCCTCGACCGCGAGCTGCTCGGCCTGCGTGTAGCGCGCCCGGGCCTCGTCGATCGACCCCGACTCGTCGAGCGCGTCGGCGAGGCGCATCACGTAGTGCGCCCGCATGGAGGGCGGCGCGTCGTCGTCGAGCGCGTCGAGCGCCTTCACGGAGTGCTCGAGGTAGGAGGCGTGGTCCCCGATGTCGCGGAACGCCCAGGACAGCCCGAGGTGGCTGCGGGCGAGCAGGCGCGCCCGGCCGTGGTCGGTCGCGTGGTCGTGCACCTGCCACATGATGCGCGTGGCCTCGGCGAGCCGGCCCTGGCGCTCGAAGACGTCGGCGCGGACGAGGCGGGCGCGCCACACGAGCCCGACGTCGCCGATCGCGCGGGCGGCCTGCTCGAGCTCGAGGGCGCGCGCGAGCATCGCGACGAGGTCGTTGCCGCGCTGGTCGTCGAGCACGTCGAGCTCGCGGGAGATCTCCGCGGCGTCGGGAGCGTCGGGTGCGGCGGGCACGACGACGAGGGCGCCGGTGTCCCCGGTCACCTCGTCCGCACTCTCGACGCACGTCATGCCTCAGGATCGGCACGGACGGCCCCGCGGTGAACGTTCCGACACTCCTGGACGGTTGTCAGGTTCGTCACGTCCCCGGGGCCATCCGCGGGCCGCTCGGCTCCGAACCCTGCGCAGAACCCGCCCCGAGGAGGAGCCCACCCGATGTCCCCGACCCGAGCACCGGCCGAGCGGCCGGGTCGCGCGCCGCGGCCGTGGGGCACACTGTCGCTCGTGACCACGACTCCCGGCGGGCCCGTGCTGCCGGCCCCCGAGCCCGTGGCCGACGAGCCGGAGAGCACCGACGCGCTGCTCGTGCGCGCGGCCGCCGGCGACGAGGCCGCGTTCGCGCTCGTGTACGACGCGCTCTCGCCCGCCGTGTTCGGGACGTGCCTCGCGGTGCTGCGCGACCGGAACCACGCCGCCGAGGTGCTCCAGGAGGTCATGGTCGAGGTGTGGCGCACCGCCGCCCGGTTCGACCCCGAGCGCGGCTCGGCCCGCACGTGGGCGCTCACGCTCGCGCACCGCCGGGCCGTCGACCGGGTGCGCGCGGTGCAGGCGCAGCGGAACCGGGACCAGCGCGCGCTCGACGAGCAGGTCGAGCGGCCGTTCGACGTCGTGGCCGAGGAGGTCGAGGAGAGCATGGACCGCGCCCGCGTGCGGCACTGCCTCGAGGGGCTCACGCCCACGCAGCACGAGGCCGTCGTGCTGGCCTACTACGGCGGCCGCACGTACCGCGAGGTGGCCGACGAGCTCGCCGCGCCGCTCGCGACCGTGAAGTCCCGCATCCGCGACGGCCTGCTCCGCCTGCGCGACTGCCTGGGGGTGGCCGCATGAGCACGACCGACGGCGCGGGCCGGGACGAGACCCCCGACGTGCGGGACCTGCTGGGTGCCTACGCGCTCGACGCGGTCGACGACGTCGAGCGCCGCGCCGTCGAGCGGCTCGTCGCGCGCGACCCCGACGCGGCCCGCGAGCTCGCGGAGCTGACTGCGACCGCGGCGCTGCTGGGCTCGGCGGCCCAGGTGCCCGCGCCCGCGGACGTGCGGGCGTCGGTGCTCGCCGCGATCCGCACGACCCCGCAGGCCGGCGTGCGCGGGGTGCGCGACGAGGCACCCGCGGCCCCCGGTCGCGGGGTGGCGGACGGCGCCGAGCCGACCGCCGCCGCGCCTCCGGCTGCGCCCGCACCCGCGCCCGCTGGGGTGACCGAGCTGGACGCCCGCCGGCGCCCGCCGCGCCGCAGCACGACGTGGCTCGCGGTCGCCGCGACGGCCCTCGGCGCCGCCGCCGTGCCGAGCGTGCTCGCGTGGCAGCAGAACCAGGAGGCCCGCCGGGCCGGCGAGCAGGCCCGCGTCCTCGCCGAGCTCCTGGCGGAGCCGGGCACGCAGGTCGTGCGCGCCGACGTCGAGGGCGGCGGCACCGCGGTCGGCGTGCTCGGGGAGGACCAGGCGCTGTTCACCGCGACCGGGCTCGACGACCCGGGCGCCGGCCGGGAGTACCAGCTCTGGGTCATCCGCGACGGCGTCCCGCTGCCCGACGTCGTGATGCCCGACGAGTCCGGGGCGCTGCGGGGGCTCGCCGACGACTTCGCCCCCGGGGACGCGCTCGCGGTGACCGTCGAGCCGGCGGGGGGCTCGCAGGAGCCGACGACCGACCCCGTCGTGGTGCTGGCACCGACCGAGGCCTGAGGCTCAGCTCCCGGCGGCGCTCGTCGCCGCGACCGTCGCGGCCATGACCCCCGCCATCACGGCGGCATTGACGGCCTCGACGGCGCCCTTGACCGCGGAGTCCGCAAACCCGCCCTGCGCGACGGCCTTCGCGCGGTGCCGCAGCTCACGCTTGGGGACGCCGACGTCGCCGAGCACGCGCGGGACCTGGTCGACGGCCTGCAGCATCGAGACCAGCGCGGCCTCGCTGGGCGTGGGGGTGCGGCCGACGACGAGCACGTCGTGCAGCCCGCGGCGGAGGCCGTCCTCGTACGCGGGGTCGACGGCCGGCCACGCCGACGTCGGGAAGATGCCGAGCACCTTGCCCTCCTGGAGGCGCAGCACCCCGCGCTCGACGAGCCGCGCCAGGAGCTCGGGGCGGAGCTTCTTCGCGAGCTCCGGCACGACCGAGGCCGGCTTCCGGGGACCCTTCGCGGCGATGCGGCGCAGGCCCTCGTCGAGCACGCCGTCGCCGGTCGGCCGCGGGTCGCGCACCACGACCCGGCCCGGCTTCACCGGCTCACCGGGCCCGCTCACGTCGACGCGTCCGGCGGTCGCGAGGTCGAGCAGCACGGCGCCGGCGAGCGCCAGGTCGAGGCGCGTGGTGTCGACGACGGGCTTGCCGGTGACGTCGTCGGTCAGGAGCAGGAGCACGTCTTCCGCGAGGATCATGGCCCCACGCTAGGACGTGCGCGGGTGCCCGGCCAGGGCTCAGCGGGCGCCCGCGACCTGCGGAGACGCTCGTCGGGCAGCGCGCCGCTCGGGGCCGGCGGCCACCTCCGGGCGCACGAGGGCGAGGCCCCCGCTCCGTACCCTGAGCGGGGGCCTCGCCGGTCCGTGGTGCCCGTCGCCGGGCGGTCGCGCGGGTGATCAGCTGGTGGGCATGAGCACCGAGTCGATGAGGTAGACCGTGGCGTTCGCGGTCTGCACGCCGCCGCAGATGACGTTGGCGCCGTTGACCATGAGCTCGTCGCCCGAGCCGGTCACCTCGACCATGCCGCCCTGCACGGTGCTCTGCTCACCGACGACCATGTCGGGCGAGAGCTGCCCCGGCACGACGTGGTAGGTCAGGATGCTCGAGAGCAGCGCGGTGTCGGTCTTGAGGGTCTCGATCGTCGCGGCGTCGATCTTCGCGAACGCGTCGTCGACCGGCGCGAAGACGGTGAACTCGTCGCCGTTGAGCGTGTCGACCAGGTCGACCTCGGGGTTGAGCTGGCCGGACACCGCCGAGACGAGCGTCGTCAGGAGCGGGTTGTTCGACGCGGCGACCGCGACCGGGTCCTGCGACATGCCGACGACCGAGCCGGGACCGTCGGGCACCGTCTCCGCGTAGCCCGCACAGCCGGGGCCGACGAGGTTCGCGGCCGGGTCGGCCATCATCTCGTCCTCGGTCTCCATGGGCTCCGGGCTCATGCTCTCCTCGGCCGTCGTCTCCGCGCCGGCCGTGTCGTCAGCCGCCGAGTCGGAGCTGCACGCGGACAGGCCGAGCGTGGCGACCGCCAGGAAACCGAGGGCGGCGAACTGGGTGCGCTTGGTGCTGATCATCGGACTCTCCCTCTCGAGGTCCGGTGCGGGTGCCCCCACCGGATGCTTCGTCCGTCCCGCCGAGAGCGGGACCTTCGAGGGTGATTCGGAGCGGGTGGGGGATCGGATGGGTCGGATGTGCAGAAGTTTTTCCTGCGCCCGCGCGGCCGCGGCCTACCGCTCGGCACCGGCCGGGACGCGGTGCGCGAGGAGGGGCAGCGCGCCGGTCTCCTGCGACACCTCGACCGCGGCGCCGAGCACGCGGGCGACCGTCGATTTCGACACCCCGACCCGCGCGGCGATGCTGCGCTGCGACAGGCCGGACGCGGCGAGCTGGCGGATCGCCGCCTCGCGGATGGCGCCCTCGGCGGCGCGGACCACGGGGCGCTGGGCGGTGTGGGTGTCGGTGAACCCGACGGCGCCTGCCGCGACCGGGGCTCCGAACGTCCCGACGGGCCGGGCGTCCAGGCCGTCGGCGGCCTCGTCGACGAGCGCCGCGTCCGGGGCCGGCGTCCGCCAGCTCGCGGGGGCCGGCGTCTCGACGGGCAGCGCATGGGCGCCCGAGCCGGGGAACCGGCCGAGCCCGGTCGCGGTCGGCAGCAGGTCGACGGCGCCGACGGCCGCGAGCACCGTCGGCAGGTCGGCGCCGGGCGGGACGGCCCGCAGGGCGGCGACGTGCGCGCGGTCGAGCCGGCGGCGGGCCCAGCGGATGCGCCGGCCCTGCGCGTGACCGGACTCCTCGAGCCGGCGGACGACGAGCGCCGCGCGGGCCACGGCGAGCAGGCGGCGGTCGCGGCGGACCTCGACGAGCGTCCGGTCGGCGTGCTCCCGCCGTGCGGCCGTCAGCACCCGCTCCCACAGCCACGCCGCGACGAGCGGGGCGACGACGCGCACCCCGGCGGCCAGCAGCGTGCTCGGGTCGCTCTCCCAGGACCGCACGCCGTCGACCTCGGGCCCCACGAACTCGTGCGTCCCTGCGAGCAGCCCGGACACCGCGGAGACCGCCCACACCGCCGCGGCGTCCGCGCCACCCGGCCGACCCGCCAGCGCGGACGCGCGCGCGAGCAGCGCCGAGCTCACGAGCGCGAGCTCGAGGAACCCGGCAAGCGCCACGGCCGCGACGAGCGTGAACCCGAGCACGTCCATCGCGACGCTCGCCATGCCCTGTGCGGCCAGCAGCGTCGGGACGACCGCGGCGAGCGACGCGACGACGGTCGCGTGCTGGCGGGCCCGACGGGCCGCCTGCTCCGCGGGCGTGGGGGTCGGGGCGGGGGCGGCCGCGGGTGCTGCTCCGGGCGGGGCGTGGGTCGTGGCGGTCGTGCTCATCGGCTCTCCCTCGACGGCGGCGGGCTCCGGCCGCTCGCCGGACGCCTCAGGTGACCCGGGCGTCGTGGTCCGTCGTCGTGCGCGCCGACGCGACGTGGCACGGCGCGGTGGGCACGGGGATGAGAGTACGGACGAGGGACGAATCCGTACAGAACGGGCGGCACGGCGTCCGGCCCGCCGCCGATGACGTGCCGCGGGCAGCGTGGTCGTGCATCTCGAGAAGGACCCGTGGCGAGCGCAGGGCCGGACCGCGCGGCGCCCCGCGGGACCGGTCCGTGCCGGGACGTGGGACGGCGGCGACCGGCCGCCGGACCCATCCGGACCGCCCGCCGCGCCGAACGGCGGTCATGGACCTCCTCACGCTCGCGCTGATCGGACTGGTCGGCGGCCTCATCACCGGCATCTCGCCGTGCATCCTCCCGGTGCTGCCCGTCATCTTCTTCTCGGGCGGCGTGCAGAGCGCCCGCGGCGCGGGAGGAGGTGCGGCTCCGGCCGTGGTCCGCACGCCCGCGCTCGCCGGCCTGCAGGTCGGGGCCATGGCGCAGCCGTCGTTCGGGACGGGGGCCGGCGCGGCGGTCGCCGGACGGGCCGCGGGTGCGACGGCCACGGTCGACGCTGACGCGGCCCCCCGTCGGCGCGGGCTCACGAGCGAGGCGTGGCGCCCGTACCTCGTGATCGCGGGGCTCGTCACGAGCTTCACGCTGTTCACGCTGCTCGGGTCGTTCGTGCTCGCGCTGCTCGACCTGCCGCAGGACCTCCTGCGCTGGGCCGGCATCGTCGTGCTCGCGCTGCTCGGCGTCGGCCTGCTCGTCCCGCGCTTCGAGGAGGTCCTCGAGCGGCCGTTCCAGCGGTTCGCCCCGAAGCGGAACCGCACCGCCAACCGCAGCGGCTTCCTGCTGGGCCTTGGCCTCGGCGCGGTGTACGTGCCGTGCGCCGGGCCGGTGCTCGCGGCGATCACCGTGGCCGGCGCGACCGGGGACATCGGCGTCGGCACGGTCGTGCTGACGGTGTCGTTCGCGCTCGGCGCCGCTCTGCCGCTGCTCGTCTTCGCGCTCGCGGGCCGCCGCGTCGCGGAGCGGGTCAAGGCGTTCCGGGAGCACCAGCGCGGCATCCGCGCGACGGGCGGCGTGCTCATGCTCGCGCTCGCCCTCGCGCTGACCTTCAACGTGACCGACGCGATCCAGCGCGCCCTCCCCGGCTACACCGAGGCCCTCCAGGAGCGCGTCGCCGCGAACGAGACGGTCCAGCAGCAGCTCGACCTCGGCGGCCTCGTGACCGCCGAGAACGAGCAGCTCGCGAACTGCACCGACGGCGCGACCGAGCTCGAGGAGTGCGGCCCCGCGCCGGAGCTCCGCGGGATCGACACGTGGCTCAACACCGAGGGCGGCGCCCCGCTCGACCTCGCCGACCTCGAGGGCCAGGTCGTGCTGCTCGACTTCTGGGCGTACTCCTGCATCAACTGCCAGCGTTCGGTCCCGCACGTCGTCGCGTGGGACGAGGCGTACCGCGACGCCGGGCTCCAGGTCATCGGGGTGCACACGCCCGAGTACGCGTTCGAGCGCGAGACCCGCAACGTGGTCGACGGCGCGGAGCGGCTCGGCATCGAGTACGCGATCGCGCAGGACAACTCGTACGGCACGTGGACCGCGTACCGGAACCGCTACTGGCCCGCGCACTACCTGATCGACGCGGACGGCGTCGTCCGGCACATCTCGCAGGGCGAGGGGAACTACGAGGCGACCGAGGCGATGATCCGCGAGCTGCTCGAGGACGCCGACCCGGGCGTCGAGCTGCCGGCGTCGACCGACGTCGTCGACACCACGCCCGAGGCCGAGGGCATCACGCCCGAGACGTTCCTCAGCGTCGGCAAGCGGTTCAACTTCGGCGGCGAGGACTACCGGGAGGGCGCCGGGACGTACACGTTCCCGGACCGCCAGCCCGCGGACTCGTTCGCGTTCGACGGCGGGTGGACGACCGACTACCAGGCGGCGACCGCCGGCGCCGACGCGCGGCTGCGGCTGCGGTTCACCGCGAACGACGTGTTCCTCGTGCTCGGCGGCGAGGGCACGGTGCACGCGACCGTGCGCGACGAGGAGGGCCGGGTCGTCGAGGAGCGGGACGTCGAGGTCGCGGGGGCGCCGACGCTCTACCCGCTGCTCGAGTCCGAGGACGGGCCGGTCACCGGGACGGTCGAGGTCGAGGTGCCCGCGGGGCTCGCGGCGTACTCGTTCACCTTCGGGTGACCGGGGAGCCGGGGGTGCACGGCCAGGGTCCCCGGCTGAGCCGTCACCCGGACGTCACCCGGACGACGACGAGCGGGCCGGTGCGGTCGTGGACCGCGCCGGCTCGCTCGTGCTCCGGCTACGGCTCGACGACGACCCCGCGCCAGAACGCGACGTGGTTGGTGATCTCCTTCGCCGCCTCCTTGGGGTCCGGGTACGCCCACGCGACGTCCTTGGCCTCGGGGCCGGCGTCGGCGACGGACCAGTAGCTCGCGACGCCCTTCCAGGGGCACGTCGTGTGCGTGTCGGTGGCCTCGAGCAGCTCCCAGTCGACCGACTCGGGCGGGAAGTAGTGGTTGCCCTCGACGACGACGGTGGCGTCGCTCTCGGCGAGGGTCTGTCCGTTGAAGGTTGCGCGCATGGGGCCAGCATGCGCCCGGACCCGCCGTCCGACAACGGGGCGTCCGGGGGCGACGAGCACGGGTGTGGCCGAGGTCGCACGGCGACCCGGGATCGACGTCCGCCCGCGCGCGTCGCAGCCCGCGATGATGGTCGGGTGCCGACCCAGCCCGCCGACGACGAGCTCGAGCTCGTCCGCCAGTCCGGCGCCGCGCTGCGCGTCGGGCGCTTGAGCCTGTCCGCGGGCACCGGCTCCTACCGCGTCAAGGCGTCGATGGCGCGCGTCGCGCGGGCGCTCGGGATCGACCGCCACGAGGCGCACGTGACGCTCACCGAGATCACGACGACGTCGCACCGCGGCCGGAGCTTCCGCACCGAGGTCGCCGAGGTCCGGACGATCGGCATCAACGCCGACCGGCTCTCGCGGCTCGAGGTCCTCGCGACCCGGCTCGAGGCCGACGCCGAGCAGGGCCGCCTCGCGACGGTCGACGAGGTCAACGCGGCGCTCGACGACATCGCGTCGCGCCCGCCGCTCTACCCGGCGCTGCTCAACGCGCTGTGGTCGGCGGTCGCGTGCGCGGCGTTCGCGTTCCTCAACAACGCCGGCCCGGTCGAGATCGTCGCCGTCGCGTTCGGCGCCGGGCTGGGCCAGCTCGTCCGGCGCGCGATGCTGCACCGCGGCTTCAACCAGTTCGGCGTGACGATGCTCGCCGCCGCAACCGCGTGCGTCGGCTACCTCGCGTTCGTCGAGGCGCTGTTCGGGCTCGGCGCGACCGAGGCCCACCACCAGGCCGGCTACGTCTCCGCGGTGCTCTTCCTCATCCCCGGCTTCGCGCTCGTGACCGGGGCGCTCGACCTCGCCCGGCTCGACTTCTCCGCGGGCACGGCGCGCCTCGTGCACGCGCTCATGCTGCTCACGTCGGCCGCGCTCGCGCTGTGGGGCGTCTCGGAGGTCGTCGGGCTCTCGCCGGACCCCGTCGCGCCCATGACGCTCGACCCTGGCGTGCTTCTCGCGCTGCGGTTCGTCGCGAGCTTCCTCGGCGTGCTCGGGTTCGCGCTCATGTTCAACAGCCCGTGGCCGATGGCGCTCGGGGCGGCGACCGTGGGGATGGTCGCGAACGTGCTGCGGCTCGTGATGGTCGACTCGGCGGTCGTCGCGCAGGCGTCGGCCGCCGCCGCGTGCCTCGTCGTCGGGCTGCTCGCGGCCGTCGTCGCCCCCCGGCTGCACGTCCCGCGCATCACGATCTCAGTGCCGGCCGTCGTCATCATGGTCCCGGGCGTGACCGCGTACCGGGCCGTGTTCCACCTCTCCAACGGCGAGACGACCGACGCGCTGGTGTACGCCGTGCAGGCCGGGCTCGTCGTGGTGTCGATCTCGATCGGGCTCGCGGTCGCCCGGATGCTGACCGACCGGACCTGGGCGTACGAGCGCTGAGCGGGTCCGGGACGCGGGTGACGCGGGGCCGGCGGGGCCGCGTCAGCCGCTTTGCCGCGCACCGAGCCGGGCAGGTACCCTGTGCGAGCCTGGAGACGTCGCATAGCCAGGTCTAGTGCGCGACCCTGCTAAGGTCGTGAAGGGGCAACCCTTCCGTGGGTTCAAATCCCACCGTCTCCGCTTCTGATCGGCCCCGGACCACGTGGTCCGGGGCCGATCTGCGTCTGCGGGGCGCCGTCGCCGCGGGCGGGCGCGCCGCACGCGCCCGCCCGCGGAGCACGATCAGGCCACGTCGAAGAACCGACGCGTCGCGGGCAGCCGCCGCAGCACGAACCGGTCGAGCAGCAGCACGACGAGCAAGGACGCTCCGAACAAGGGCAGCGCGATCCCCAGCACCACGATCCCGACGGCCAGCAGCGGCGTCGTGCGCAGCGGGAGCGTGCCGCGCGGTGCGCCGAGCCGGCCCTGCCCGCGCGGCCGACGCCGCCACCACATGAGCGGCCCGGTCACGCACATGACGACGACGGCGAGGCAGAACGCGGCGGTCAGGACCAGGTTGAGCGTGCCGAACCGCCGACCCTCGTGCAGCGCGATTCCCTGCGCGACGGTCTTCGCCAGGGCGGGGTAGTCGTCGTACCCGTACTGCGAGACCACGGTGCCGCCGAAGCGGTCGACGTGCACCGAGCGCTCCTTGCCCGGGTCGTCGAACGCGTAGCCAATCACCGTGAGGACGCCGGTCTCCTCGCGCGGGAGGGCGACCGTCATCGGGTGCGCGAGGCCCTCCTGCGCCGCGAGCAGGAGCGCCGTGTCGACGGTCGCGACCGAGCGCGTCTGCGCGTCCGGGTCGCTCGTCGGGACCGGGCTCCTGCCCTGCGCCCACGGCACCTCGTGGCTGTGCGGCAGGGACTCGTCGAGCGTCGACACCGGGTCGGACAGCGCGCCGTGGTCCTGGCTCCACAGCGACGTCCCGGAGCGCGTCGCGAGCGCCTGCACGTTCTCGCCCCAGATCCCCGTCCACGGCAGGCCGCTGACCACGAGCAGCAGCAGGCCCGCGCCGACGAACGCGCCGGTCCAGGCGTGCGTCGTGCGCAGGCGCGCCTGCCCGGTGCCGACCGGCGCTTGCGGGCGCGCGCCTGCCGCCCGCGCCAGAACAGGTAGTACCCCGACAGCGCCATGACGATCGCCCAGCACGCGCCGAGCTCGAGGACCGCGTCGCCGAGGTCGCCGGCCATGAGGTCCGCGTGCAGGCGCACGGCGGTCCCGCTCAGCGTCGTGTCGGGGTTGAGGTCGCCCAGGATCTTCCCGGTCCAGGGGTCGACGAACACGTCGAGCGGCGTCCCCTCGGCGGTCTCGAGCGAGAAGCGCAGCGGGTCCGTCGCGGTCGCCGGCTCGGTCATCGAGACGACCGTCGCGTCGGGGTACGTTGCCGCGACGCCGATCCGGTACGGCTCGAACCCGGCGAGCTGGGCGCCCTCCGGCGGCGCGTCGACGCGCATCAGGTTGGGGTGCAGCGCGGGCTCGAGCTGGAAGCGGAACAGGTAGATCAGGCCGGTGACGGCCAGCACGAGCACGACGGGGATCACGAGGAACGACGCGTAGAAGTGCCAGCGCCAGAACGCGCGGAACAGGCCGCCGCGGGTTCGTGGGGTCGGCGTGGCGGCGCTCGGGGCGGTGGGTGGTTCGGGTGGGGCGAGGGTGGGGTCGTCGACAGCGGACATGCGGGGTCTCCGGGGGAGCGAGGGGGCCGCCGGGAGGCGGAAGGCAGGGCAGGGCGGGGCCGCCTGTGGTCGGCTGCGCGCGTGCGCGCCCGCCCGGCGCGGTGACGGCCGGGGCAGGAGAGCGGCGCGCGACGCCGGGTCGTCGGTGTTCCAGCACGGTGCCGGGGCGTCCGGGTGGACGACGCGCGGTGCCGGGGCGTCCGGGTGGACGACGCGCGGTGCCGGGTCGTCCGGGTGGACGACGCGCGGTGCCGGGGCGTCCGGGAGGGCGACGCGCGGCGCGGCGACGAGGCGGTCAGCCCCGCGGGGGGCCTCGCCGGCACACGCCTCCCGCGGCGACGAGCGGAGGCAGGGCGGCGCGGACCCGCCACCTCGGCGCCGGGGTGGCGCGGAGCACGAGCGCCGTCGCCTCGGACCTGGGCAGGTCGCGCAGGGTGACCCACGCCCAGAGCCGGGCGAGCAGGGCGTCGCCGTGCGCCAGCAGGAGCGCCGTCAGCACGGTGGCGACGACGTGCCCGAGCAGCATCGGGAGGCCGGTGTGGTGCTCGGGACCGGCGGCGGAGGCGACGTCGGCGGCCGACGCGTGGGTCGTCGCGGCGTGGCCGGCGTGGGCGGCGTGCGCGTCACCGTGCGGGCCCGCGTGCGCGCCGTGCGCCGACGGGACCCCGCCGTGGCCGGTGGCGTGCGCGGTGCCCGAGGCCGCCGGTCCGCCGGCGGAGCCGAGGCTCAGCGCCTGGTGCAGGCCGAGCTCGAGCAGGCCGAGCGCGACGGTGAGCGCCCCCGGCCCCCACGTGCGGCAGGCCAGGGCCGCGGTGACGGGCAGCACCGCGAGCCACAGCAGCAGCACGGTGCCCAGCGCCGGCACGTGCCCGCCGCCGGCGGCGTGGGCCCCGGCCGCGAGGAGCACGGCGAGCAGCGCGAAGACGGCGGCGCGGGCCGCGCGCGCGCTGCCTCGCCACGGGCTGCTCATCTGGCGAACGCTAGACCGCCAGGGGCCCGCAGCAGCACGAGCCGAAACGTTACGCACACGGTCGCGCGGGGGACGGGGGGGGTGGTGGGCGGCCGGCCGCCCGAGGTGGCTCCCTGGATACTCGGTTTGGGTCACGGCCGTCGGGCGGGTATCCTCCTACACGGCCCGCAAAGGCCACGCGCCCGTAGCTCAATGGATAGAGCATCTGACTACGGATCAGAAGGTTGGGGGTTCGAGTCCCTTCGGGCGCACAGCAGATCACGGAGGCCGGCACCGTCACGGTGCCGGCCTTCGTCGTTCCCGGTGCCGCCTTCGTCGTCCCGGGGTCGAGCACCCGGCAGCGTCGCCCGTCAGTACCCGGTCGGCTCCCGCGGCGTGTACGGGGCCTCGAGGATGCCGACCTCGTCGTCGGTGAGCTCGACGTCGAGCGCGGCGACGGCGTCCGCGAGGTGGTGCGGCTTCGTCGGCCCGACGATCGGCGCGTCGACCACCGGGTTGCGCAGGACCCACGCCAGCGCGACCTGCGCCATCGGGATCCCGCGGCCCTCGGCGACCTGCTGCACGGCCTCGACGACCGCCCGGTCGCCGTCCCCGTAGAACCGTTGGCCGACGGGGTCGTGCGAGAACCGCGTCGTGCTCTCCCCGAACGGTCGGGCGAGCCGGCCCTTGGCGAGCGGGCTCCACGGCAGCGACCCGACGCCCTGGTGCGCGAGCAGCCCGAACATCTCCCGCTCCTCCTCGCGCTGCATGAGGTTGTACTGGTCCTGCATCGAGACGAACCGCGTCCAGCCGCCCAGGTCGGCGGCGTGCTGCATCGTCGCGAGCTGCCACGCGTGCATCGACGACGCCCCGAGGTACCGGGCCTTCCCGGCCTGCACGACGTCGTGCAGCGCCTCCATCGTCTCCTCGACCGGGGTCTCGGGGTCGAACCGGTGGATCTGGTAGAGGTCCACGTGGTCGGTGCCGAGCCGGGTCAGCGACGCGTCGACCTGCTCCAGGATCGCCTTGCGCGACAGGCCCTGACCGCCCGGGCCGTCGTGCATGCGGAAGTAGACCTTGGTCGCCAGGACGACGTCCTCGCGGCGCGTGTACCGGCGGATCGCGCGCCCGACGATCTCCTCGGAGCTGCCGTCGCTGTACACGTTCGCGGTGTCCCAGAACGTGATGCCGAGGTCGAGCGCCTGCCGGAAGACGGGCTCGGCCGCGTCGTCGTCGAGCGTCCAGGCGTTGGTGCCGCGGGACGGCTCGCCGAAGCTCATGCAGCCGAGCGCGATGCGGCTGACCTTCAGGCCCGAGGTGCCCAGGCGGGTGTGCTCCACGTGCTGCTCCGTCCGTCGTCGGTGCCCGGACGCGCCGGTCGCTCGTCGCGCGGGCCGCACCCCCGTCCTACCGGATGCCGTCCCCGCGGCGCGAGCGGTACGCGGTCCAGACGGTGTACAGGCCCAGCGCGACGACGACGGCACCGAGCCCGCCGATGACCCAGTTCCAGACGCTCGCGTCGCCCGAGGAGAGGGCGTCGTACTGGAAGCCGACGACGACCGCACCGAGCACCGCGCGGTAGGTGCCGGTCCACCACCAGCGCTCCTGCGTGGGCGGCTGCGGATCGTCCGGCTCGGGGGTCGTGTCGGGGGAGGGCTGCACGGAGGACATGCGACCAGGGTCCCACGGTGATGAGGGTCGGCGGTCGGGCCGCGGGACAGGCGGACCCCGGACGTCTCGCCGATGATGGAGTCATGACGGACGCACCGGCGCTCAGCGGGCAGCTCCTCGTGGCGCGCTCGCGCCTCGCCGACCCGAGCTTCCACCGGACCGTCGTGCTGCTGCTCGACCACGGCGACGACGGCGCGTTCGGCGTCGTGCTCAACCGCCCCGTGCCCGTCGACGTGGACGTGGTGCTGCCCGCGTGGCAGGACGCCGTCGCGGAGCCCGCGGTCCTGTTCCAGGGCGGCCCGGTGGGCCTCGACGGTGCGATCGGTGTGGCCGTCGCACCCGTCGGCGCGGCCCTGCCCTCGACCGTCGACCGGATGGTCGGGCCGTTCGGGCTCGTCGACCTCGACTCGGACCCGGCCGCCCTTGCGGGGCGTGTCACGGGCGTGCGGGTGTTCGCCGGCCACTCCGGGTGGGGCGCCGGGCAGCTCGAGGAGGAGATCGAGGAGGGCGCCTGGTTCGTGGTCCCGGCCGAGGCGGACGACGCGATGACCTCCGCCCCCGACGACCTGTGGCGGCGCGTGCTCCGCAGGCAGGGCGGCGACCTCGCGATCGTGTCGACGTTCGCGGAGGACGCGAGCCTGAACTGACGGGACGGGCGGACGCGCGACGGCGCCCGCCGACCGAGGTGGTCGACGGGCGCCGTCGGGCACGCGTGCGGCGTGGCCCCAGGTTCAGGACAGCGAGGCGTCCGACGTCGCGAGCACCGGGTAGTCGACGTAGCCGCCCTCGTCGCCGCCGTAGAACGTCGCGACGTCCGGTTCGTTCAGGTCGGCGCCCGTGCGGAGCCGGTCGACGAGGTCGGGGTTCGCGAGCGCCCAGGTGCCGACGGTCACGACGTCCGCGATCCCGGTCTCGAGGTCCTTGACGCGCGTCGCGAGGTCGGCGCCGCCGCGGTTGACCAGGAGAGTCCCGGGCCACGCGGCACGGATCGAGGCCAGCAGGTCCTCGTCGCCCGCGTGCGCGACGTGCAGGTACAGCAGGTCGAGCGGCGCGAGCGCGTCGACGAGCGCGCCGTAGACCTCGTGGGTCTGCGTCTCGACGATGTCGTTGTACGGGTTCCCGGGGGAGATCCGGATGGCCGTGCGGTGCGCGCCGATCTCCTCGGCGACGGCCGTGGCGACCTCGACGACGAAGCGGATCCGGTTCTCGACGCTGCCGCCGTACTGGTCCGTGCGGTGGTTGGTGTTGTCCGCGAGGAACTGGTGCAGCAGGTAGCCGTTGGCCGAGTGCAGCTCGACGCCGTCGGCCCCGGCGGCGACGGCCCGCGCGGCGGCGGCGCGGAAGTCCTGCACGGTCGCGGCGACCTCGTCGGTCGTGAGCGCGCGGGGCTCGGGCATCGGCTGCGGACCCGTCGCGGTGAACATGACGCCGTCGGCGGCGACCGCGGACGGGGCGACGAGCTGCCGGTGGTGCGGGGTGTTGTCGGGGTGCCCGACGCGCCCGACGTGCATGAGCTGGACGACGAGGTGGCCGCCCGCGGCGTGCACGGCGTCGGTCACGAGCCGCCAGCCGGCGACCTGCTCGTCGGTGTGCAGCCCGGGGGTCAGCAGGTAGCCCTGGCCGTCCTCGGAGGGCTGCGTGCCCTCGGTGATGAGCAGGCCGAGCGACGCGCGCTGCGCGTAGTACGTCGCGTTGAGCTCGGTCGGCACGCCCTCGGGCGTCGAGCGGTCACGCGTCATCGGCGCCATCGCGAGGCGGTGGGGCAGCGTGACGCCGCCCACGGTCACGGGCTGCCACAGCGGGCTGTCCGCCGAGGTGGCGTCGTGCACGGGGGTCGAGGTCGTGGAGGTCATGGCGTGCTCCCAGGTCGGTCGTCCAGTTACCTGTTCGAACAGGTAACTGGCTCCAACCGGAGGGGACGTGCGGGCATTCCCGGACTGTCGGAGTTACCGGGCGGTAGGCTGCTGTCCGAGCAGGGAAGCGCCTGCGTCGACGCCGAGGAGGGGTCGAGATGGGGAGCCCGCACACCGAGCCGGTCGCGCTGCGCGGCGGCCGGGCGAAGGGTCCCGTGAGGGGCGCGCCGCCGGAGGGGACCGAGCGGACCGGTAACCCGAGGCGCACGGCGAGGCTGGGGATGCCGAGCGCCGCGGCGACGGGCCCGGCGAGCCACGCGGTGTTCCGCGTCGCACGACTGCACCGCATGCTCGCGGGCGCGCTGCTCCGCGAGATTGGGCTGCACCCCGGCCAGGAGCTCGTGATGATGCAGCTCTGGGACGCGGGCCCGCAGCGCCCGGCGGACCTGGTCCACGCGCTCGACTCCGACACCGCGACCATGACCCGCACCGTCCAGCGGCTCGAACGCGCGGGCTTCGTGCGGCGCACGCCCTCGCCGACCGACCGCCGCGCGGTGATCATCGAGGCCACGCCCGCGAGCCAGGGGCTGCGCGAGAAGGTCGAGCAGCTCTGGGGCCGGCTCGAGGGGTACACGCTCGACGGCCTCGGGGACGACGAGCGCGCGCAGGTGCTCGACGCGCTCGCGGTGCTCGAGCGCAACCTGGACGTCGCGACGTCGGAGCAGTGCGCGTTCCGTGCGGGGGCGCCGCGGGCGTGACCCGCGGGGCTCGTGCGGCGCCGGGCGTCCGGGAGTGCCGGCCGCGGTGCCGCGGCGGCTCGGGCGAGGCGTGCGCGGCGCCGAGGGTCGGCGGGCGTCGCAGGTCGTGGCGGCGGCTCGGTGCCGGTGGCGCGAGAGGGCGCTCGGGTGGTGCGGGGTGACGCGGTCGTGCGGGTCGGTCAGTCCCAGAACGGGGGCAGGTCGTCCTCGTCGAGGTAGCGGGTGGGCGGGACGTCGGTCATCTGGCTCATACCCTCACTCTCGGCAGCGGATCGCCGCCTCTGAGGGGACCAAAGGCCCGGACACGGGGTGAGACCGGGCCGGTGCGCGGGGGGAGGGGGGCGCGCGGGCGGACGCCCGGAACCTCGACGACGACCGCTCAGCCGGCGGTGTCCTCGGCTCGGGCGCCCGTCCCGACGAGCGCCTCCACGGCGGCCCGCAGCCCCTCGCTCGCGCGCCGCGGGTCGTCGAGGTAGCCGGCCACCATCGCGCCGTCGCGCAGCATCATGAACGTCCGGGCGGCACCCGCCGGGTCGGGGTGGCCGGTGCGCTCGAGCGCGCGGCGGGCCACCGTCTCGAGCCATGCGCGGTGCTCGACGACGGCGGCGTGCACCGGGTGCGCCGGGTCCGGGTACTCGGCGGCCGCGTTGATGAACGGGCAGCCGCGGAAGCCGGTGCGGCAGATCTCGCCGCCCATGCCCTCGACCATCGCGCGCAGCAGCGCCGCCGCGTCCTCCGGGCTCTGCGGCTCGCCGTCGAGACGGGCGCGGACGCCGGAGTCCTGGGCGCGCAGGTAGGCCACGACGAGCTCCTCCTTGCCGGGGAAGTGCCGGTAGAAGGTCGCGCGGGTGACCTGCGCCTCCGCCACGATCCGCTCGACCCCGACGGCGTGGATGCCTTCGGTGTAGAAGAGGCGGGACGCGGTGCCCAGCAGGCGCTCGCGGGCGGCCGAGGTGCGCTCGGGAGCGGAGGCGGTCGCGGTCGTCATGCGGTCACAGTAGGCGCGGGCGGGGCGCGTGCCAAGGCGGAAAGAGAGAGAACATTCGGTCTTGCGGCGCGGGCGGATCGGTGCGAGCCTGGCTGCGGGGAGAACGATCGTTCTCCCGCGATGGCCCGCCGTCGCTCCGCGCAGAAGGGCACACCATGAACGCCGTCTACACCGCCGTCGCCACCGCCACCGGGGACGGCCGCAACGGCCACACCCGCTCGTCCGACGGCCTGGTCGACCACGACCTCGCGACCCCGAAGGAGATGGGCGGCGCGGGCGGCGCGACGAACCCCGAGCAGCTCTTCGCCGCCGGGTACGCCGCGTGCTTCCACTCGGCTCTGAAGATGGTCGCGCGCACGCGCAAGGTCGCCATCACCGACTCCGCGGTCACGGCCGAGGTCGGCATCGGGCAGCTCGACTCCGGCGGGTTCGGGCTGACCGTCGCCCTGCACGCCGAGATCGGCGGGGTCGACCAGGCGACCGCGGAGGAGATCGTCGCCGCCGCCCACACCGTCTGCCCTTACTCGAACGCGACGCGCGGCAACATCGACGTGACCCTGGACGTCGCGGTCGCCTGACGCGCGGCCGAGCCCTCCGCCTGCGGACCATCGGGCGGCGCCGAGCTCGTGCTGTTCTCCTGGTTCCCCGAGTGGTCGGAGCCCGCCGTGCGCGGGGCCCTGCGCGGGGCGGCCCGGGTGACGGACGAGGTCGGCGAGCTCTGAGGGCGGGGGACACCCGACCCGGGAGCGCTAGGGGTTGGCGGTCGCCCTGTCGACGTGCTCGGGCGCAGAACCCGTCAGCGAGGGCGACCGCCGCGACCCTTGCGCGTGCCGCCGTCCGGGGCTCCGGCGCGCCTGCGCGCTGCCGCGGCCGCGCGGTCGGCGGTGGTGCCCCTGGGGGCGCCGCTCTTGCTGGTGCCAGCCTTGCCGGTGCCGGCCTTGTCGGTGCTGCTCCGGCCGGCGCTGCTCTTGCCGGCGCTGCTCTTGCCGGCGCTGCTCGTGTCGGTGCTGCCCTTGCCGCCGTCGCTGCTGCCGGCACCGCCCCGGGTCGGACCGCCCGCAGCCGCCTCCGCCGCACCGGCGCGACCGCGCGAGCTGTTGGCGGTGCGCCCCCGCACGATGCCGATCATCTCCTCGACCCGGTCGTCGTGCCGGTCGGTGACCCAGGCCAGCGCGACCGTCGACGTCGGGGCGTCCGTCACCGGGCGGTACGTCACGTCACGGCGGTGGTGCAGGCGCGCGAGCGACTGCGGCACGACGAGCACCCCGACCCCCGCGGCGACGAGCTCGACGGCAGCGGCGGTCGTCAGCGGCTGCCCGACGAGCGGCGGCGTGCCCGGCAGCGCGTCCCAGGCGAGCACGTCGTCCGCGGGGACGAGCAGCGTCTCGTCGACCAGGTCCGCGGCGGTGACCTCGTCGGCGGCCGTCACGACGTGGTCCTTGGGCACGACCACCACGCTGGTCTCGGTGTAGAGCGGGATCGCGCTCAGTACGTCACGGTCGACCGGGAGCCGCACGAGCCCCGCGTCGGCGTCGGCCGCCCGCAGCGCGTCCCCCTGCGCCGCGGCCTCGGACTGCACGAGGACGAGCGGGACGTCGGGCAGCCGCTCGGACCAGACCCGCAGCCACTTGGCCGGGTTGGCGCCCGGGACGACGAGCAGCCGGAACGGGGTGACCGCGGGAGCGGCGTCGTCGGGCACGGGCACCTCCGGTGCGTCGTCCGGCCGTGAGCCGAGGGAAGGCCGGCGCCGGGCGGCACGGACCCGGCCAGGCTACCCGCGGGGGCGGTCGCCCCGGCAGCGCGGCTGCTCCCGCGCGGTGCGGGCGCGACTACCCTGGGCCCGTGAGCGCCGCGAAGAAGTCCCAGACGATGAAGCCCTCGACAGCGGCGCAGAAGCTCGACGTGTACCTCCCGGCCACCCCGCCGGAGTTCCGCGAGCGCGCCGAGATCTCCCGTGAGGAGCTCACCGAGCTGCAGACGAACCCGCCCCAGTGGCTCGTCGACCTGCACCGCGACGGCCCCCACCCGCGCAACGTCGTCGCCGCGCGCCTGCGCGTGTCGATCAGCGGGCTCGCCCGCGGCGGCGTCACCGAGGCGCTGACCAGCGCGCAGATCACCGAGCTCATCGAGAACCCGCCGTCGTGGCTCCCGCGCGAGCGCGCCATCCAAGCCGAGGTGCGGCGCGAGGAGCAGCGCCTGCGCGAGCGCCAGCAGGGCATCGGCGAGCGCCCGGACGGCACGCGTGACGAGCTGGACGCGGACGGCGACACCGGCGCCGAGCCGGCCTGACGCGGTCAGTCAGAGGGCGGTCAGCGCCGCCGCACCACCACGTCGCGCACCGTGTGCCCGAGGTCCAGCCCGCGCTGCTCGAACTTGGTGACCGGCCGGTGCGCGGGCCGGGGCGAGAAGCTGCCCGCCGGGTTCTCCAGCCCCGGGTCCGCGGTGAGGACGTCGAGCATCGCGTGCGCGTACTCCTCCCAGTCCGTCGCGCAGTGCAGCGTGCCGCCCGGGCGCAGGCGTGAGCGCAGCAGCGCGACGTGCTCGGGCTGGACGATCCGGCGCTTGTGGTGCCGGGCCTTGGGCCACGGGTCGGGGAAGAAGACGTGCACCGCGTCGAGCGAGTCGGGCCGGACCCGGTGCCGCACGAGCTCGAGCGCGTCGCCGTGCGCGACCCGCACGTTCGTGAGCCCGGCCTGCTCGACGAGACCCAGCAGGTTCGCGAGCCCCGGAAGGTGCGCCTCGACGGCGAGGTAGTCACGGCCCGGGTCGGCGGCGGCCATCGCGGCGGTCGTCTCGCCCATCCCCGAGCCGATCTCCAGCACGAGCGGCGCCGACCGCCCGAACAGCGCGGCGGTGTCGAGCAGCCCGTCCGCGTCGAGCGGCATCGGGCCGTGCGCCTCGTCGTGCACCGAGAAGCCGAGCACCGGCCACAGCCGCGCGAGCGCGTCCTCGCGGGCGGCGCCCAGCGCGGCCCGGCGCGGGTGGAACGTGCGCACCGGGGCGTGCGGGGTCGCGGCGACGTGCCGGAAGCCCTGCGACGGTTGACCCACCGGGCCAGGGTACGAGGCGGTGGGGACACGGGGTCGACGCGGGCTCTGAGGCCGGGCGGCGGCGCCCGATCCGCGACGCCCGTGGCTGCGACCAGCACGTTCGCCCACGCCGAACCGCCACGCGCGACGCCAAGCTCAGATCCGCATGTTCATCCGGGGGCTTCCCACAAGTCCCCGTGAGGGCGCTAGCATCCCTGCCCGAAGGGGATTCGTCCCCTTTGCGCAGGGGGCCGCGCTGTGATCGATGCTGCCCGTTGCGGGCCCTCCCTTCCTCACGCCCAGCGCTCAGCCACGTCTGCCGTCACCCACGGCAGCCCTGCTTGCGTGCCGGCCCGTGCCGGTTCGTCGGGCAGTGCTTCGCGATCGCCACCGGGGTGGTGGGGATCGTCATCGGGGGGTGTCTCTAGGGGGAGCTCGTGGCGCGCACGGCATGGCGGTCGTTGGTTGCTGGTCTGGTCGCGGTGGTGCTCGGGGTCACGGTGGGCGGAGCGCCTGGCGCTGCGGCTGTGGCGGACGACGCGTCGGCTGACACCGCTCGCACCCGGTTGTGGGCCGTGTCATTGGTCGCCGAGGGGACGCCGTCGGTCCGACGGGCGGCCGAGGCGGCGTTGCTCGGGTCGGAGGCCGACTTCGCGGCGTTCGTCGAGTCGGGTTTCGACGAGGCCACGGATGCGGACTACCGGGCGTCGGTGCAGGTGCTGGCGAGCACGGACGGTCCGATGCTGAGGCGGGCAGCGTTGCGGGTGCTGGAGGGGCCGGAGGAGGAGCTGCGGGCCTTTGCTGACGGGGGCTTCCGCGCGGCCTGGGTCAGCGATGAGCGTCTTCGGGTGATGCGGGCGCTGGAGAGCGGTGGGCCCAAGGTGCAGGCCACGGCTCGCGAGGCATTGGCTGGTGAGTCTGCGGCGTGGTCGGATTTCCTGTACTCCGGGCTGGCCGAGGCGCAGCACCTCGACGAGGAGATGCTGGCCGAGACGATGCTGGCGGACTCGTCCAACAGCAGCGGTCCGCTCCTGGCGGCAGCGGCGCAGGCGGCGTTGAAGGGGTCCCCTGAGGAGCTGCATGCGTTCATCGTGCGAGGTCAGTTCGTCGCGCGAGCGCGCGACGGCGAGATCGCCGAGATCGGGAAGCTGACAGACCAGGCTCGTCAGGCTGGTGCGACGACCGCGACGGAGGCGGCATCGGCGGCGGAGGCCTCGGGCCGGGCGGTGAGCGGGGCGGCACAGGCGAAGGCTGCGGCGCAGGAGGCCGAGGCTGAGGCTCAGGCAGCCGGTGGAGCGGCGGCGGGGGCGTCGGTGGCGGCGGGCCGGGCGGCGGACGCCGCGAGCTCTGCTGAGGGCGCCGCGTCGGAGGCGGTCGTGGCCTCGAGTGCGGCGCTGCGGGCGGCACAGACGGCTGCGGACGGGGCGCGCAAGGCCACGGCGGCTGCATCGATGACGGCCCGGGCGGCGGCCGCGGCGCACTCGGCTGCGGCTGCGGCGCGGATGGATGGCAGCAAAGCGGCTGCGGCCCGGGCCGCCGCGGAGGCGGCGCAGAAAGCCACGGAGCAGGCGGCGATCCTCGCGCAGGCCCGGGCCCAGCAGGCTGAGTCGCTGACACAGGCTTATGACGCAGCGACGTCCGCGGTGAGCGCCAGCAGGAACGCGATCGCGGCTGCGGAGGCGGCCGACCGGGCGTCTCGGCACTCCGGGGTGTCTGCGGCGCAGGCGAAGCGGACGAGGGACGCGGCCGGGGCGGCGAAGTTGCAGGCGGCGCAGGCGGAGCAGGCGGCACAGCGAGCCCTCGGGTTCGCGGAGGCGGCGGCAGCCGCATCGAACGAGGCGTTCCGTCTCGCGGAGGAGGCCGGGAACCACGCGTTCCGCGCAGCGGCCGCCGCCACAGCCGCCGCGACCCATGCGGGAGCGGCGGAGCAGGCGGCGGAGCAGGCGGCCGCGCACGCCGCGGACGCCACTGCGGCCTCTCAGCTCGCGGTGGAGGCCGCCGGGCAGGCGACGATCGTGAGGAAGATGGCACGCGAGGCCGACGAGGCTCGGTTGGCCGAGGCAACCGCGCACGGCCTAGCGGACGCGAAAGCTGCCGCCGAGGCGGAGATCGCTGCCAACAAGGCGAACGCGGAGTCGGCCGCGTGGGACCGGGGAGTGCTGTGGGACACCGCGGAAGAGGCGCGAATCCCGGGTGAGACCCGCAGTCTGCTCGATGCGGCCATGAAGGAGGGCGCCTCCAGCGAGGCGGTGCTGGACTCCGGTCGCAAGGCCGCCTTGGCGTTGATGAGCACGGGTGGGGAGTGGACCAAGGCCGCCGCGGCGGAGGCGCTCGCTGGGGACGAGGCCGTGCTGCGCTCCTGGCTGACGCAGGGCCGCACACTCGCTGCGGGGCAGGACGACCGAGTCCGGGTCTGGCACCTGGTCGACACGCTGCCCGACGGGCAGCAGAAGACCGCTGCTCGGGCGTCCCTGGACGGGGACGACGCGGCGGTGGCGACGTTCCTGCGTACGCGGGCCTATCCACGCAAGACGGTGGACGACCGACGGGCGGTCACCCGGATCCTCGCCGAGCAGCCCGGACCGAAGGTGGCTGCCGCGGCTCAGAAGGCGTTGGCGGGAACCAGTGCGCAGGTCAGCGAATTCCTGCGGACCGGGCAGCACACGGCGCGAGCCCTCGACCGGGAGATCGCGATCAACCAGGTCATGGACGATGCCGGCCCGGAGGTCAAGGCCGCAGCCCAGATCGCCCTGGCTGGACCGGTCTCCTATGCGTCCTACTTCCTGGCCGTCGGCCAGTACGAAGCCGCTCAACGCGACGCCGAGCAGGTCGCCCACGTTCGGACCGTGGACGCCCTGATCTCCGAGGCGCAGCACTACGCCCAGACCGCACTGGTCGACGCAGCCGAGGCGCGCCGCGTCGCCGCCGTCGCCCAGGGCGCCGCCGACGACGCCAGGACCTCCGCGAGCCAGGCCGCAGCGGCGGCCAGCCAAGCCGCCACCTACGCGGCCGAGGCCAGCCAGTCCTCCGCCGCTGCGAAGGCGTCCGCCGACCAGGCGGCGTCCTCCGCGCAGACCGCGAAGGACGCCGCCGCGAAGGCGCGAGTCAGCGCGGACAACGCCGCTCAGTCGATGGTTACGGCGTCGGCCGCGGCGAAGCGCGCGAAGGCCGATGCAGCGTCCGCGCAGCGCTCCAAGCAGTCGGCGCGGGAGGCCGCGACGGCCGCGGGCAAGGACGCGAGCGCGGCCAACCAGGCTGCCCAGGCGGCGACGGCGGCCTACATCACACGGCTCGCCCAGCGCGCAGCGGCAATGCGCAGCACCGCTCCTGGAACCGGTCAGGGTGGCACCGGAACCGCGAACGACGACTTTCGGAGCGCCAACTGCCTGGTTGGGCTCACCACGAGAGATGTCTGGCCAGCTTGTAAAGAGGCAGCCATCACGCTTGGAGAGGTCGTCATCTCTGCGGGGAGCTGCAACCCGTGGGCTCCGGACGTCAAGGGCACATGCAGATCGGTGGGATTCGTCCGAGACCTCGTAGAGCTCGCAGAAGCCGACCCTGAACTGTTCCTACAACTGGGCGCCGATGTCCTCGACCTCGGCCTTACCGCATGCGGATTTTTCAGCGGCCCTGCCGAGGGATGTGACCTCTTCGGTGCATTCATTCTTCTCGGTCGAGGAGACAAGACTGGCGCCGCCCTCTCGTTTGCTTCTGTCCTTGGGCCTCTGGGTTGGGTGACCGGGGCGATAAAGGTCCGTCGCACCTCCACGAGCGCCGTGCGAACCTTTGACCGGCTCACAGAGCTGCGACGCCAGCTCAAGGAAGCAGCGGAGCTCGCCTGCTCGTTCGCGGGAAGCACCCTCATCCTGATGGCCGACGGGTCGCGGAAGCCGATTGACGAGGTCGCAGTAGAGGACGACGTCATCGCCACCGATCCCGAGACGGGTGAGCAGGGCGCGCGCGAGGTCACCCACGTGTTCGTCCACGAGGACACTCTCACCAATCTCGCATTCCGCAACGGCGCGATCGTGGGTACGACCGAGGACCACCCGTTCTGGTCAGTTACGGACGCGCGCTTCGAGCGGGCGGACGAGCTCGCGCCGGGCGAGCAGGTCCTGACCGCCGATGGCGAGACGCTGGCGGTCGACGGACTCCGCGCGGGTACGGAGCGGCAAGGCCTGGCCTACAACCTCGACGTCGAAGATGTCGACACCTTTCATGTCGGCGTGGACGAGATCCTCGTTCACAATGATGAGACGTGCATCCTGGACCTAAGCGACTGGGAAGAACGGCTATTCTATTGCGGAAATTGGGCGTTCGACCTCGATGTAGCGGGATTTACGCACATCTTGGAACGCCATCACCCGAGGTACTGGAAGGGTGAGATCAAGGGTAGGACCGACTTTTTCGATCGGTCGATGTCGATCGCCGACGTAGAGGCGACGTTGGCCGCGGTCATCGAACAGAACCGGGACGAGCTGGCGGCCATCGGCTTGGGCACGAAGCAATTCACGGGCGAGGTCAACGGCGTCACCTACATTCTCGGTGTGAACAACGGGCGGATCGGTCAGTTCTACCCCCCGGGGGCGGGGCAGTGAACGAGGTCACCGCAGCGAGCTACGTGAGAGTCGACGGCGAGTTCCGCCCCATCCGTGACGCTGAGCGTCATGACGACAGCTGCCGCTGGGTTCCGGGTGCGATCAGCCTGACCGTGGACGGCGTCGAGCTGATGGGCGTGACGCTGTGGGACGACGTGAACTGGCTGTGGCCGTTCGTCGTGCAAGCGCTCGACGAGTGCCGCCGCTCAGGTTCCGGCCAGAGAGCGTTCCCTAGTCAGGGGATCTACTTCGGGGCGAGCGCACTTCGGGGAGGGGCCGATCTTCTGCTGAGGGTCACGACGCCGGACGGATCGATCGATCGACGCGCCGTCGCGCCCGCCGACAAGCTCTATGTCACGGTCGCGCGCGCGGGCATCGAGTTCTTCGAGGAGCTCCGACGGTTGTGCGGTTCCGAGGCCGATCCTTCAGTCCAGGAGGAGGCCCCGCTCCGACGATGGCTCGACGAGATGGGACTGTCGCCACACCCCGACGGGGGCTGAGCAGGCCGCGACGACCGCAGGGGCGTCGATGCATCGCCAGACGTGACGCGCCGACGACGCCCCACGTAGTGATGGGGAACTCAGATATGAATGGAGTGCCATGTTGAAGTCAAGGCGTGTCGTTGTGGGTTGGATGGGCGCATCGGTACTGATGCTGGCCGGTGTTGCGGTCGCCCTGGGAAGCGGTGGAGCGGCCGTTGCTGCGGACGGCGCCGAGGGTGAGGTGCAATCCTCGTTGGTGGAGGACTTCGCCTACCCGGGGGCAGCGGACATCCTGGCGAGCGACGGGCTGGAGGTGATCTCGGGTGACGGTCACATCGAGTTCGACTCCTCGATCATCCTCAGCGTCAGGGAGAACGTGCAGTGCGCGGACGACCATATCCAGGTGTCAGCAGATGTGAAAGACGCTCCAACTGGCTCGCGCTACTGCTTTCGGACGTCGGGCGAGCGCGGCTTCCTGAAGCTGCGAGTGCCGTACACGTACTCCCTGCGGGGCGGGTCGGAAACGGTCACGGCCACGGCGGAGCTGCCGGGTCCGGACGTGACGGTCACGGCAGAGCCCGGGGAGTTCAAGTCGGTCGCCCCCAACCGTGACCCCGAGAAGATGCCGGAAGCGATCTTGGTCGAGCTGCGTTTCGGCGCGTGGTGAACGGACGGAGCCGGCAGACAGACGTCGCGTTGATCGAGAGAGCTTTTCAGGATGTGTCGACGATTGGGGACTCGTGTGAGGCGTGACGTGGGCTGGGTCGGTGTGTCGGCTGCGGTAATAGTCGGTGCGGTCGTGGCTTTCGGCGGGGGTGGCGGAGCCGCGGTTGCGGCGGGTGCTGGAGACGAGGTGCAGTCGTCGCTGGTGGAGGACTTCGCCTACCCGGGGGCGGCAGCAATCCTGGCGAGCGACAAGCTCGAGGTTGTGTCCGGTGACGGGCACATCGTCTTCGTGAAGTCGATGCGAATGACCGACGAGGTGCAGTGCGCCGAGGACCTGATCCAGGTGGAGGCGGAGCTCGAGGAGTCCGACTTCGGTGCGTACTTCTGCTTCCGGACGTCGGGGGAACGGGGGTTCCTGAAGCTGCGGGTGCCGTACACGTTCGGTTTCCGGGGCGGGGAGGAGACGGTGACGGCGACCGCGGAGCTGCCGGGCAAGGACCAGGTCTATACGGCGGAGCCAGGCGAGAGCGTGCCGGTGGAGACCGGTCACGACCCCGACAAGCTGCCGGAAGCGATCCTCGTCGAGCTCCGGTTCGGTGCCTGGTGAGTGGCGACGACGTGAAGCGTGCGCCTCACCGCCCGTTCTCGTCGCGAGTGGCGTGGTTCGGTGCGGCTGCCCTGGCACTCATCGCTGTCGGCGTCCCTGCCGCTCACGCAGTGGAGGGCGCGACCCCCACCGGCCCCGCAGCCGCGGCCACGGTCAAGATCAACGTCGGCGAGGACCGCGCGTGCTCCGGCGCGCTCGTCGACTCGTGGTGGGTGCTCACCGCCAAGTCGTGCTTCGTCGCGACCCCCGGTGAGGCGGTGCCGCTCGGCAAGCCCGCCGTGCCCACGACCGTCACGATCGGCCGCGCCGACCTGACCACCACGACCGGCCACGCCGTGGACGTGGTCGTGCCGCACGCGGACCGTGACGTGGCGCTGGTCCGGCTGACGAAGGAGGTCACCGACGTCGCTCCGGTCACGGTGGCGGCCACCGCTCCCGTCGTCGGCGAGTCGCTGACGGTCACCGGGTACGGGCGCACGGCGACGCAGTGGGTGCCGGACACGGCGCACGCCGCGACGTTCACGGTGAACCTCGTCGACGCCGGCACGCTCGGGATCCAGGCGGCGAGCACCGGGGCGACGATCTGCAAGGGCGACGCCGGCGGGCCCGCGTTGCGCAGCACCAGCGGGGGCGCGCTCGAGCTCGTCGCGATCCACCACACCGCGTCCCAGGGTGGGTGCCTCGGCTCGACCACGACCGCCCAGGGCGCCACCGAGACCCGCGTGGACGACCTGCGTGGCTGGCTCACCCAGAACATCCGGCCCGACTGCGCCCCCGCGCCGGTCGTGCCGGCGGGGAGCCCCAACATCGGTGACGGGCAGCTCGTCCGGGTCCCGAGCGGGAAGATCTTCCTCGTCGCGGGCGGCGGCGCGTACGAGCTGTCGTACGCGGAGTGGGCCGCGATGAACCTGCGGGGCTACACGGACGTGTCGCAGGCGACCGTGGACTCACTGCGGTCTGCCCCGCGGGACAACACGTTCCTCCGGGACCCGGACAGCGCCATCCACCGGGTCGTCAGCGGCGCTCGCTACCGCCTGTCGCAGGACGAGTGGATCGCCCTCGGCCAGCCGGCCTACGTCGACGTCCCGGCCGGGTTCGTCGCGATGCTGCCGGAAGGGGCGCCCGGGGGGCCGGTCCTGCTGCGTGACCCCGTGAGCGGGGTCATCCACCAGGTCGTCGGCTGCACGCGGTACCCGCTGTCGCTCCCGGAGTGGCAGGCGCTCGGCTCGCCGGCGTACCTGACGGTCCCGTCGGGGTTCATCGCCCGGGTCCCCGTAGGTGTCCCGACGTCGTACGCGCTCCTGCGTGACCGGAGCACCGGAGGCATCTACCAGGTGCTCGGCGGGGCGAAGTACGTCCTGTCACCCGCCGAGTGGCAGCGGCTCGGCTCGCCGTCGTACACGGACGTCCCGGCGACGCTGCTGGGACAGGTCACGGGGACCGTGCCCAGCGGGTCGCATCTCATGCGCGACGTGACCTCGGGCGCCATCTTCCGGGTGGAGGGCGGCACGAAGCGGCTCCTCGCGTCCGCGGAGTGGGACGCGCTCGCGAACAAGCGCTACGTCGACGTCCCTCCGGCCTGGCTCGGGTCGATCCCGAACCGGTGACGTCATGGCGTCGCCGGGCGGGAGACCGCCCGGCGGCGTCGGCCCCCTCCGCAGCTCGGCGGAGGGGCCGGCAGGACCGGCGGCCCGGCGACCGCTCCTCGGGAGCGTGGCCCCGGGAGAGCGCGGTGGATCGAGCCGCCGGGCTGTGGGTGCGAGGTGTGCGGTGGACGAACGACACGAGAGCAGGGACTGATGGGCATGCGTAGGGCGTGGATGGCCCGAGCGGCGGCGGGTGCGGTGGCGTTGGTGTGCGCCGGGGTCCCGGCCGCCCAGGCGGTGCAGGGCGCCGTGCCGAGCGGGGCGGTCGCAGCCGCGACGGTCAAGCTCAGCATCGGCGTGGACCGCGCGTGCTCCGGGGCTCTGCTCAACGAGTCGTGGGTGGTCACGGCCGCGTCGTGCTTCGCCACCGCTCCCGGTGCCGTCGTGGCCCCCGGGGCTCCGCCGCACGTCACGACCGCCACCGTCGGCCGTCCGGACCTGACCGGCACCGCCGGGCACGTGGTGCGCGTGGACCGCCTGGTCCCCCACCCCGACCGGGACGTCGTGCTGGCGCGGCTGGCCTCGCCGGTGACCGACGTGGCCGGAGTCGTGGTCGCGGCGACAGCCCCCGTCCCCGGGGAGAAGCTGACCGTGACCGGGTTCGGGCGCACCGCGACGCAGTGGGTCCCGGACACCGCCCACGCCGCCACCTTCACGGTCGCGGCCGTCGGTGCGGGAACCCTCGACATCCAGGCCGACGCGCCCGGCGCCACCATCTGCAAGGGTGACGCGGGCGGACCGGCACTGCGCACCACCGCGCCCGGCGCGGTCGAGCTGGTCGCCATCCACCACACCGCGTACCAGGGCGGCTGCCTGGGGCAGACGACCACGCAGCAGGGGGCGACCGAGACCCGCCTCGACGACCTCCGCCAGTGGATCGCCTGGAACGCGACGCTCACCCAGGAGCGACCGGTCGGTGCGGTCGAGTCGCTGACGGTGGACTCGGGTCGGGTGACGATCACGGGGTGGGCGTGGGACCCGGACACGTCGGCACCGACCGATGTGCACGTCTACATCGACGGTGCCGGGGTGCCGATGCGCGCCGACCTGGACCGCCCGGACATCGCCGCCGCGCACGGCACCGCGCCGGCGCGGGGGTACGTGCACACGCGGGACCTGGCGCCGGGGGAGCACTACGCGTGCGTGTACGCGATCAACGTCGGTCCGGGGGAGAACACCGTGCTGGGGTGCCACACGTTCTCGGTGGGCACCCGGACCCCGGTCGGTGCGGTCGAGTCGCTGACGGTGGACGCGGGTCGGGTGACGATCACGGGGTGGGCGTGGGACCCGGACACGTCGGCACCGACCGATGTGCATGTCTACATCGACGGTGCCGGGGTGCCGATGCGCGCCGATCTGGACCGCCCGGACATCGCCGCCGCGCACGGCACCGCCCCGGCGCGGGGGTACGTGCACACGCGGGACCTGGCGCCGGGGGAGCACTACGCGTGCGTGTACGCGATCAACGTCGGTCCGGGGGAGAACACCGTGCTCGGGTGCCACACCTTCAGCGCCTAGTCCGGAGCCGGTACCGCGCTGAGGGTTCGATCGCCGCTCGGAGGAACTGCAGGACACCCGATCGGCTGGTCGGGGAGCACGTCGAGGCCACGCACCCGGCCCGTGGACCGGGTCCCGAGGAACGAACGACGAGAGCAGGGGAATGATGGGTGTGCGCAGGGGAGTGATGATCCGGGTCGCGGTGACCGCGGTGGCGCTGGCGTGCGTGGGGGTCCCGGCCGCCTACGCGGTGCAGGGCTCCACCCCGACGGGGCCGGCCGCAGCAGCCACCGTGCGGATCGAGGTGGGGAAGGAGGCCCGGGCGTGCTCGGGGGCGCTCGTGAGCCCGTGGTGGGTGCTGACCGCGACGTCGTGCTTTGCCGCGGCCCCGGGCGCCGCGGTCGGCTGGGGTGCACCGACCCAGCCCACGACGGTCACGGTCGGGCGCGTGGACCTCGACGGCACCGCGGGGCACGTCGTGCCGGCTGCGCTGCTCGTGCCGCACGCGGACCGGGACGTGGTCCTGGTCCGGCTGGCCACCGCCGTGCCGGACGTGGCTCCCGTCAAGGTCGCGTCGACCGCACCGGTCACCGGGGAGGCGCTGACCGTGACCGGCTACGGGCGGACGAGCACCCAGCTGGTGCCGGACACCGCGCACGCAGCGACCTACACGGTGAACCTCGTCGGCCCCGGAACGCTCGGCATCGAGGCCGAGAGCGCCGGCGCGACGATCTGCAAGGGCGACGCCGGCGGCCCCGCGCTGCGCACCACGGCGACCGGTGCGGTCGAGCTCGTGGCGATCCACCACACCGCCTCCCAGGGCGGGTGCCTCGGCAGCACGACCACGGCCCAGGGCGCCACCGAGACCCGCGTGGACGACATCCGCGACTGGGTCCACCAGAACACGAAGGTGAGCCCCGGGGCCGACACGGTCGGCGTCCGTGGCGGTGCCACCTGGTACCTCAACGACCAGAACGACTCGTCCGCACCGGAGAAGGTCTTCCTCTACGGCGAGCCGGGCGACACGGTCCTGGTGGGTGACTGGGACGGTGACGGCGTCGACACGATCGGCGTCCGGCGGGGCGCGACCTGGTACCTCAACAACCAGAACGACGCCTCCGCGCCGGACAACGTCTTCATCTACGGGGACCCGCAGCACACCCCGCTCGTGGGCGACTGGGACGGCGACGGCGTCGACACGGTCGGGGCCCGTCTCGGGGCGACGTGGTACCTGAACAACCAGAACGACTCCTCGCCGGCGGACAACGTCTTCATGTACGGGGACCCGCAGCACACCCCGCTCGTGGGCGACTGGGACGGCGACGGCGTCGACACGGTCGGGGCTCGTCTCGGGGCCATGTGGTACCTGAACAACCAGAACGACTCCTCGCCGGCGGACAACGTCTTCATGTACGGGGACCCGCAGCACACCCCGCTCGTGGGCGACTGGGACGGCGACGGCGTCGACACCGTCGGGGCCCGCCTCGGGGCGACGTGGTACCTGAACAACCAGAACGACTCGTCAGCCCCGGACAACGTCTTCATCTACGGCGACGCGCACAACCCCCCGCTGGTCGGCAACTGGGACGGCCGGTGATGGCGCCGCTCGACGCAGCGGCGGAAGGTCGAGCCGCAGCCGCAGCCGCAGCCGCGGCCGCGACCTCCGGCGAGCGCGGAGGGGCGCGGGGGTCGGGCAGGCGGAGCCGGGCGCGCGGGGCGGCCTCGGTGCGGCGGTCGTGGGTCGTCCGGACCCTCGCCGGTGCACTGGCGCTGACCGCGGGGGTGGTCCCCGCCGCCTCGGCGGTGGAGGGCAGCGCCCCGACCGCGGCCGCCGCGGCTGCGACCGTCAAGATCGCCGTCGGGGACGTCCGCGCCTGCTCGGGAGCGCTGGTGGGCCCGTCGTGGGTCGTCACCGCGAAGTCCTGCTTCGCCGCGACCCCCGACGCCGCGGTCGCCCAGGGTGCACCGACGGTGCCCACCACGGCCACGGTCGGACGGACGGACCTGACCAGCACCGCGGGGCACGCGGTGGCCGTGACGCTCGTCGTGCCGCACCCGGACCGGGACCTGGTGCTGGTCCGGTTGGCCACCCCCGTCACCGCCGTGGCCCCGGTGGCCGTCGCGACCACAACACCCGTCCCCGGTGAGGAGCTCACCGTGACCGGGTACGGCCGCACCGCGACGCAGTGGGTCCCGGACGTCTCGCACGCGGCGACCTACACCGTCACCACCGTGGACCCGACCACGGTCGGTCTGCGGGCAGCCTCCCCCGGTGCCACGATCTGCAAGGGCGACGCCGGCGGCCCGACACTGCGCACCACCGCCGCGGGCGCGGTCGAGCTCGTCGCGATCCACCACACCGCGGACCAGGGCGGATGCCTCGGGGCGAGCACCACCGGGCAGGCCGCCACGGACACCCGCGTCGACGACCTCCGCGACTGGATCACCCGGAGCACGAGGCCCACGCAGCAGCTGGCGCTCGGTGCGTCCCGGATCGCGGTCGTCACGGACGACCGCCGGGCGCAGGTCAAGGACGGTGGCCTGCGGGCGGACTGGGTGCAGCTCCTGGGTGCCGACGCGAAGCAGGTCGTGGTGGACGGCACCCGGATCGGGGTCCTGGATGCCGCTGGCGTCGCCTGGGTCAAGGACGGCGCGACGACCGCCACCTTCGTGCCGGTGTTCACGAACGTCCGGGAGCTCGCGTTGTCGGGCAACCGCATCGGCGTGCTGACCCACAGCGGTGAGGCGCGGGTCAAGGAGGGCGACCTGTACGCCCCCTGGGTCGTCGAGGCGACCGGCGTGACGTCGCTCGTGCTGTCGGGCAACCGCATCGGCGTGGTCAACGACGGCGGTGAGGCGCACGTGAAGGAGGGCAGCCTGTCGGCCGACTGGGTCGTCGTGTACCCCGGGGTGATGTCCCTGGTGATGTCGGGCAACCGCATCGGCGTGCTGACGAAGAGCGGTGAGGCGCGCGTCAAGGAAGGCGGTCTGCGGGCCGACTGGGTCGTCCAGACGAGCGGGGTGACGTCGCTGGCGCTGTCGGGCAACCGCATCGGCATCCTGAAGAACGGTCAGGCGCACGTGAAGGAAGGTGCCCTCGGGGCCACGTGGGTGCTCGAGGCCACCGGGTTGACGTCGTTGGTGCTGTCGGGCAACCGCATCGGCGTCGTGGACCAGGCCGGGAAGGCGCACGTGAAGGAAGGCGATCTCTACGCGGGATGGGTGGTCGTCTGGCAGTAGGCGCTCGCCGGGCCCACCCCGGAGCGGCGCCGTGGGCGGTGGATCTCTGGGCGGGCCGGGATCTCCTGGACGCATCAGGACGGTCTGTCAGCGCACGAGGGCGGGCGGTCGGTCAGCACCAGCTGGCCGCCCGCCCGCACGTCCGGGGGAGCTCAGTCGTCGTCGGAGCCGGACGAGTCGTCGTCCCCGTCGCCGTGCAGCTGCGGGGTCCCGTCCGCCGCGCAGGCCGCGCGCACGGACGTGCTGTCGTCGCCGCTGCGGAGCTCGACCTCGACCTCCTCGGGGCCCGCGCGCTTCACCTCGACGGCCCAGCCGTCCGCAGGGGTCGCGTACTGCAGCTCGATGACGGTCCCGCGGCACGCCGCGCCGACGCTCCCGCCGTCGACGTCCCAGGCCCGGGCGACGGGGGCCGGCTCGGTCACCGGCGGAGCGCCCGTCGGCGTCGGGACCGGGGTCGCGGTCGGGGTCGGGGTCGGGGTCGGCGCCACCGTGGCGGGCGGGGAGGGCGCGGTGCTGGGGAGCGCGGCGAGCCGGCGGTCGACCTCCGTCGCGCTGAGGACCGAGCCGCCGCCCGGGCCGCCGACCGCGCTCACCGCCCACCCGGTCACGGACCCGGCCACGAGCACCGCGGCGAGCCACGCGGCGGCGACGCCGAGCCGGCGCCGGGCCGTCGCCCCGGCGGTCCGCGCCGCGGGGGTGCCGCTCGGGTCCATGCCAGCATGCTGCCGCACCGTCGGACGGCGTCAGGACAAGGCGCGGTTAAGGGGACGACAAGGCTCGCCCGCCGGAGGCCGCGCGGGCGGCCGGAGGCTTCCCGGACGCCGGACATGGCCTACCGTCCCTGGTGTGGCTGACGTGCTGATCGTCGAGGACGACGCGACGATCCGGACCGCGCTCGTCCGGGCGCTCGGCGCGCGCGAGCACTCGACGATGACCGCGCCGACCGCGCTCGAGGGGCTGCAGAGCATCGTCAGCCACCGCCCCGACGTCGTGCTGCTCGACCTGGGGCTGCCCGATCTCGACGGTGCGACGCTGCTCCCGATGATCCGCTCGGTGAGCGACGTCCCGGTCATCGTGGTCAGCGCGCGCGACGACGGCCGCGACATCGTGGCGCTGCTCGACGCCGGCGCGGACGACTACCTCGTCAAGCCGTTCGCGGTCGACCAGCTCGACGCGCGCATCCGGGCGGTGCTGCGGCGCGCCGAGCCCGAGCGGCCCCCGGCAGCGGTCACCGTCGGGCGGCTCGTGATCGACGCCCGGGCGCGCACCGCGGTGCTCGACGGGACGCCGCTCGAGCTGAGCCCCAAGGAGTTCGACCTGCTCCTGTACCTCGCGGAGCGCGCCGGCGAGGTCGTGGGCAAGCGCGAGCTGCTCGCGAAGGTGTGGAACCAGCCGTACGGCGGCGCCGACAAGACGGTCGACGTGCACCTGCACTGGCTGCGCAAGAAGCTCGGCGAGACGGCGGAGCACCCCCGGTACGTGCACCGAGTGCGCGGGGTGGGCGTCAAGGTCGCCCCGCCGCCGTGAGGCCGCTCCTCGTCCGGTACGGGCTCGCGATGACGTCGGTCGTGCTCGTCGCGTTCCTCGTCCCGCTCGCCGTCCTCGCGCGCGGGCTCGCGGAGCAGCGGGCGCTCGAGCAGGGGCGGGCCGACGCGCAGCGCGTCGCGGTGTTCGCGGGCGGCGCGACGCAGGACGACGCCCGGCTCGAGGCGGCGGTGCTCGCGAACGACGCCGGCGCGCACCCGACCACGGTGTTCCGGCCCGACGGCACGACGCTCGGCGACCCGCGGCCGCGCACGGCGGCCGTCGACCTCGCGGCGTCCGGGCAGGCGTTCACGGCGCGCGCGGACGGCGGCGTCGACGTGCTGCTCCCGGTCGCGGGCGCGGACGGGACGACGGTCGTGCGGACCCACGTGCCCGACGAGGAGCTCCGGGCCGGCGTCACCGAGGCGTGGCTCGTGCTCGCCGGCGTGGGGCTCGTGCTGCTCGGCGGGACCGCGCTCGCGGGGGACCGGCTCGCCCGGCGCGTCTCGAGCTCCGTGCGCGAGCTCTCGGGGGTCGCCCAGCGGCTCGGCGGCGGGGACCTCGAGGCGCGCGTCGAGCCGTCCGGGCCGCCCGAGGTCGCCGCCGTCGGGCGCGTGCTCAACGGGCTCGGCGCGCGCGTCGCAGGCCTCCTCGCCGCCGAGCGGGAGCTCGTCGCGGACCTCTCGCACCGGCTCCGCACCCCCGTCACCGCGCTGCGGCTCGACGTCGACCTGCTGCCCGACCCGGAGGAGCGCGCGCGCCTGACCGCGCACGTCGACCACCTCGTCGAGGCGGTCGACGACCTGGTCCGCACGGCGCGCGAGCCCGCGGCCTCCCGGGCCGACGCGCGCTGCGACGCTGCGCAGGTCGTGCGGGAGCGCGCCCGGTTCTGGGCGGTGCTCGCGGCGGCGCAGAGCCGGGAGCTGACGGTCGACGTGCCCGACGCGGTGCTCGACGTCGGCGTCGCCGCGACAGACCTCGGCGCCGCGCTCGACGTGCTCGTCGACAACGTCCTGACCCACACACCGGAGCGGACGCCGCTCGCGCTCGCCGTGCTCCCGGGCACGCTCGTGCGGGTCGTCGTCGAGGACGCCGGACCGGGCCTGGGTCCGGGCGACGTCGAGCGCGGGCGCAGCGGCGCCGGGTCGACAGGGCTCGGGCTCGACGTCGCCCGGCGCACCGCGGAGCAGGCGGGCGGCCGGCTCGTCGTCGACCGCGGGTCGCTCGGCGGGGCCCGCGTGACGCTCGAGCTGCCCGCGGCCTGACGGTCGCCGGGTCCGGCGGCCGCGCGGCCGTGACGGGGGCGTCAGGCCCGGGCGCGGGGCCGGCGTGTGCCGCCGGATCGAGACACCCGCCCGACGCGTCCGCCCGAGGGCTGCCGGGCGAGCGTCGGTCGACGGCCTTAACCGCACCTTGTCCTGGGCTTGCCGCCGCGCTCACCGGCACGGCGCGACCGTGGGGTCGACGCGGAGGGACCGCGTCGACAGACCACGGAGGCCCGACATGCGCTGGACCCGACGCTCGACCCTGACCCTCACCGCTGCTGCCGCCCTCGTCGGCGTGGGCGCCGTCGCGTTCGCGCAGGCGTCCGCCCCCGTCGACGGCTCGACGTCCGTGCCGCGCGCCGTCGACGTCTCCCCGTCGCCGACGAGCAGCCCCGACGACCGCGGGGGCGACGGCCGCGACGACGACCGGCGTGGGGAAGACGACGACCCGACGCCCAGCCCGTCCGCGACGCCCACCGTCTCGCCGTCCGCGGTGCCGGGCGCGAGCCCGTCCTCCACGCCGAGCTCCTCCCCGACCCCGACCTCCGGGACCGACGACAGCGACAGGCGCGTCGGCGGGGGGCACGGCTCCGACGACCTGGGCTGGGACGACCACGGCTCCGACGACCGCGGGGACGACTGGGACGACGACTCGCGTGGGCGGGGTTCCGACGACGACCACGACGACGACTCGCGCGGGCGGGGCTCGGACGACGACCACGACGACGACTCGCGCGGTCGGGGCTCGGACGACGAGCACGGCGACGACTCGCGCGGGCGCGGCTCCGACGACTGACCGGCCGCACCGCGCGGGTGTGCTCGGTGGGTGCCCGATCGGTCGGTGCGACCGATCGGCCACCCTCGGGCCGGTGTCCCGTCCCGGAGGGGACCCGCGGCTGCCGGCCAGGTCAGGACGCCGCGGGGATCTCCGCGAGGAGGGCGAACGTCTCGCCGAACCGGCCGTGGAGCACGGCGATGCGTCCGTAGGGCGTGTCCTCCGGTGCGCTCAGCACCGTGCCGCCGAGGCTCGTCGCGAGCGCGGTCGAGGCGTCGCAGTCGAGCACCCCGAAGTACGTGCTCCACGACGGGCGCAGGTCGCCGGTGGGGCTCGGCATGCTCGCGCCGAACTGCCCGATCCCCGCCACCTCCCGGTCGCCGAGCTGGAGGCTCACGTAGTCGAAGCCGGGCCCGCTCATGTCGACGACCTGGTAGTCGAACAGCGACGCGTAGAACGCGCGGGCGGTCGTCGAGTCGGTGCCCATGTGCTCGCTCCACACGACGGCCCCCGGCACCCCGACGACGTCGAACCCGGTGTGCGAGCCGGCCTGCCAGAGCCCGACGACGGCGCCGGTCGGGTCGGCGAGCACGGCCATCGCGCCGAAGCCCATGACCGTCATCGGCGGCATCAGCAGCGTCGCGCCCGCAGCGGTCGCCCGCGCCGCGGCGCCCTCGAGGTCCGAGGCCGCGAGGTACGTCGTCCAGGCCGGCGGCGGGGCCTCCGTGCCCGGCAGGGGCGTCCCGATCCCTGCGGCGGCGTGCCCGTCGAGCGTCGCGGTCGTGTAGTAGCCGGTCTCGGGGGAGCCCTCGTCGAACTCCCAGCCGAGGAGCGGGCCGTAGAACTCCCGTGCGGCGTGCCGGTCCGGCACCATCAGGTCCGCCCAGCCGGGCGTGCCGTCGGGCCAGGGCTCCTCGTGGATCATCGCGTGCTCCTCCGTCGGTCGGTGGGTGCTCGTGGCGCCATCAGACCACCGCGCACCCACGCGCCGAAGAGCCGCCCCGTTGACCAGCACCATCGTGCGCCGCGCCGCGCCGCTCACCCGGCCGCCGCGCGAGTGGTCCCGACCGTCGCGCGCGCCGCCGTCCGGCCCGCCGCGCGCGTCGTGCTCCGAACCGCGGCCGGGGCGGGGGACGCCCCCGGGTACGACGAGGGCGGGCACGACCGACGTGCCCGCCCTCGCCCCGCTGCACGCCCCCCGACGTGCTCGGCTCACCGGCGCGCGACCCCCCTGCTCACGCGCCGGCCACCGGCCTCACCCCTGGTCCTCCTGCAGCACGGGCGGCGGGCCCGGTACGCGGTCGAGAGGCCGCACGACCCCGGGACGCCGTTGTCCCAGGGCCCTGCAGCCGGCCCACAGGGTAGGGCCGGACGTGTCCGGTTGGATGGGCCGGACACGGAACGGGAACTCAGGCGGCGGTGCGCCCGAGACCCCGGAACTCCCAGCCGGCGGCACGCCACTCGGCGGGGTCGAGCTTGCCGCGCGCGTCGATGATGCGCGGGGACGTCGCGACCTTGGCCAGGGCGGCCGGGTCGAGGCTCGTGAACTGCTTCCACTCCGTGAGCATGAGCACCACGTCGGTGCCCTCGACGGCCTCCTCGGCCGACGTCGCGTAGGAGAGGGTCGGGAAGCTCGCCCGCGCCGTGTCGCCCGCCTCGGGGTCGAACACGGTGACCTGCGCGCCGCGCAGGTGCAGCGCCGCGGCCACGTTGAGCGCCGGCGAGTCGCGCACGTCGTCGGTCAGCGGCTTGAACGCCGCACCGAGGACGCAGATGCGCCGGTTGAGCACGGAGCCCCCGAGCGCCTCCATCGTCATGTCGATGACGCGCTCGCGCTGGCCCATGTTGATCTCGTCGACCTGCTGGAGCAGCGCCGCGGCACGGTACGCACCGAGCTCGTTCGAGCGGTGCATGAGCGCACGGATGTCCTTGGGCAGGCAGCCGCCACCGAAGCCGAGACCGGCGTCGAGGAACTGGCGGCCGATGCGGACGTCGTGGCCCAGCGCGTCGGCGAGGACCGTCACGTCGGCGCCCGCGGCCTCGCACACGCCGGCGATCGCGTTGATGAACGAGATCTTGGTCGCGAGGAACGCGTTGGCGGAGACCTTGACGAGCTCGGCGGTCGGGAGGTCCGTCACGACGACGGGCGTGCCCTCGGCGATCGGGCCCGCGTAGACCTGGCGCATGATCGCCTCGGTGCGGGCGTTCGTGCCGCCCAGGACGATGCGGTCGGGGTGCAGCGTGTCGTCGACGGCCTTGCCCTCGCGGAGGAACTCCGGGTTCCACAGGAGGTCGACCTCGATGCCCTCGGGCGTGAGCCCGGCGATCAGCTCGCGCAGGCGGGCCGCGGTGCCGACCGGGACGGTCGACTTGCCGACGATGACGCCGTTCTTCGTGAGGTTCTTCGCGACGGTCGACGTGGCGGCCTCGACGTAGCCGAGGTTCGCCGCGTGGCTCGTCTTCATCTGCGGCGTGCCGACGCAGATGAAGTGCACGTCGCCCCAGCGCGCGGCCTCCTCGAGGTCCGTCGAGAAGGTCAGGCGGCCGGTCGCGAGCTGCTTCTCGAGCAGCTCGGGCAGTCCGGGCTCGAAGAACGGGACCTTGCCCGCGGCGAGCGCGGCGACCTTGTTCGCGTCGGTGTCGACGCCCATGACCTCGAAGCCGAGCTCGGCCATCGAGACGGCGTGCGTCGCGCCGAGGTAGCCGGTGCCGTAGACCGAGATCTTCAGGCCTGCCGGGACGGTGGCGTCGGCCGCGACGGCGGCGACGGTGGTGGCGGTGGACTTGCTCACGGGTTCTCCTCGGGTGCGGTGCTGGCGGTGGCCGACGGGGCCGGTGACGCGCTGGGCGTCGTGACGGGTGCTGCGGGTCGTGCTGCCGCCCGGGCGGCGTCGAGCGGCGCGGAGCCCTCGACGAACCGGGCCAGCGGGTTCGTGATGCCGGCGGTGAACGCCTCGGTCGAGGCGCGGCGCGAGTCGATGCGCCAGTCGTTCGTGACGAGCTCGCCCCGGACCGTCGAGGTCACCGTGAGGTTGAACCACGCGAGGCCGATCACGTCGTCGTTCTCCGGCAGCGTGAGCGCCTCGAACAGCGAGGCGATCCACTGCGGCTTGGTGCCGCCGACCTCGGACGCCCCGATCTCGGCGAGCAGGATCGGCTTGTCCGCGATCGCGCGGAGCTGGTCGAGCGAGCGCCCGAACGTGTAGGCGAACGTCGAGTCGTTGCCCGCGCGGTACGGCGGGCGGTTGTAGCCGGACAGCCCGACCCAGTCGACGTACTCGTCGCCCGGGTACAGGCCCTCGAGCACGCCGGGCGCCTGGAGCGACGCGGGCAGGTTGTTGACGATGTTGGGCGCCCAGACCCACACGACGAGGTCGCCCGCGCCCTCCTGCTCGAAGATGTCGTGCACGTGGCGCCACACGGCCGCGTAGTCCCCGACCCGGTTGCCGTTGATCGGCTCCCCGGTCTGGGTCCGCTCGGACCACGGGTACCAGTCGCCGTTCATCTCGTGGTC
Source organism: Cellulomonas sp. NS3 (assembly GCF_024757985.1). Taxonomy (NCBI): domain Bacteria; kingdom Bacillati; phylum Actinomycetota; class Actinomycetes; order Micrococcales; family Cellulomonadaceae; genus Cellulomonas; species Cellulomonas sp. NS3. The sequence goes on along the minus strand of NZ_CP103289.1, from coordinate 4,363,216 downwards.
GAGCCGGATGCCGAGCGGCAGGCCCAGCGCGGCCACGTCCTGGGCGTACTGGCGCAGGTACGCGTCGTACGCGCCGGGCACGCCCGCCCCGGGGTCACCGAGGATCACGGGCAGCGAGTACGCCGGCTGGTCGAGCTCGTCGTTCGGGGCGTCGCTGGGGTGCGACTCCCACGTGAGCAGCGGCATGAGGCCGCGGTCCCACGCCTTCGTCACGGCGTCGGCGCGGAACGGCTTGTCCCACCCGCTGAACCACCCCACCGTCGTGGGCGTGACGCCGGCCCTCGCCGCGACGTCGTCGAACGTCGCGAAGCTGAACGGCGCCTGCGCGGTGTACAGCCCGAGCTGCCGCCTCGTCGGGTTGACGAGCTCGGCCTTGCTCGGCGCGGTCGGCCGCGTCCTGACCGGCCCCGCCGGACCGGCCGGCTGCGTCGGGTTCCTCGTGTTCGCGGGTCCGGTGCCGGGCTCGCGCGTCGTCCTCGTGGCGCTCGACGAGCTCCCGGCCGACCGCGCGTGTCCTGCCGAGGAACCGTTGGGCGACCCCGTGCCGGCGGCCGCCTTCCTCGCGGCGGCCTCCTGCTGCGCGGCCGCCGACTCCTGCTCGCCCTTGAGGCGAGCAGCCTGCTCCTTGCCGAGCGTCTCGCGCAGGCCCTGGGACTGCGCGCGGCTCTCCGCGAGGTCCTCCCGTGCCGCCGCGAGCTCCCGGGCCAGGCGACGCTCCTCCGCGGAGGGCGTCGCCGCGGCCGCGGCCGCGACCGGCCGGCCGGTGGCCGACACGTCCGGGCTGTTCCACACCGCCAGCGTGACCACGACGAGCGCGGCGACCACGGCGGCGGTCAGGAACCGCCCCCGGGCGGTCAGGCGACCCATCGTGGGAGCCCACCAGGCGCGGCCGAGGGCCGCGGCGGACTCGCTGAGCGAGCGTCGGTCAGACATAGAGGAGCGACTCCAGGGCGAGGATCCCGGCGGCGATGACGTAGGGGATGCCGGCCTTCGGGTTGAGGTGACGACGGCGCGAGCGCTGCGCGGGAGCCGCCGAGGCGGTGCGCACAGGGCGCTCGCGGACGGCCAGCGCGGCGGCACCGGAGTGGGTGTCGACGACGTCGGCCGGCGCGGTGCCGTAGAGCGCGTCGAGCTCACGCATGAGCTCGTCCGACATCGGCTCGATCGGCTCGGTCGTGCCCTGCGGAGCGAGCCGGCGGGGCGTCGGGACCGCGGCCACGGCGGGCGCCGCGGTGCCGGACGTCAGGTTCTCCGCGGAGTCGACCTCGCTCTCGCCACCGGCGTAGGCGCCGGCACGCGTGCCCCACCCGGAGGCGTGCGCCATGCGCAGGAAGCCCAGGAGGCGGATCGGCATGAGGAAGAACGTCGAGACGATGATGAAGACGGGCAGGCGGAAGAAGTCCCCGGGAACCTCCTGCAGGTGGCGGATCTGGCGGATCGCCATCGACAGGACCGACGAGACGACCATGAGGCTCACGACCCAGGCCCAGCCCGCGGTCTGCCCGTACGTCTCGAGGATCGCCTGGTACAGGTTCACGCCGGTGCCGGTCGCGGCGCGGTACAGCCAGCCGCCGAGCGTCCCGACGAGCAGGAACGGCAGGATGATGTCCGCGAGGAAGAACATCGCGAGGACCGGGGCGTGCCCGAGCATCCAGGGAAGCATGCGCAGGGTGTTGTACTGGCTTCCGCGGGCCCAGCGGAGCTGCTGCTTGAAGAGCTTCTTCACCTGCAGCGGGGCGTCCGTGTAGACGAGGCTCGTGTGCTGGTACACCGTGCGGTAGCCGGCCTTGAGCGTGAGGTTCGTGAGCGTCCGGTCGTCGGAGACCTCGAGGAACACGCCCATGAACTTCTGGGTCATGAAGTCGTCCATGACCTTCATCAGGATGTCGCGGCGGAACGCGATCGTGCGGCCCGGGAGGCAGCCGACCTGGCCGAGCACCGACTGCGCGGGCATCGAGTACAGCGAGCGCGAGTTCTCGAGCCAGTCGGCCCAGCGGGTGATCCACGAGCGCTCCGGCTCGAGGATCCGCTGACGGGTGGTCACGCCGCCGACGCGCGGGTCGGCGAACGGCTTGACGAGCTCGCCGAGCGCGCCCGGGGTCCAGATCGTGTCGGAGTCGAGCAGCACGGTGATCTCGTACCGCGACATCTCGGTGCCGATCTTGACGGCGTTGCGCTTGCCCGGGATCGGGGTGTGCACCCAGCGCACGAGCGGGGCGAACTCGTCGCACACGGCCTGCAGGTCCGGGTTGGGCTTGCCGTTGATGACGACGATGACCTCGTCGGGGTTCTGCTCCGTCACGCGGGTCAGCACGTCCCGGAACAGGTCGAGCGGCTCGTCGACGACGGGCACGATGATGCTCGTGCGGGCGTGGTGCTCGGCGGTGAACGGGCGGTAGCGCCGCGAGAGCACCACCTTGGCGACCCAGAGGAGCCACACCAGGGCGGAGAACACCGAGAACAGGTAGATCTCGGCGTGGTCCACCCACATGTGGCGCAGCTGGAGCAGGAAGATGAACATCGAGGTCCTCAGGTGTCGGCGACGTGCGGGCACAGCGGCGCCCGCCCGCGAGGGGCGATCAGCGGTGGACGGCTCAGCCGTCGAGGAGACACGCGAGGGTGTGGGTGGGCGTGCTCGCCCCTGGCACCGACCGGGGGGCTCCCGGACTGCGGCCAGCCCCCTGTGGCTTCGGCACTCGCCGCTCGGTCCCCCGAACGGCTGAAACCAACGGTCACCCGGACGGAGGTGAAAAAGCAAGCCTCCGGAAGTTAATTCTCGTGACGGTGTGACGGAAGCCACTAATGGCTTGCGAAGGTCCTCCGAGAATGTCCGATTAACACGATTCTACGAATGCCCGAATTGCGCGTCCGGAGTCATCGGGACGTGTGTCCGCCTGTCATTGTTGGACGCGCGTCCAGATTTCATCCGGGCGCTCGGGCGCCCTCCGTGCTAGACCGCGCGCACCGGCCCGAGCCGCGCGTCGAGGAACGCGAGGACCTCGGTGAGGTAGCGGCCACGCGCCGGCTCGGGGGACAGCGCGAGGTCGTGCGCGCCGCCCGGCACCGCCACGTACGTGACGTCCGGGCCGAGCCGCGACGCGAGGCCGGCGATGTGCGCGACGTCGAGCACGCTGTCGGTCGTGAGGAGCTGCTCGTGCCAGCGGTCGTGCGGCCCCGTGGCGTCGGACGACAGGACGAGCACCGGGCAGTCGACCGCGAGCCCCCGCGCGACCCGCCGGTGCGCCCGCCGCACCGTGCGCACCCAGCCCGCGCGCGCCGGGAACCCCCGGTGCGGCTTCCAGGTGAGGTCGAACTCCCACTCGCCGCCGCTCGCGGTGTGCAGCGCGGTCCCGTAGTGCTCGCCGATCTTCCCGACGACGAGCCGGGGGGCGGGTCGGCCGACGACGTCGATCACGCGGGTGAGCACCGTCCGCTCGAACCGCGTCCCGCGCAGGTCGAGGTACGGGCTGTTGAGCACGAGCGCGTCCACCGGCCGGCTCGAGCGGCGCGCGTGCGCCCACAGGGACGCGATCAGCCCGCCCGTCGAGTGGCCGAGCACGACGACCTGGTCGTGGTCCTCGCGCAGCACCGCGACCGCCGCGTCGAGCTCCTCCGCGTACGCCGCGAGCTCGGTCACGTAGTTGGGCTCCTGCCACGGCCGCAGCGACCGGCCGTAGCCGCGCAGGTCGAGCGCGTAGAAGTCCTCGCCGTGCGCCGCGAAGGCGTCCCCGACGTGCGCCTGGAAGAAGTAGTCGACGAACCCGTGGAGGTAGAGGACCGCGCGGCTCGACGTGGGCGCCGGGCCGTCGCCGACCGGGTCGACCTCGCGGTGCACGAGCGTCGCGACGGCCTCGCCCTGCGCGTCGGGGCGCAGGTGGATCGTGCGCGCGGTCCAGCCGGCGCCGAGCACGTCGGGGGCGGGCTCGCTGATCGCGACCGGGGGGCGGCCTCCGGCGGGCGTGCTCGACCCGGTGCGCTCGCCGGCACCGGCGGGGGCCGGCGCGTGCGGGTCGTCGGTGGTCTGCGCGTCGTCGGGCATGCGCCGATCGTCGCACGCGGCGCCGCGCGTCCGGTCGCGGGCGGTGACTGCGGCGCGGTGGGCCTCAGCGTTCGGCCGCCGTGGCCGATGGGTCGGGCATGAGCGGGTCCGAGGCCACCGGGACCGCGGCCGGAGGGGACCCGCGCCGTGGCGTCGTCGCGTCGAACCGCGGGCCGGGTGCACCGGGTCCGTCCCGCTCCCCGGAGCCCGGTGTGCTGCGCCTCGCGCGCACCGCCCCCGGGTGGATGCGCCGCGGGGGGCTCGCCGTGCTGGGCGGCCGGGTCCTGCTGCTGGCGGCCGGAGCGATCGTCGTGCTGGCCTCGCCGTTCCTGCACCTGACGCCGGGCATGACCCGGGCGCTCGGGCTCGTCTCCGTGGGCATGCTCGCCGTCGTCGCGGCGGTGCGGCTCGTCCCGTGGGAGCGGCTGCACCCCTCCGCCGCGGTCGTCTTCCCCGTGGCGAACCTCGTCGCGGTGGGCGTGCTCGGGCTCACGAGCGGCCGCAGCCAGATCGCGTACGCCGGCGTGCTGACGCTCTCGTTCGTGTACGCGGGGGTGTTCCTGCCCGTGCGCGTCGGCCTGCTGCTCGTGCCGCTCGCGTGGGGGGCGTACTGCGCGATGGTCCCGCAGGTCGACGCAGTCGTGGTCGTGCGCCTCGCGATCAACGCCGCGGTGTGGGTCGCGGTGATGTACGCGCTCGCGGCGATGACGGCGTACCAGCGCGCGGTCGCCGACCAGCTCGCGACCGCGACCCGGACCGACGCGCTGACGGAGCTCGGCAACCGCCGTGGCCTGGACCAGCGCCTCGCCCGGCTCGCCCCGGAGGACACGGTCGTCGTGTGCGACCTCGACCACTTCAAGGACGTCAACGACCGCGACGGCCACGCCGCGGGCGACGAGGTGCTCGGGCGCTTCGCCGCCGTCGTGCAGGGCGTGCTCGGCCCGGACGACTACGCCGCGCGCTACGGCGGCGAGGAGTTCGTGCTCGTGCTGCACCGGGCGGCGGCCGACGACGCGACCGCGCTGCTCGGCGCGCTGCGCGACCGGTGGCTCGCGACGGGTGCCGACGTGACGTTCTCGGCGGGCATCGCGCGCACCGACGGCAGCCACGCGCCGCAGCAGGTGCTCGCGGCGGCCGACGTCGCGCTCTACGAGGCGAAGGCCGCGGGCCGCGACCGCTTCCGCACCGCGCCGTGCCCGGGGTCGCTGCCGTCGGTGCCGACGCAGCGCACCGGCGACTGAGCCGGCGGACGGCCAGGGGGGTCGCGATCCAGACTTGAGCGGAATAGGCTCAACTCTGGACGGGTTGCACCTCGCAGAACCCCTGCGGGCGGGCAGCGGCCCGGCCGCCCAGACCCGTACGCACCCGCGCAGCACCACAGCACGACCCCGGAGGCACCACGTGGACGCCAAGCTCACGACCAAGTCCCAGGAGGCCCTCGGCGACGCCATCCAGCAGGCGTCCGCCGCCGGCAACCCCCAGCTCGAGCCCGCGCACCTGCTCAGCGCGCTGCTCGCCCAGCAGGGCGGCGTCGCCAACGCGCTGCTGGACGCCGTCGGCGCCGACCGCGGCGCCCTCGGCCGCTCGGTGCGGGCGTCGCTCGTCGGCCTGCCCGCCGCGAGCGGCTCCGCCGTCGCCCAGCCGACCGCCTCCCGCGCGACCGCCGCCGCGATCGACGCCGCGTCGTCGGAGGCCCGCGCGCTCGGCGACGACTACGTCTCGACCGAGCACCTCCTCCTCGGCCTCGCCGCGGGCCAGTCCGGCGTCGCGGACGCGCTGCGCGCCCAGGGGGCGTCCCGCGACGCCCTCGCCGCCGCGCTGCCGTCCGTGCGGGGCACCGGGCGCGTGACCAGCCCCAACCCGGAGGGCACCTTCAAGTCGCTCGAGCAGTACGGCGTCGACCTCACCGCCGCCGCGCGCGACGGCAAGCTCGACCCCGTGATCGGCCGCGACTCGGAGATCCGCCGGGTCGTGCAGGTGCTCTCCCGCCGCACCAAGAACAACCCCGTGCTGATCGGCGAGCCCGGCGTCGGCAAGACCGCCGTCGTCGAGGGCCTCGCGCAGCGCATCGTCGCGGGCGACGTCCCCGAGTCCCTGCGCGGCAAGCGGCTCGTCTCGCTCGACCTCGCGGCGATGGTCGCGGGCGCCAAGTACCGCGGCGAGTTCGAGGAGCGGCTCAAGGCCGTCCTGGAGGAGATCCGGTCCTCCGAGGGCGAGGTCGTGACGTTCATCGACGAGCTGCACACCGTCGTCGGCGCTGGGGCGTCCGAGGGCAGCATGGACGCGGGCAACATGCTCAAGCCCATGCTCGCGCGCGGCGAGCTCCGGCTGGTCGGCGCGACGACGCTCGACGAGTACCGCGAGCGCATCGAGAAGGACCCGGCGCTCGAGCGGCGGTTCCAGCAGGTCTTCGTCGGCGAGCCGTCGGTCGAGGACTCGATCGCGATCCTGCGCGGCCTCAAGGAGCGCTACGAGGCCCACCACAAGGTCACGATCTCCGACGCCGCGCTCGTCGCCGCCGCAACGCTCTCCGACCGCTACATCGCCGGGCGCCAGCTCCCCGACAAGGCCATCGACCTGGTCGACGAGGCCGCGAGCCGCCTGCGCATGGAGCTCGACTCCTCGCCCGTCGAGATCGACGTGCTCCAGCGGGCGGTCGACCGGCTGACGATGGAGGAGCTCACGCTGGCAGGCGCGGACGATCCCGCGTCGGTCGAGCGGCTCGAGAAGATCCGCGCCGACCTCGCCGACCGCCGCGAGGAGCTCGCGTCGCTCACCGCCCGGTGGGAGAAGGAGAAGGCGGGCCACAACCTCGTCGGCGACCTCAAGGCGAAGCTCGACGAGCTGCGCAGCGCCGCCGACAAGGCCCAGCGCGAGGGCGACCTCGCCACGGCCGGCCGCATCCTCTACGGCGAGATCCCGACCGTCGAGAAGGAGATCGCCGCGGCCGAGGAGCGCGAGCAGCAGGGGGCCCTGGACGACGGCACCGCCGGCCCCGCGCCCGCCCCGATGATCGCCGACAAGGTGGGCCCCGACGAGGTCGCCGAGGTGGTCTCCGCGTGGACCGGCATCCCCGCCGGGCGCCTGCTCGAGGGCGAGAGCGCCAAGCTCCTGCGGATGGAGGACGTGATCGGCGAGCGGCTCATCGGGCAGCGCCCGGCGGTCGCGGCGGTCTCCGACGCGGTGCGCCGCGCGAGGGCCGGGATCTCCGACCCCGACCGTCCGACGGGCTCGTTCCTGTTCCTCGGCCCGACCGGTGTCGGCAAGACCGAGCTCGCGAAGGCGCTCGCGGACTTCCTGTTCGACGACGAGCGCGCGATCGTGCGCATCGACATGTCGGAGTACTCGGAGAAGCACGCGGTCGCCCGGCTCGTCGGCGCCCCGCCCGGGTACGTCGGCTACGAGGAGGGCGGCCAGCTCACCGAGGCGGTGCGGCGCCGGCCCTACTCGGTCGTGCTGCTCGACGAGGTCGAGAAGGCGCACCCGGAGGCGTTCGACATCCTGCTCCAGGTGCTCGACGACGGGCGCCTCACCGACGGCCAGGGGCGGACGGTCGACTTCCGCAACGTCATCCTCGTGCTGACGTCGAACCTCGGCTCGCAGTTCCTCGTCGACCCGCTGCTCGACCCCGACGCCAAGCGCGACGCCGTGATGAGCGCGGTGCGGTCGGCGTTCAAGCCGGAGTTCCTCAACCGGCTCGACGACGTCGTGCTGTTCGACCCGCTGACCATCGGCGAGATCGGGCGCATCGTCGAGATCCAGGTCGTCGCCCTGGCCGCGCGCCTCGCCGACCGCCGGCTCACGCTCGACGTGACGCCCGCAGCGCGCGAGTGGCTCGCGATCGAGGGGTTCGACCCCGCCTACGGCGCCCGGCCCCTGCGCCGGCTCGTGCAGAAGGAGATCGGCGACCGGCTCGCGCGGATGCTGCTCGGCGGTGAGGTGCACGACGGCGACACCGTCGTGGTCGACCGCGCGGGCGACGGCGGGCTCGTCCTCTCGGCCGGCCGGGCGGTCACCGTCGGCTGACGGCACGCGGCGGGCGCGGGGGCTCCCCCTCCGCGCCCGCTCCGCCCGCCGCGCCCGCTCCGGCCCTTCGGCGTCCGCCCGGGCGGCTCAGCGCAGCAGGTCGCGGACGTCGTCGCGCCGGACCGCCACGACCGTGAGGTCGTCGAGCTGCTCGCCGGCGTCCGCGACGAGCGTCAGCACGGCCTGGGCCGCGGCGTCGGCGGACGTGGCTCCCCGCACCGCGTCCTCGACGCGCCCGAGGTCGGCGACGGTCCCGCCGATCGCGTCGAGCACCGCGTCGCTGAACATGAGCAGCAGGTCGCCCGAGTCGAGGTGCGCCGTCCCGCTGCGGCGCGGCGCGCCCGGGTCGACGCCCAGCGGCAGGCCCAGCGCCGGCAGCCGCTCGCTGCCGCCGTCGGCGCGCACGACGAGCGAGAGCCCGTGCCCGGCGTCGGCGTACGTGACCGTGCCCGTGACGATGTCGACGCGCGCGTGGAAGACCGTGACGAAGGCCCCGGCCCCGGCGAGGTCGGCCTCCATCGCCTCCTCGGTGGCGACGAGGGCGGCGGCGACGTCCCGCTCCGGGCCGAACGAGCGCAGCACCGAGCGGGACGTCGCCGCGAGGATCGCCGCCCCGGTGCCCTTGCCCATGACGTCCGCGAGCGTCACGACGAGCCCGCCGAACACGGGCTGCCAGTCGTAGAAGTCCCCGCCGACCGAGCCCGCCGGCGAGAACCGGGCGGCGACCGCGTACCCGGGGACGTCGGGCAGGCTCGCGGGCAGCAGGCTCGCCTGCACCTGGGCGGCCCGGGTCAGCTCCTCGCGCTGCGTGGTGACGTCGCGCATCACCGTGACCACGCCCCCGCCGGCCTCGTCGGGCAGGGGTGCGGAGCTGAAGCTGACGACACGGCCCCGCGGGACGCCGACGTTGCGCACGAGCAGGTCGACGTCGCGCACGCTCGCCCCGGTCGCCAGGGCGCGGTGGTGCGGGAGCTCCGCGTCGGTGACCGGCGAGCCGTCCGGGCGGTACAGGCCGTAGAACGAGCTCGTCGCGATCACGCCCGTCGGGCTCGTGACGCCGCCCATGAGCTCGGACGCGCGCCGGTTCCGCAGCACGATCCGCCCGTCCCGGTCGGTCACCGTGACGCCCTCGTCCATCGTGTCGACGATCGTCGCGAGCAGCCCGGCCTGGGTGCGCGCCTCGTCGCCGGCCGCCCGGACGTCCCGCACGAGGCGGTCCCGCTCGTCGCGCGCGAGGGCGAGCGCGAGGCCGATGACGGACACGAGCCCCACGTAGAGCTGCGCCACGACGACCTGCGTGACCTGGTCGCCGACGGCGGCGAACGGCCCGATGCCGGCGAGCGTGAAGAGGATCGCGGTCACGCCCATCGCGGAGTCGTGCGCGACGACGAACCGCGTCCGCAGGCGCGTCCCGGTCCAGACGGTCAGCGCGATGAGCGGGAACGCGAGCGGCAGGCTCTCGAGCGCGACGAACCAGATCCCGTACATCGCGGGCGGCACGATCACCGCGGCCACGTGCTCCCCGAGGCGCGTCGGGACCCACCGTGCGCCGCCGTCGGGCCGGCCGCGGACGGAGCGCCGCTCGTGCAGCCACGACCCGATGCTGAAGCCGAGCGTCCCGACGACGAGGATGCTCACGGTGTTGCGCACGACCCAGACCAGCACGAGCGGCCAGGACCAGCCGTCGCCCGACATCCACGTCACCGCGGGGACGAGCAGCCCGGAGACGAACGAGCTCACGACGGCGGCGAGCACGAGCCACCACAGCTCCTCGACGCGCACGAACGGCGTGCGCCCCGCGCCGAGCCAGATCCGTGGGCACCAGCGGCTGAACAGCACGCAGAACGTCGCGGCCTGCGCGACGGACGCGGCGCTCAGCACGAGCGCCTCGGGCGGCGGGGTGCCGGTCAGCACGTTCACCACCCAGGTGACGGTCGCGAGCACCGTGAGGTCGAGGCGCGGCAGGGAGCCGTTCGCGCGGACCGCGAGCCACAGCACGGCGACGCCCGCCGCGGGCCACACGAGGCTGACCTCGCCGCCCTCCAGGACCGTGAGCCGGCCGACGAGCGCGGCGCCCGCGTAGATCGCGGCGAACCCGACGAGGGTCCGCCACGACGTGTGCGCCGGGCGTGCCTGCGACGGTGCCGGCGGGGACGGTGCCGAGGCCGGCGTCCGCGGGACGGCAGCCGTCAGCGCACTGGCCACAACGGAACCCCCCGATTCGCGTGAGATCTTTGCCATTCGGAGGTTACGCGGGCGCCGCCGGACGAATCGGGCAGGAGCACGACGAAGCGTCCCGGCAGCGGGTGATTCCTGACCGGACGGTAGCGTCCAGCGCCGTCCGGTAGCGTCCGGCGGATGACCGACGCGACCCCGACCGTCCCGTTCAGCGACGCCGCCCTGCTCGCGGAGCTGCTCGCTCAGGAGGAGCAGCTGGTTCTCCCGCGCCTCGACCACGACGACGCCTGGCGCCTCGGGCTCCTCGTCGCGGGGCTCGCCGAGGAGCGCGGCCTGAGCATCGTCGTCCGCGTCGAGCTCGACGGCGAGGACGGACCGCACACGGTGTTCCAGCGCGCGTTCGCGGGCTCGACGCCGTCGAACGACTGGTGGCTCGGGCGCAAGGCCGCCGTCGTCCGGCACTTCGGGCACTCGTCGTTCGCCGTCGGCACCCGGTTCCGCGTCGAGGGCACGACGTTCGAGGAGTCCGCGGGCCTGGACCCCGAGCGGTACGCCGCGCACGGCGGCTGCGTGCCGCTGCGGGTCGACGGCGCGCTCGTGGGCGTGCTCGGCGTCTCGGGCCTGCCGCAGGCCGAGGACCACGCGCTCGCGGTCGAGGGGCTCACGGCGTTCCTGCGCCGGTAGCGTGCGCCCCATGACCGCCGCACGCGTCCTGCCGTCCGCCCTGCCCGCCCCCCGATTCCCCGACCCGGCCGACGCGCCGCCGCTGCGCTGGGGGATCCTCGCGCCGGGCTGGATCGCCGGCATGTGGGCCGAGACCGTCCTCGCCAACACGAACCAGCGGATCGTCGCGGCCGGCTCGCGGTCCGCCGAGCGTGCGGCCCGGTTCGCGGCGCAGCACGGGATCGAGCGCTCCTACGGCTCGTACGCGCAGCTCGTCGAGGACCCCGAGGTCGACGTCGTGTACGTCGCGAGCCCGCACAGCGAGCACCGGGAGCAGGCGCTGCTCGCGATCGCGGCCGGCAAGCACGTGCTCGTCGAGAAGGCGTTCACGCGCAACGCCGCCGAGGCCGCCGAGGTCGTGGCCGCGGCCCGGGCGGCCGGGGTCCTCGTCATGGAGGCCATGTGGACGCGCTACCTGCCGCACACCGACGTGGTGCGCCAGCTGCTCGACGACCGCGCGCTCGGCGACGTGCACCTCGTGACCGGCGACTTCGGCGTGCTCGCCGACCCCGACCCGACGCACCGGCTGCTCAACCCGGAGCTCGCGGGCGGCGTGCTGCTCGACCTCGGCATCTACCCGCTCGCGTGGGCGCAGCTCGTCGCGGGTCACGCCGGGGGAGCGGGCGCCACGGCCCTCGCCGTCGAGCCGGTCAGCGTCCAGGCGACCGGCGTGCTGGCGCCGACGGGGGTCGACGCGCAGGCGCTCGTGCAGCTCGGCTGGGCGAGCGGCGTGCAGGCGCAGCTCTTCACGACGATGCTCGGCGCGACCGCGCAGACCGGGACGGTCACGGGCTCGCGCGCGCGCCTCGAGCTGGGCGGGGAGTTCTTCACGCCCACGAGCGTCACGATGATCGCGGGCGACGAGCGGGTCACCTGGGACGACAACCGCATCACCGGGCACGCCGGGCTGTGCTTCCAGGCGGCGGCGCTCGCGCGCTACGTCGCCGAGGGGCGCACCGAGTCCCCGCTCCAGCCGCTCGACGAGACCGTCGCGGTGCTCCGCACGGCCGACGAGGTCCGCCGCCAGCTGGGCGTGGTGTTCCCCGGGGAGTGACGCCGCGCCCCCGCGCGCCCGGCCGGCGTGCGGGGGCGTCCGGGGCGGCGCGGAGCCCGGGTGGCTCAGACGGTGAAGCGCGTCATCGCCTCGGTGAGCTGGTTCGACAGGCGCGCGAGGTCCTGCGAGGCGCTGCGGGTCTGGGCGACCCTCTCGGCGGCGACCGACGCGGCCGACGCCACCCCGGCGACGTTCCGCGCGATCTCGTCCGTCCCGGCGCCGGCGTCCGCCACGTTGCGGCCCATCTCGGTCGTCGTGGCCGTCTGCTCCTCGACCGCCGAGGCGATCGTCGTCTGGACGTCGCTGATCTCGGCGATCACGTCCGCGATCCGCCCGATGGCCTCCGCGGCGCCCGCGGCGTCGGCCTGGATCGCCGAGACGCGAGCCGCGATGTCCTCGGTCGCCTTCGCCGTCTCGCGCGCGAGCTCCTTGACCTCGCCGGCGACGACCGCGAAGCCCTTGCCGGCCTCCCCGGCGCGCGAGGAGGTTCGTCTGCTCCGCGATGCTCGTGATGACCTTGACGACGTTGCCGATCTGGGCGCTCGAGTTGCCGAGCGACGCGACCGTCTGGGTCGTGGACCCGGCGAGCTCGACGGCGTCCCCGGCGACCCGGGCCGCGGTGCTCGCGTTGCGGGAGATCTCGCCGATCGACGCCTCCATCTCGCGTGCGCCCGCGGTGACGGTGCGGACGTTCCCGCTCACCTGGTCCGCGGCGGCGACGGCCCCTGCCTGGGCCGACGTCTCCTCGGTCGCGACGGCGAGCTGCTCGGACGTCAGCGACAGCTCCTCGGACGAGGCGGCGACCTCGAGCGCGGAGTCGCGCGCCTGGCCGATCACCGCCCGCATGCTCTGCTGCGCGCTCGTGAGCGCCCGCGCCATGGCCCCGACCTCGTCGCGCGAGCGCGGGCCCGCGTCGACCGTCAGGTCGCCGGCCGCCATGGCCTCGAGCGAGCGCCCGACCGCGTGCAGCGGCCGCGTCACCGTGCGCGCGGCGACGAGCGACAGGCCGACCGCGGCGGCGATGCCGAGCCCCGCGACGAGCAGGATGAGCCGCAGCCCGTTCGCGGTCGACCGCGTCGACACCGCGTTCCGCTCCTGCGCGCTGCTCGCCTGGGCCTCGCGCTCGAGCTCGAGCGTGTCGCCCGCGTCGGACAGCGCCGGGCGCATCGCCTCGGTGAAGTAGGCCTGGAACTCGGTGAGGTCCCCGCCGTCGGCGATCGCGTACAGGCGCGGGACGACCGCCTGGTACTCCGCGATCGCGACCGCGAACCCGTCGACGGCCGCGTCGTCGATCGCGTGCGGCCGGTAGGCGGTGATCGCCTCGTCGAGCGACGCGTGGAGCTCCTCGACCTCGCCCGCGATCTCGGCGCGGCGGTCGGCGTCGGCGAGCAAGTACTCCTGGACGCGGGCGCGGCTCGACGCGAGCGAGCGCTGCATCGCGGCGAGCGAGTTGAGCTCGGTGAGGTTCTCCGCGTACAGGTCGTGCGCGTTGCGCTCGAGCCCGCGGATCTGGTGCGTGGCCACGGCGCCGACGACGACCACGACGACCGCCATGACGAGGACGCCGGCGAGGATCCGAACGCGGAGGGGCAGGTCGGCGACGCCCCTCGTGGCGGACGCGGCGGGGCCGGGCGGGCCGGCGGCTGCGGGCGTCCGGGTGGGGGTCGTGGTCACGGGGTCCTCCGCGGGCGTGTCGAGACGGTCGTCCCATGTATCGGTCAGCGGCGGCCCGGCGCGAGGGTCGCGCCCCCACGCTGTCCACGCGGCCCGTCCGACCTGCACACGCGCTCCCCGGGACGTCCACAAACCGCTCGCCGTGCGGGGGTGTGGGAGCGCTACCCTCGTCCCTGTCGGACGCCTGACCAGGTGCTCCGTCTGCGGGGGCGAGACGACCGAGGGGGCGACGTGACTGACGAGTCGCTGCGCGGGTACGCGAAGGGCCGGGCCAAGCGGGAGGGCATCCTCGACGCGGCCACGGTGCTGTTCGGCGAGGTCGGGTACCGGGCGGCGTCCTTGCGCGAGATCGCCGCGCGCGCGGGCCTGTCCCACCCCGGGCTGCTGCACCACTTCCCGACCAAGGAGTCGCTGCTCGCCGCGGTGCTCGACCGGCGCGACCGGCTCGACCGCGCGCAGTTCGAGCTCGACACGAGCCAGGGCGTCGACGCCCTGCGGCACCTCGTCGACGTCGTCGCCCACAACGCGCAGTCGCCCGGGCTCGTCGAGCTGTACTGCGTGCTCTCGGCCGAGGCGACGGCCCCCGACCACCCGGCCCACGGGTTCTTCGTCGAGCGGTACGCGCGCGTCGTCGCGCTGTGCGTCGAGGCGTTCCGGGTCGCCGAGGCCGAGGGTGCGCTGCGCCCGGGCACCGACCCCGTCACGGCCGGACGCTCGCTCGTCGCGCTCATGGACGGTCTGCAGCTCCAGTGGCTGCTCGACCGGGACGCGGTCGACATGGCGGCGGCCGTGCGCGAGCACCTGGACGACCGGCTCGCGGTCCGCGTCTGAGGCGGTCGCGCGGGCGCGCAGGGGCGCGGGCGCGGGAGCACGACCCGGGCGCCGGGGTCCGAGCCGCACGCCCCGGGCGCGTCGTCGGACCGGCTGGTAAGCAGGGACCTCGACACCCGCCGCACGGAAGAACGAGGTCGACGATGAATGTGCCCGCCGAGACCCGCGTCGAGGAGCTCCTCGCGCGCCTGACCCTCCCGCAGAAGGTCCGCCTGCTCACCGGCGCGGACTTCTGGTCGCTGCACGCCGAGCCGGCGGTCGGCCTGCGGACGGTGGTCGTCTCGGACGGGCCCTCGGGCGTGCGCGGCGCGGAGTGGGACGAGCGGGACCCGTCGCTCAACCTGCCGAGCGCGACGGCGCTCGCGGCGACGTGGGACACCGACCTCGCCTACCGCTACGGCGTCGCGGCCGCGCACGAGGCCCGCCGCAAGGGCGTCGACGTCGTGCTCGGCCCCACGATCAACCTGCACCGCAGCCCGCTCGGCGGCCGGCACTTCGAGGCGTACTCCGAGGACCCGCTGCTGACCGGCGAGCTCGCCGAGGCGTTCGTGCACGGCTGCCAGGACAACGGCGTCGGCGCGTGCCCCAAGCACTACGTGGCGAACGACTTCGAGACCGAGCGGTTCTCCGCGTCCGTCGAGGTCGGTGAGCAGGCGCTGCACGAGGTGTACCTCGCGCCGTTCGAGCGGACCGTCACCGGTGGGCGCACGTGGTCCGTGATGAGCGCGTACAACGCCGTCGGCGGGACGACGATGACCGAGCACCCGCTGCTGAGCGAGCCGCTCAAGGGCTCGTGGGGCTTCGACGGGGTCGTGATCTCCGACTGGACGGCCGTGCGCTCGCTCGCGTCGGCCGCCGCCGCGCAGGACCTCGTGATGCCCGGGCCCGTGGGGCCGTGGGGCGACGCGCTCGTCGACGCGGTCGAGTCCGGGGACGTCCCGCTCGACGCGGTCGACGACAAGGTCCGGCGGATCCTGCTGCTCGCCGCGCGGGTGGGCGCGCTCGAGGGGGTCGAGGCGGGCGACCTCGTGCACGAGGCACCCGGGGACGACACCCCCGTCACCACCGCGGCCGACGGTTCTCGCCGTCCGACCGACGACGCCGACATCGCCCTCGCCCGCGAGGTCGAGACGCGCGGCATCGTGCTGGTCCGCAACGACGGGATCCTCCCGCTCGCCGGTCGGTCCTCCCCGGCGCCGACGCGCGTCGGGGTCCTCGGCCAGAGCGCGCTGCGCCCGCGCACGCAGGGCGGCGGCTCCGCGACGGTCGTCCCGGTCGAGACGGTCTCGCCGCTCGACGGCCTGCGCGCGGCGTTCCCGGACGCGACCGTGACGCACGCGACCGGCGCGCTCGTGCACGACGGCGTCCTGCCGTTCCCCCTCGGCGAGATCCGCGACCCGCAGACCGGCGAGCCGGGTGTCCGCGTGCGCTTCCTCGACGCCGAGGGCGGCGTGCTGCTCGAGGAGGTCCGGCGCGCGACCGACCTCATGTGGCTCGGCAACGCGCCCGTCGGGCACGACTTCGACGCCGAGACCGACTGGACGCCCACCGAGAGCGGCCCGGTCGAGCTGGGCTGGGCGGTGCTCGGCCGCACGGCGCTCGCGATCGACGGCGAGACGGTGCTCGACGAGGAGCTCGTCGTGGCCCCCGAGGACTTCGGCGCCGCGCTCATGGCCCCGCCGAGCACCACCGCGCGCGTCGAGGTCGAGGCCGGGCGCACCTACCGGCTGCGCTGGACGCACCCGATGACCGGCATCCCGTCGATGCCCGACGGCTCCGACCTGCCCGGGGTGCTCGGCTTCACCGCGGGCTGGCGTCCCGTCGTCGACCGGCCCGACGACCTGATCGCCGAGGCCGTCGAGGCCGCGCGGGCGGCCGACGTCGCGGTCGTCGTGGTGGGTACCAACGAGAAGGTCGAGTCCGAGGGCTTCGACCGCACGCACCTGCGCCTGCCCGGGCGCCAGGACGACCTCGTCGCCGCGGTCGCCGCCGCGAACCCCCGCACGGTCGTCGTCGTGAACTCGGGGTCGCCCGTCGTGATGCCGTGGCGCGACGACGTCGCCGCGGTGCTGCTCACGTGGTTCGGCGGGCAGGAGTACGGGCACGCGCTCGCGGACGTGCTCACGGGCGCCGTCGAGCCCGGCGGGCGGCTGCCCACCACGTGGCCGGCGACGCAGGAGGACGTCCCGGTGCTCGACGTGACGCCCCGCGACGGGGTCGTCCGCTACGACGAGGGCGTGCACCTCGGCTACCGGGCGTGGCTGCGTGCGGGTGCGGCGCCGGCGTACCCGTTCGGCTTCGGGCTCGGGTACACGACGTGGTCGTACGACGACGTGTCGGTCGGTGCGGACCCGGCCGGGGACCGGTGGGTCACGGTCACCGTCACGAACACGGGCGACCGGCGCGGGCGGGAGGTCGTCCAGGTGTACCTGAGCCGGCCCGGCAGCGCCGTCGAGCGTCCCGTGCGCTGGCTCGCCGGGTGGACGGTCGTGTCCGCCGACGCCGGCGCGCAGGCGACCGCCGACGTGCGCGTGCGGCCGCGCGCGTTCGAGCACTGGGACACGGACGTGCACGGCTGGGCGACCGAGCCCGGCGAGTTCACCGTCGAGGTCGCCCGCCACGCGGGCACGACGGACCTCACGACGACCGTCGAGATCTGACTCGGCACGGCCGGGCCGGCGGCTGCCCCCGTCGGCCCGACCGCCCTGGTCAGGAGCCCGTCCCCGTGCCGTCCGGCCGCCTCTGTGCCAGGCTCGGAGCGCCGGCGTCGGGCGCCCGACCGGACGCGCCGAGAGCCTCGATGACGAGGAGATCCGATGGAGGACTTCACCCAGACGCTCGGAGCCGGGCCGCTGCTGGGCATCGCCGCCGCAGCGATCGCCCTGATCCTGCTGCTCGTCATCAAGTTCAAGCTCCACGCGTTCCTGACGCTGATCGTCGTCTCCCTCCTCACGGCCCTCGCGACGCGCATCCCGCTCGACCAGATCGCCCCGACGCTCATCACGAGCTTCGGGAACACGCTGGGACCGGTCGCGCTGCTCATCGGGCTCGGCGCGATGCTCGGCAAGCTCATCGAGCACAGCGGCGGCGCCCGGGTGCTCGCCGAGAAGCTCGTCTCCGTGTTCGGCGAGGATCGCGCCGCGTTCGCGCTCGGGGTCGCGTCGCTCATGCTCGGGTTCCCGATCTTCTTCGACGCGGGTCTCGTCGTGATGCTGCCGATCATCTTCGCGGTGGCCCGGCGCCTCGGCGGCACCAACGTCCTGCTGTACGGCATCCCGGCGGCGGCCGCGTTCTCCGTCATGCACGTGTTCCTGCCGCCCCACCCGGGGCCCGTCGCCGCGACCGAGCTGTACGACGCGAACCTCGGCCTCGTGCTGCTGATCGGCCTCGTGATCGCGCTGCCCGTCTGGTACCTGTCCGGGTACCTCTGGGGGAAGCGCGTCGGCCTGAAGTACCCGCTCCCGGTGCCGGGGCTGTTCGGGGAGCTCGACGACGACCAGCCGGTGAACCCGCCCTCGGTCCGCACCGTCGTCCTCGTGCTGCTGCTCCCGCTCGTCCTCATCTTCATGAACACCGGCCTCGACTCGGCCGAGGCGGCCGGGGCCGTCGACGGCGACGCGCTGTGGGTCCAGGCGCTGACCCTGGTCGGCACGTCGAGCGTCGCGCTGCTGATCTCGGTGCTCGTCGCCGCCATCGCGCTCGGCACCCGCCGCGGAGAGTCGGGCACGGCGCTCGAGAAGGTCCTCGACTCGTCGCTCGGCCCGGTGTGCTCGGTCATCCTCATCACCGGTGCGGGCGGCATGTTCGGCGGCGTGCTGCGGGCGTCGGGCATCGGCGACGCGCTGTCGACGTCCCTGGAGAACATCGGCCTGCCCGTGATCGTCGCGGCGTACGTCATCGCGGTCGTGCTGCGGCTCGCGCAGGGCTCGGCGACGGTCGCGCTCGTCACGGCGGCCGGGCTCATGGCGCCGGCCGTCGGCGCGGGCGACTACAGCGCGCTGCAGGTCGCCTGCATCGTGCTCGCCACCGCGGCCGGCTCCGTCTTCGCGAGCCACGTCAACGACTCGGGCTTCTGGCTCGTGGGTCGGCTCATGGGCATGGACGTCAAGACGACCCTGCGCACGTGGACGGTCCAGCAGACCCTCGAGTCGGTGCTCGCGTTCGCGCTCATCTCGGTGATCTTCGTGGTCGCGTAGCGGCCCGACGGCCCGACGTGGCGGGCGCGCGACAGCGCCGAGGACGGTGCCCGCCGGGCCGCGGAGGGCTTCGCGTCAGGCGGGGGTGCGACGGCGGCGCCGTGGGCGCGAGCCTGCCCGGGCCCGCTACGGCAGCGCGACGGACCCGTCGAGGAACGAGCCGGTGATCCCGCCGCCCTCGACGGTCGCGAGGCACAGTCCCGTGCGGTCCCCGCGGCCCCACGACTCCTCGGTCGGCGCCCACGTGACCGGGCGCACGCCCTGCTCGACCTCCACGGGGCTCAGCGCGCACGCCGACGCGACGCGCGCGTCGGCCGGCTCCTGCCCCGGCCAGATCGCGTCGCGCGAGAACGCGTACTGCGTGACGACCTCGGCGGCGTGCGGGTCGGCGCACGGCACGGCCGTGACGGTGTCGACGGCGCCGTCGGGCGGCAGCTCGGCGAGGCACACGCCGGTCACCAGCTGGCGCGCGTGCACCTCGCGCCGGGAGTCCACGTCGCCCGCGAGCGGGCGCTCGGCCCGCGACGTCAGGACCGAGCCCAGGACGACCCCGGTCCACGCGAGCGTGCCGAGCACCCCGAGCGCGATCCCGGCGAGCGCCAGCCGGCGACCGCGCCGGCGGCGGGAGCGCACGCGTGCACGGGCGACGAGCCCCAGCACGACCGCGACGGGCCCGCCGCCCAGGGCGCCGACCACGACCGACGCCCAGGCGGTCGGCTCGGTCGGCACCACGGGGTCCTCCCAGCCGGGCGCGTAGTACGGCTCCGCGGACGACGCGAACGGGTCGCCGGGCCGGTCGGGGCCGGGTCCGGACGGCTGCGGGCCGGGCGCTGCGCTCATGGGCACGAACCTAACCGAGCGGCGCGGGCCCGCGGACGGGACGCGTCCGTGGCGCCGGGTCGCGGCGGGACCGGTGGCTCGCCCGCGGGGGCCGGGCCTGTCGGGACGGGCTCGGCGGACCGTCCGTCACGCACCGCCCCTCGCGCACCGTTCCTCACGGGCGGTGCGTCACGGACCTCCCTCACGACGCTTCGTCACGGACGGTCCGCGATCGCGACCCCGTCGATCGCGAGCCCCGCCCCGGACGAGCGAGCCCGTGAGCTCGCCGCCGGACGTGCTGAGCACGCAGTAGCCCGACGTCCGGCCGCGCGCCCACTCGTCGGGGTGCGGGTGGTGCAGGTCGACCGCGACGGCGTAGGCGTGCACGTCGGGCGCGAGGCCCGTCGCGACGGTCTGGCACCGGGCGTAGGCGTCGTTCCACACCGGGTCCTCGGTCTCCGAGCCGACCCGCACCGGTCCGGTGAGCTGGACCTGCGCGAGCACCTCGGCCTCGTGAACCGTCGCGCAGTCGACCACGACCGCGTCCTGGAGGTCGTAGCTCCCCGAGGACGACGCGAGGCAGTCGCCCGGGAACAGGCTCTCGGTGAGCCGGTAGCCCTCCGACGAGCGCGGGTCCGCGGAGCCGTCGCCGGGCCAGGCGTCGGTCACGGCGCCGTCCTCCGTGCAGCTGCTCCACGCGCTCGACCCGGTCGACGAGTCCGCGACGCTCACCACGACGACCACGACGAGGACCAGCAGGTACAGCGTCGTCGCGACACCGACCCAGAGCCCCGCGAGGGCGAGCCCGCGGCCCTGGCGACCGGTCCGGCGGATCCGGCGCAGCGAGGCGAGGGCGAGCCCGAGGGCGACCGGTCCCGTCACCCCGGCGAGCACGACGCCCGAGACACCGGTCGCGAACGACGCGATCGCGAGCCCGTCGGTCTGCTGCTGCGGTGGCCCCCACGTGCCGGGCGGCGGGTAGCCGTACCCGGGCGGGGGACCGTAGCCCGGCGGTGGGCCGTACGCGGGCGCCGGGCCCTGCCCCGACGGCGGGCCGCCGTACGCAGGCGCCGGGCCGTGCGCCGGCGGGTGGCCGTACCCCGGCGCCGCGCCGTACCCGGGCGCCGAGCCGTACCCCGTCGGCGCGTCGTGCCCGGGCGCTGCGGCGTTCCCGTACCCGGCAACGTCGGCGGGTCACGGGGCTCCCGGTGCGGCGAACGGATCGTGCGGTGCGGCGTCGGGCGCGGGCCACCCAGGAGTCGTGCTCATGGCGACGAACCTCGTGCGGGCGCGTCCGCCACCGGGGCCGTTCGCCGCCCCCGTCGCGGGTGCGTGGCTCAGGGGGAGACGGGCTCGCCGTCGACCATGAGCCCGCCCGCGACGAGCGAGCCCGTGAGCTCGCTGTCCCAGCCGTCGAGGACGCAGTAGCCGGACGTCCGGCCGGCCGCGTACTGGTCGGGGTGCGGGTAGAACACGTCGACGCCCACGTCGTAGCCCACGATCCGCGCCGCGAGCTCCGACGCCGCGACCTGGCAGTCCGTCCAGGCCTCGTCGTACGCCGGGTCCTCGGTCTCGAAGTCGAAGGTGACCGGGCCGGTCATCTCGACGACGGCGACGATCTCACCGCCGTGCGGCTGCGCGCAGTCCACCGTCCGGGCGTCGACGAGGTCGTAGTCGTACGGGACCCGCACGAGGCAGTCGCCCGGCACGAGGGCGTCCGTGAGCTCGTAGGGGGGCAGCGCGTCGTCGTACATGCCCTCCTCGAAGCCCTGCTCGAAGCTCTCCGCGAGGCTGCCGGTGCCGTCGGGGTCGGTCGTGAAGCCGTAGACCATGAGCGCGATCAGCGCGGCGAGCCACAGCGTCATGACGCCGCCGACCCAGATCCCCGCGATCGCCATCCCGCGCCCCCGGTGACCCGTGCGCCGGATGCGGCGCAGGGACGCGATGCCGAGCCCGATGCCGACCGGTCCGGTGACGCCGCCGAGAAAGACCCCGGCGCCGCTGGTGGAGATGGCGGCGATCGCGAGCCCGTCCAGCGGCGGCTCGGGCGGTCCCCACGTGCCGGGCGGCGGGTAGCCGTACCCGGGCTGGCCGTAGCCGGGCTGCGGGTACCCGGTCTGGGCGTGGCCCGGCTGCGCGTAGCCGTAGGGGGCCGGCTGGTCGTAGCCCTGCTGCGGCTGCCCGTACGCGGGAGCCGCACCGTACGCGGCCGCCGTGGGCTGGTCGTAGGGGTTCGACGACGCGGCGCCGTACGCGGGTGCCGGGGTCGCGCCGTACGCACCGGACGGCGCCTGGTCGTAGGGGTTCGACGGCGTCGCGCCGTACGTGGGCGCCGGGGTCGCACCGTAGGGCGTGGCGGGCGCCGCCGGGGTCGCGCCGTACGGGGGCGTCGGGCCGGCGGGCGGGACGCCACCCGCGGACGTCCCGGGCTTGCTCAGCGAGACCGCCTCGTAGCCGCTGGGCGGGGGAGCGACGGGGTAGCCCGAGCCGGCGGCCGGGCCGGTGACGGGCGTGCTCCGGTCCGGGCCCGGGGCGGCGAACGGGTTGTGCGGTTCGGGGTCCGACGGAGGCCACCCGGGCGTCGTGCTCATGGCGTCGAACCTAGTGCGTGTGGGGGCGCTGCCGAGCCCGTCGGCCGGGTGATGCTCGCCCCGGCGAGGGTGGATCGGCGGGGCCGCCGGCGGTCGGCGGGCACCCGCCCCACGCCGCTCAGTCCGCCAGGTCGACGATCACGGGCACGTGGTCCGACGCGCCCTTGCCCTTGCGCTCCTCGCGGTCGATTGTCACCCCGGTCACGCGCGCCGCGAGGGCGGGGGAGGCGTACGTCAGGTCGATGCGCATGCCCTCGTTGCGCGGGAACCGGAGCTGCTTGTAGTCCCAGTACGTGTAGGCGCGCTCCGGGGTGTGCGGGCGGGAGACCTCGGTGTACCCGGCGGCCGCGATCGCCGCGAACGCCTCGCGCTCGGCGGGGGTCACGTGCGTCGCCCCGGCGAACGCCGCGACGTCCCAGACGTCGGTGTCGAGCGGCGCGATGTTCCAGTCCCCGACGAGCGCGACCTGCGCCGCGGGGTCGCCGCCGGCCGCCGGGTCGAGCCACGCACCCGCGGCCAGGCGCAGGCGCTCGAGCCACTCGAGCTTGTAGGCGTAGTGCGGGTCGCCGACGGCCCGGCCGTTCGGGACGTACAGGCTCCACACGCGCACGCCGCCGCAGGTGGCGCCGAGCGCACGGGCCTCCGTGACCGGCTCCGCGCCGAACCCGGGCTGCCCCGTGAACGCGCGCTCGACGTCCTGCGTGCCCACGCGGGAGAGGATCGCGACCCCGTTCCACTGGCTGTACCCGCTCGTGGTCACCTCGTAGCCGGACGCCTCGAACATCGCGTACGGGAACTGCTCGTCCTTGCACTTGGTCTCCTGGAGCGCGAGGACGTCCGTGCCGCTCCGCTCCAGGAACGCGAGCACGCGCTCGGCGCGGGCCCTGATCGAGTTGACGTTCCACGTGGCGAGGCGCATGCGGGCCAGGCTAACGACCGGCGAGCGACCCGCCCGCGACCGGCAGGCGACCGGCCCGGACACCCCCCGACGGGTCCGCACAACGTCTGACAAGCGCGTCCGCCGGTCCGTAAGGTGTCGGCCATGGGTACCGCGATGATCACGGGCGCGAGCGCCGGCCTCGGGCTGGAGTTCGCCTGGCAGCTGGCGACCGCGAAGCACGACGTCGTCCTGGTGGCGCGCGGGACCGAGCGCCTCGAGCGGCTCGCGGCGCAGCTGCACGCCGCGGCGGGGGTGCACGCCGAGGTGCTCACGGCCGACCTCGCGGACCGCGCCGACGTCGAGCGGGTCGCCGAGCGGCTGCGCTCCGACGAGCGTCCCGTGGGTCTCCTCGTGAACAACGCCGGCCTCGGGCTGCGCAAGCGGTTCCTCGAGGGCGAGCTCGAGGACGAGGAGCGCTCGCTCGAGCTCATGGTCCGGACCGTCATGGTCCTCTCGCACGCGGCCGCCGAGTCGATGACCCGGCGCGGGCGCGGCGCGATCCTCAACGTGTCGTCGGTCGCGGCGCTGCTCGCCTCGGGCACCTACTCCGCGCACAAGGCGTGGGTCCGCACGTTCACCGAGAGCCTCGCGGTCGAGCTGCGCGAGACGAGCGTCACGGCCACGGTGCTGCAGCCGGGGTTCGTGCACACCGAGTTCCACGAGCGCGCGGGCATCGACATGACGGCGCTCCCCGAGATCGCGTGGCTCAACGCCGACTCGGTCGTCGCGGCCGCGCTCGCGGACGTGCGCCGCGGGGTCGTCATCTCGACCCCGAGCCTGCGCTACCAGGCCGCCGCGGGCGTCGCCCGCCTCCTGCCGCGCTCCGCGGTGCGCGCGCTCGGCAGCTACCGGGCCCGGCTCGCGGCGGCGTCGACCGACGCCTCCGAGTCGGACCACGGGTTCACCGACTGAGCACCCCCTCCCGCGGGAGGCGCCGCACCGCCATGCTCGGGGCGTGACCGTACCCGTCTACGTCGAGACGCTCGTCCGCGCGCCGCTCGACCGGGTCTGGGAGCTCACGCAGGACACCGACCTGCACCCCCGCTGGGACGCCCGGTTCAGCCGCATCACGCCGGTCGAGGAGCTCGTGGGCGGCGGCTACCGGTTCCGCTACGAGCTGCGGCTGCCCCTGCGCACCCTCGCCGGGACGGGCACGAGCCTCGGCGAGCGGCACCGGCCCGACGGCACGCGCACGTCGGCCCTGCGCTTTACGACGCCCGACCGGCTCTCCCCGCTGGGTCCGGGCCGCGGGTACTGGCGCTACGTGCCGACCGCGGAGGGCGTCACGTTCGTGACCGGCTACGACTACGCGCCGGGCTGGGGACGGCTGCTCGACCGGCTCGTGCTGCGCCGCGTCGTCGGCTGGCTCACCGCGTGGAGCTTCGACCGGCTGCGCATCTGGGCCGAGACGGGCACCGAGCCGGAGCGCTGGCCGCTCGTCTCGGTGCTCGCGGTGTGGCGCCCCGACCGCCCGCGCGCGAGCCGCTGCCTGCGCGCACCGCGCCGGCCCGCCGCCGACCCGCGCGGCCGGGCGACCGGGCGACGCACCACCACCGACCCCGCGCCGTCCGTCATGGACGACGCCCCCGCCACGCTCGACCAGCTGGAGGCGCCGTGACGTCCGTGTTCGCCCAGGCCCTCGGTGCGGACTTCGCGCGCCTGCACCCCATGCTCCAGCGGCGCTTCGGCGTGGGGCTCGAGGCCGGCTACGCGTGCGTCGGGACGGGCGTCATGCACGAGATCCGGCGCGGGCCGTGGTGGACGCTGCCGTTCCTCTACCTCGGCGCGGTCCGCAACATCCTGCTGCCGGACGTCGGTCGCGACGTGCCGTTCACCATCTCGAACTTCCCGTACCGGGACCCGCACGGGCGCGAGACGGTGACGTTCGTGCGCGAGTACCGCCTGCGGGGCCGCACCCGGCGGTTCGACGCGACGATGGTGCTGCACGAGGGCCGCGTCATCGACTACCTCGGCACGCACCAGCACCTCGCGGTCGACCTCGACCTCCAGGTGCAGGACGACGGCTCGCTGCGCCTGACGACGCACGGCCAGCGGTTCTACGAGGGGCCGGTCGGCTTCCGCTTCCCGCTCCTGCTCAGCGGCGAGGCGCGCCTGCACGAGTGGTTCGACGACGCCGCGCAGGAGTTCCACGTCGACCTCGAGGTCCGCAACCGGCTGCTCGGGTTCCTGTTCGGCTACCGGGGGACGTTCACGTGCGAGTTCCCCGACGCCGAGGACGCACCCGAGCGCCTGCGCCCCGCCCGGCACGAGCTGCGCACCTGAGCCGGTGCGTCGGCGGCGGCTCGGCGGCGACGGCGCCGCCGGGCGCGGGCACCCCGGCGCCGGTGCGGCCCCGCTCGGTAGCCTGGCGGCTGTGACCTCCCCGACCGGCCCCGACGGCCTCACCCTGTCCCCGACGCCGCGCGAGCAGCTGCGCGACCTCATCTCCGAGATCGCGGTCGTGCGCGGCCGCGTGACGCTCTCGTCGGGCCGCGAGGCCGACTACTACGTGGACCTGCGCCGGATCACGCTGCACCACCGCGCGTCCCCGCTCGTCGGGCACCTGCTGCTCGACCGCCTCGAGGAGGTCGGCCTCGG
This sequence comes from Cellulomonas sp. NS3, assembly GCF_024757985.1. NCBI lineage: Bacteria > Bacillati > Actinomycetota > Actinomycetes > Micrococcales > Cellulomonadaceae > Cellulomonas > Cellulomonas sp. NS3. Next base: position 4,337,547 of record NZ_CP103289.1, on the reverse strand, counting down.
GACCGCCGAGGTCGACGCCGTCGGCGGGCTCACGCTCGGCGCCGACCCCGTGGCGACCGCCCTGCTGCACGCGGCGGCGTCGCGCGGGCTCGACCTCGACGCGTTCGTCGTCCGCAAGGAGGGCAAGGCGCACGGCCTGCAGCGGCGCATCGAGGGCCCGGACGTCGCGGGCCGCCGCGTCGTCGTCGTCGAGGACACCTCGACCACCGGGGGCTCGGCGATCACGGCCGTCGAGGCCGCGCGCGAGGCCGGCGCCGAGGTCCTCGGCGTCGCCGTCATCGTCGACCGCGGCACGGGCGCGCAGCAGGCGATCGAGGCGCTCGGCGTCCCGTACCACTACCTCTTCGACCTGACGGACCTCGGCCTGGCCTGAGCCCGCCGGCGCACGCCGACCGCCTGCGCCGACGGCCCGCGCCGCCCGGGCACGCCACCGGCGCCGCACCCCCGAGGTCCGCGGGGGTCCGGCGCCGGTGTGCGTGCGGGCTCAGCCCTGGCCGGGGAAGACCGCCCAGACGTGCTTGGTCGCCTCGGCGGTGTACCACCCGACGTCGACGGACAGCCGCCGGGCGATCTGGAGCCCGAAGCCCCCGTTCCCGGGGACGCGCGCGCCCGCGACGTACGGCGTCGTGTTGAGGTCGTGGTCCGCGACGTCGAGCAGGTAGCGCGTGCCGTCGCGCATGAGCCGGACGATCGTCGGCGGCTTGCCGTGCTCGAGCGCGTTGGTCGCGAGCTCGGACGCGACGAGGACCATGTGGTGCGCGACCGGGCCGAGCTCGTCCTGCGGCACGGCGCCGTCGACGGTGACCTCACGCAGGATCTCGGCACGCAGCCCCGTGAGCTGGCGTGCCGAGTCGAGGGTCCACGTCCGGACGAGCGAGAAGCTCGCGGGTGGGTCGGAGCTCTGCAGCCCGTCGTCGGACTCGGCGTCCTGCTCCGGTCCTGGGGCGGTCGTCCTGGGGTCGGCCACGGTGCTCCTCGAGTCGGTGCGCGCAGCTTGCCCTACGCACCCCGCGACCGTAGGCCCCCCGCGCGGTCGTGGCGAGCGGACACCCCCGGACGCCTGCCGAGAGCGTCGGTGCCGTCGCCCGGCGTCAGGTCACGCCTCCGGCCCCGCGGTGGCGTGCCGCCGCCTCCCGTCGGCGACCGGCGCGGCGGTGACGTCGGCGAGGGCGCGGCGGAGCACGAGCCCGATCACCACGAACACGATCCCCCAGGCGAGAGCGGTGACGCCGAGCCAGACGGCGAGCGTCACGGCGGCGGTCCCGGGGTTCGCCACGAACAGCACCCCGAGCACGACCGACAGGACGGCGCTCACGACGAGCAGCCACCGCGGCAGGACGTGCCCGCTGCTGAAGGCGCCCACGAGCTCGAACACCCCGCGCACGAGGAGCCAGATCCCGAGGACCCAGGTCAGCGTGACCGCCGCGACGCCGGGGACCACCACGGCCCAGAGGCCTGCGGCGATCGACACGAGTCCCATGAGCACCAGCCAGCCCCGGCCCTGCGTCCCGGGCACGGTGGCCTGCGCGATCTCGGAGACGCCGTCGACGAGCGCCCACACGCCCCACAGGAGGGCGAGCGCGACGACCGTCGCCACGGGCCACACCATCGCGACGACCCCGAACACGATCGCGAGCAGCCCACGCAGGACCGTCGCCTTCCAGCTCAGACCCAGCCAGTCGCTGCGCATGCGCGCCCCCGTCCGTCCGTGGCCGGCGCCGGGTGGTGCCGACACGTCGACCGTAGGCACGTGCGCCGACCGGGGCCAGCGCTTCTACCTGCGCGAAGGGGTCGGTTCCCCCTCGGGGAGCCCGTCCTCGGGTCAGACGCGCGCGACGAGGTCCGCGATCGAGTCGAGCACGTGGCTGGGCCGGAACGGGAACTTCGCGATGTCCTCGCGGCGCGTCGAGCCGGTCAGGACGAGGAACGTCTGGAGGCCCGCCTCGATGCCCGCGACGACGTCGGTGTCCATCCGGTCGCCGATCATCGCGGTGGTCTCCGAGTGCGCGTCGATACGGTTGAGCGCCGAGCGGAACATCATCGGGTTGGGCTTGCCGACGAAGTAGGGCTTGCGCCCGGTCGCGGCGGTGATCATCGCGGCGACGGCGCCCGTCGCGGGGAGGTCGCCCTCGGCGCTCGGCCCGGTCACGTCCGGGTTCGTCGCGATGAAGCGCGCACCGCCCTTGATGAGCCGGATCGCGCGCGTGATGGCGTCGAACGAGTACGTGCGGGTCTCGCCGAGCACGACGTAGTCCGGGTCGGTGTCCGTGAGCGTGTAGCCGACGTCGCGCAGCGCGCCCGTCATGCCGTCCTCGCCGATCACGTAGGCGCTGCCGTCGGGCAGCTGGTCGAGCAGGAACTGCGCGGTCGCGAGCGCCGACGTCCAGATGGCCTCCGTGGGCACGTCGATGCCCGCGGCCGCGAGCCGGGCCTGGAGGTCGCCGGGCGTGAACATCGAGTTGTTGGTGAGGATCAGGAAGGGCCGGCCGGCGTCGCGCAGGGCGCGCACGAAGTCGGCCGCGCCGGGCAGCGCGTCGCCCTCGTGGACCAGGACGCCGTCCATGTCGGTGAGCCAGCTGTGGATCGTGCGGGTCATCGCGGTCCCCCTCGGGTCGTGCTGGTCGGCGCGCGGGCCGGTGCGGGGCCCGCGCCGCGGGTCACTCCCCGGCGATGTCCTCGCGGGCCACGCGGGCGCGCTCCTCCGGCTCGTCGTACCGCTCGTCGCGCTTCCTGCTGCGGGCGCGCAGGAGCTCGACGACGATCGGGACCACGGAGATGCCGACGATCGCGATGAGGATCAGCTCGATGTTGTCCTTGACGAACGTGACGTTGCCCAGGAAGTAGCCGAGCACCGTGACGCCGACGCCCCACAGCAGCGCGCCGACGACGTTGTACGAGACGAAGGTGCGGTACCGCATGTTGCCGACGCCGGCGGCGACGGGCGCGTAGGTCCGCACGAACGGCACGAAGCGCGCGACGATGATCGTGCGGCCGCCGTACTTGTCGAAGTAGGCGTACGTCTGGTCGATGTAGGACTGCTTGAAGAACCGCGAGTCCGGCTTGCTGAAGATCTTGGGGCCGGCCTTCCGGCCGATGAAGAACGCGACCTGGTCGCCGACGAAGGCCGCCGCGAACAGTGCGAGGCACAGCGCCCACAGCGGCACGGAGATCTCGTCCTGCGCCACGAGCATGCCCGCGGTGAACAGCAGCGAGTCGCCGGGCAGGAACGGGAACAGCAGCCCTGTCTCGATGAACACCACCACGACGACGCCGATGAGCGCGTAGGCGCCGAAGGACCGGATCAGGTGGTCGGCGTCGAGGAAGTCCGGGCCGATGGCCGGCACGGCACCGCCGGCGGACACAGCGGCGGACACGGTCGCGTCGAGGGCAGCGAGGAGCACGTGCCCCAGGGTACGGGCCCGACGTGGAGCCGGGCGGCGGGTCCGGTGACGAGGACGTGCGCGCTCGGGTCGCGGCGAGGGGATTGCGCTTTCCCACAGCGCGTGGAACGGTGAGCGACAGCGCCGACACCGACGTGCGGACCCCCGCCGCACGCGTCGTCGCGCGTGCTCCGGACCGAGACAAGGGAGTCTCCGCATGCACCTCGACGCACCGTCCCGACCCCGACGCGGCGCCCGCCTCGCGGCCGTCGTCGCCGCAGGGACCGTCGCCCTGACCACGCTCGCCGTCGCCCCCGCGCACGCGGGCGGCCGCGGCGACGAGCACCGCCCCTCGCACCGGGACGGCCGCGACCTCGGCCGCGAGGTGCTCGGCCCCCGCGACGGCTGGGCTGCGGCGAACGGTGGCACCACGGGCGGCTCGACCGCCGACGCGGCGCACGTGTTCACCGTCGAGACGTGGGCCGAGCTGCGCGCCGCTCTCGGCGGCACGGGCGCGCGCACCGACACGACGCCGCGCATCGTGTACGTCAAGGGAGAGATCGACGCGTTCGACGCGGGCGAGGGCCGGCGCCTCACGTGCGAGGACTTCGCGAGCCAGGTCCCCGTCGGCGGCGACCCGTCGGTCACCTTCTCGATGGACGACTACATCGCGGCCTACGACCCCGCCGTCTGGGGCACCGCCGACCCGGCCGGCCCGCTCGAGGACGCCCGCGTCGCCGCCGCCGCGCTGCAGGCGAAGCAGACGCAGCAGCACGTCGGCTCGAACGTCACGATCGTCGGCCTCGGCGACGACGCGCGGATCGTCGGTGCGAACATCCGCGTCCGCGACGCCCGCAACGTCATCCTGCGCAACCTCACGTTCTCGGACGCGTACGACTGCTTCCCCCAGTGGGACCCGACCGACGGCGAGACCGGGAACTGGAACTCGGCCTACGACAACGTCTCGGTCTGGACGTCGACGAACGTGTGGGTCGCGAACAGCACCTTCGACGACGGCGACCACCCGCACGAGTCGCTCCCCGAGGTGTTCGGCCGGCCGTTCGAGGTCCACGACGGCCTGCTCGACATCACGCACTCGTCGAACTACGTCACCGTCTCCTACAACCGGTTCCTCAACCACGACAAGACGATGCTCATCGGCTCGTCGAACAACCGGCCCGCGGACGTCGGCACGCTCAAGGTCACGATCCACCACAACCTGTGGGAGGGCGTCGGCCAGCGTGCCCCGCGCGTGCGCTACGGCCAGGTGCACGTCTACAACAACCTGTACGTGCAGGCGGAGGACGACGACGACCTGTTCCAGTACTACTGGGGCCCCGGCACCGAGTCCTCGCTCTACGTCGAGAACAACGCGTTCACGCTCCAGAAGGGCACCCCGGCCTCGGCGATCCTCACGAACTGGGGCGCGACGCGGTTCACCGAGAAGGGCACCTGGGTCAACGGCCGGCCGGTCAGCGTGCTGGACGCGTTCCTCGCCGCGGGCGGCGCGCCGTTCGGCTCCGACGCCGGGTGGACGCCCACGTACGTCGAGCGCGTCGACCCGACGAACCGGGTCGCGAGCATCGTCCGCAAGGAGGCCGGCGCGGGCCGGTACGTCGAGCGACGGTCCTGATCCCGGACCGTCGGCCGAACGGCTGATCCGGGCCCCTGGTGCGCTGTAGCGTGCTGCGGACGTCACGGCGCTGGAGGCAGCGCACGTCGCAGCGCACCAGGGGGCTCCACATGTGTCGACCGACCCGTCCTGTCCTGGTCGCGGTCGCGTGCCTGGCGCTGGGCTCGGTCGCGGGCTGGACGGCGTACCTCCGGGCGCAGGCCGCACCGCGCACGTGAGCGGCGGCGCGCAGGAGCCGGAGCCGCAGGACGGCGTCGGCGTCGGCCCGTGGCCCGGCGGCCCGGACGCCTGGCCGGACCTCGCGGGCCTTGACGGCCGCCCCCGCTACGACCCCGAGCTGCTCGCGCACGGCGACCGGCGCAACGTCGTCGACCGCTACCGCTACTGGACCCTCGAGGCCGTCGTCGCGGACCTCGACACCCGCCGGCACCCGTTCCACGTCGCCGTCGAGAACTGGGCCCACGACCTCAACATCGGCTCGGTCGTGCGCACCGCGAACGCGTTCGCGGCGGCCGAGGTGCACATCGTCGGCCGCCGCCGCTGGAACCGCCGCGGCGCGATGGTGACCGACCGCTACCAGCACGTGCGCCACCACCCGACGGTCGAGGACCTGCTGGCCTGGGCGGCGACCGCCGGGCCGGACGGCGGCGGGCTGCCCGTGCTCGGCGTCGACAACCTGCCGGGCTCCGTCCCGCTCGAGGGGTACCCGCTGCCGCGCGCGTGCGTGCTCGTCTTCGGGCAGGAGTCCGTCGGGCTGTCCGGCGCCGCGCGGGCGGGCGTGCGGGACGTGCTGCACATCGCCCAGTTCGGCTCGACGAGGTCCATCAACGCGGGCGCTGCGGCCGCGATCGCGATGCACGCGTGGGTCGCGCAGCACGCCGGCCCGCCCCCGGACGCCCCGTCCGCTGGGTAGGACGTCCCGGCGCTGCAGGGAGGAGGACGTGCCAGACTCGGGGGGAAGCACACCCCTCTACACGCAGGAGATGCCCGCGATGCCCATCGCTACCCCCGAGGTGTACAACGAGCTGATCGACCGGGCGAAGGCCGGCAAGTTCGCGTACCCGGCCGTCAACGTCACGTCGTCCTCGACGCTCACCGCGGCCCTCCAGGGCTTCGCGGACGCCGAGAGCGACGGGATCATCCAGGTGTCCGTCGGTGGCGCCGAGTACGCCTCCGGCGCGACGATCAAGGACCGCATCGCCGGTTCGCTGGCCCTCGCCGCGTACGCGCACGAGGTCGCCAAGAACTACCCGATCACGGTCGCGCTGCACACCGACCACTGCGCCAAGCAGAACCTCGACTCGTGGGTCCGCCCGCTCCTCGCCCTCGAGGCCGAGCAGGTCAAGGCCGGCAAGCTCCCCACGTTCCAGTCGCACATGTGGGACGGCTCGTCCGTGCCGCTCGACGAGAACCTGGTCATCGCCGAGGAGCTCCTCGAGCTCTCGCAGGCGGCCCGCACGATCCTCGAGATCGAGGTCGGCGTCGTCGGTGGCGAGGAGGACGGCCACACGGCCGAGATCAACGACAAGCTGTACACGACCGTCGAGGACGGCCTGGCCACGGTCAAGGCGCTCGGCTCGGGCGAGAAGGGCCGCTACCTGACGGCCCTCACGTTCGGCAACGTGCACGGCGTCTACAAGCCGGGTGCCGTCAAGCTGCGCCCGTCGATCCTCGCGGAGATCCAGAAGGCCGTCGGCGACGCCATCGGCAAGGAGAACCCGTTCGACCTCGTCTTCCACGGCGGCTCGGGCTCGACCGAGGCCGAGATCGCGGAGGCCGTCGACAACGGCGTCATCAAGATGAACATCGACACCGACACGCAGTACGCGTACACGCGTCCGGTCGCCGGTCACATGTTCGCCAACTACGACGGCGTCCTGAAGATCGACGGCGAGGTCGGCAACAAGAAGATGTACGACCCCCGCGTCTGGGGCAAGGCCGCCGAGGCCGGTCTCGCGGCGCGTCTCGTCGAGGCGGCGCAGCAGCTCCGCTCGGCGGGCCACAAGCTCTGAGCCTCGCGCCCAGCAGCGTGAGCACGACCTGACGGACCGAGGGCCCGGGACCGACGCGCACCGCGCCGGTCCCGGGTCCTCGGCACGCCCGCGGGCGGTGCCGGCGTGCCGCGACGAGCTCCCGGCCCGGCGCCGGCGCCGGCGTGCCGGGCCGTGCACGTGCGGAGGCCCGGTCGCGCGCAGGCGACCGGGCCTCGGGCGTGCTGGGTCCGGCGGGTCAGGCCGTCGTGTCGGGGGAGGTGCCGCCGGTGTCGGGCACCGCCTCGAACGCCGTCGTGGAGTCGTCCTCGACGACCTCGAGCAGCTCGCCGATGCGCGTGACCTCGAGCAGGAACCGCACGGTCGGCGGCACCCGGAGCAGCTGCACCGGGTGCTGGCTGCGGATCGCGAGGCGCGCGAGGAACGCGACGCCCGACGAGTCCATGAACGTCACGTGGTGCGTGTCGACCTCGATCGGCAGGCCGACCTCCTCGGCCTCCGTGGTGGCCTCCTGGAGGTCCGGGCCGAGGTCGGCGTCGACCTCGCCCGAGAGCACGATGCGCGTGCGGTCCGCCCCCAAGATCACGTGCACCGCGCCCGGCTCGCCGTTGACCGACGTGCTGCCCTGCAGGGGCGCGGTGGCTCGGTCGGAACCACCCGCGGCGTGCAGGTCCTCAGCGGGCTCGTCCGGCCCCGGGCTGTTACCGTCGCGCACGATGCTCCTTCCCGGGTGAGGTCAGCCCTCGGGCCCCGAATCACGCAGAGCCCGCGGCAGATCGCGGGATACGTTCGGCACGCTAGACGATCGGAGGTGGTCGTGGTCAACTCCGGGACCACACATTCTCCACACGTGCCCCTGGACGAGCTGCCCGCGGCGGCGCTCGCGGCGGTCGACGTGCCGGTCTTCATCACGGCCGACCACGGCGGCTCGTGGCCGATCGTCTGGGTCAACGAGTCGTTCGTCCGCTCGACGGGCTTCACCGCGTCGCAGGTCATGGGCCGGGAGCCGGGCATGCTCCGCTCCAGCACGACCGACGAGCAGGTCGTCGAGCAGCTGCGGACCTCGATGCGCGCCGGCGTCGGGCGCACCGAGGTGCTGCGCGCCGAGGCCGCCGACGGTTCACCCTTCTGGGCACGCGTGTCCGTCTCGCCGCTGCGGGACGGCGACACCGTGACGCACTGGGTCGTCGTCCTCGTGGACGTGACCGAGCTCATGGACCGCGACGTCGAGCACGCGTCGCTCGTCGCGTCCGAGCGCCGCGAGCGCACGTCGCTCGGGCTCGTCGCGCAGGTCTCGGACCTGCTGATGGACATCGACGACCCGCACACGCTGCGCGAGATCGCCCGGCTCCTCGAGCGCGGGCTCGTGCGCTGGGCCGCCTTCTACCTCAACGACGACGGCCTGCGGGCGGTCGAGGGCGTCGACGCGCGCTCGGCGCCGACCGGGCGCGGGAACCGCCACGGCAACGTGCCGCCCGACCAGGTCGAGGCCGAGGTCGAGGCCGACCCCGTGCAGCAGCTGCTCGACGGCGAGCGGGACGGGCCCTACGAGCTGGCGCTGCGCACCGACCGGCCCGCGACGAGCGCGTCCGGCTGGCTCGCGCGCCGGCTCGGCGCCGGCGCGCGCGCGGGCCGCGACCGGCTGCCCGACGACATCGCCAGCGTCGTACTGCTGCCCGTGCCCGGTCGCCGGCGCATCCTCGGGCTGCTCGCCGTCGTGCCGCGCACCGGCGCCGGCGTGGACGTGCTCGACGAGGCGACGCTCACCGTGCTCAACCTGACCGTGCGCCGGGTCGGCCTCGCGGTGGACAACGTGCGCCTCTACGCGCGCGAGCACCGCCTCGCGGAGACGCTGCAGCGCGCGATGCTCCCCGAGCAGGCCGAGGTCGACGGCCTCGACGTGTGGACCTACTACGCGCCCAACTCGGAGCACGCCCAGGTGGGCGGCGACTGGTACGACGTCCTGCAGATCGCCCCGGACGTCGTCGGCGTCGTCATCGGGGACGTCGTCGGGCACGACGTCGAGGCGGCCGCGGCGATGGGCCAGCTCCGCTCCGTCGTGCGCTCCTACCTCTTCGACCAGGCCGAGCCGGGCGCGGTGCTCTCGCGCGTCGACCAGCTCGTCGCGGGGATGCGCGTGCCGCGGCCCGCGGGTCTCGTGCTCACGACGATGCGCCGGCAGGAGGACGGCGGCTGGCGCGTCGACTACTCCCGGGCGGGGCACCTGCCCGTGCTGCACGTGCGCGCCGGCGCGGTGACGCGGCTGTCGGGCGCGGGCGGGCCGCTCATCGGCTTCGGGCGCGCGCCGCGCGAGAGCGCCGGGACGGACGTGCGGGCCGGCGACTTCCTCGTCTTCTACACCGACGGGCTCATCGAGCGGCGCGACCGGTCGCTGCGCCAGGGCGTCGAGTCCCTCACCGAGGTCGCCGCCGGCGTCACCGCGCTCGACGCGGCCGGCATCGGCGAGGAGGTGCTCTCGCGGCTCGCGGACAGCCCCGAGGACGACGTCGCGGTCGTCGTCGTGCGGGTCCCCGGGCCGGACGACGAGACGCGGCGCTCGGGCAGCCCGCGGGTGCGGCGCTGGGTGCTGCCGGGGGAGGCCGCGTCGATCGGGCGCGCGCGGCACGCGGTGCTGCGGACGGCGCGCGCGTGGGACCTCGCGGGGGTCGGGCACGCCGAGCTCGTGGTGTCCGAGCTCGTCGCGAACGCCGTCCTGCACGGCTGGGGGCAGGTGCAGCTGCGCCTCTACGACACCGGCGACGGGCTGCGCATCGAGGTCGAGGACTCCAACCCGACGCCGCCCGTGACGACCGACGGGCACCCCGGGCGCATCGGGGGGTTCGGGATGCAGATCGTCGAGCGGCTCGCCGACTGGGGCTGGCGGCCGTCGCGCGGCGGCAAGCTCGTCTGGGCGAAGGTCCGGGACTCCCGGCGCTGACGTCGTCCGGGGCTGGACGACGACGGACCCGCCGCGGCGTGCGACGGGTCCGGACGTGCGGGTGGCGCGAGGGTCAGGCCGAGGGGGTCGAACCCGTGCTGGCCGGGCGCTGGAAGCCCGACTCCTGCTTCGTGTGCGTGCACGTGTCCTCGACGCGGAACAGCTCGAGCGCGCCGCACACCTCGAGGACGAACAGGTCGCGCGCGTCGGCCCCGCGCAGGACGGTCGCGCCGCCACGGCTGCGGGACGAGTCGGCGAGCGTGATGAGGAACGCGGCGCCCGTCGAGTCCATGAACGTCACGCCGCACATGTCGATGACGAGGAGCTGGCGGCGCAGGCCCACGACGCGCGCGGCGATCTCCGGGAACCGGTCGCGCTCGGCGAGGTCGAGGTCCCCGTCGATCACGAGCGTGGTCGAGGTGGGGGAGCTCGAGATCTCGATCATGGCCATCCCGGGAGAAGGGTCGGTGGGCATGCTGACTGTAACCACCGTCCAGGTGGCCCGCATTCCCGGGCCCCACGCGGGCCGGTCCCGCGGGCCTGCCTCCGGGGGCCTGCGAGACTGGCCCGATGAGCCACCAGAACCTCCTCGGGCCCGAGCCGACCCTCCTGCCGGCCGACGGCGCCGACGCCGACGCCCGCGCCGCCCTGCAGTCCGGTGCCGACCTGCGCGAGGCCGCACGCCGGAGCCCCGCGTCGTCGTACGCGTGGGCGCTGCTCGCCGAGCAGGCGCTGTCCGAGACCGGCGACCCCGTCGCGGCGTACGCGTTCGCGCGGACCGGCTACCACCGCGGGCTCGACGCGCTGCGCCGGGCGGGCTGGCGCGGCCAGGGCCCGGTGCCGGCCGACCACGAGCCCAACCAGGGCTTCCTGCGGGCGCTGCTCGCGCTGCACGAGGCGGCGGAGGCGATCGGCGAGGACGACGAGGCCGAGCGCTGCGCGCAGTTCCTCCTCGACTCGGGGACGTCGGCCGACGAGGTGTCCGGGCTGCGCTGAGCCGGTGCGCACACCGGCGCCGGGGCTGCCGGCCCGGGGCGCCGGTCCGGCGAGCGTCCATGACCCCGCCTTTACCGGTCCGCTAAACTCCCGGAGGTACTGGGTCACTGCCGCCCGTGCCCCGGGTCCCCGGCCAGCGAGCCGCCTCGCACCGAACCATCGCGGACCGGACCGCTGGCAGCCGTGGAGAGTGGTGATCTGATGCCCGCCGTCGTGGTGCTCGGGGCCCAGTGGGGCGACGAGGGGAAGGGCAAGGCGACCGACCAGCTCGCCTCCCGCATCGACTACGTCGTGAAGTTCAACGGCGGGAACAACGCCGGGCACACGGTGGTGATCGAGGGCGAGAAGTACGCGCTCCACCTGCTGCCATCGGGCATCCTCTCGCCGGGCGTGGTGCCCGTGATCGGCAACGGCGTCGTGATCGACCTCGAGGTGCTGTTCCACGAGATCGACGCGCTCGAGGCCCGCGGTGTCGACACCGGCAAGCTGCTCGTGTCCTCGGCCGCGCACCTGATCGCCCCGTACAACCGCACGATCGACAAGGTCACGGAGCGGTTCCTCGGCAAGCGCAAGATCGGCACCACGGGCCGCGGCATCGGCCCCACGTACGCGGACAAGATCAACCGCGTCGGCATCCGCGTCCAGGACCTGTTCGACGAGAACATCCTGCGCCAGAAGGTCGAGGGCGCCCTCGACCAGAAGAACCACCTGCTCGTGAAGGTCTACAACCGGCGCGCGATCACGGTCGACGAGGTGCTCGACGAGCTGCTCGCGAACGCCGACCGCCTGCGCCCGCTCGTCGCCGACACCCCGCTCGTGCTCAACCGCGCGCTCGACGAGGGCAAGACGGTCGTGTTCGAGGCCGGTCAGGCGACGATGCTCGACGTCGACCACGGCACCTACCCGTTCGTCACCTCGTCCTCCGCGACGGCGGGCGGCGCGTGCACCGGCTCGGGCGTCGGCCCGACGCGCATCGACCGCGTCGTCGGCGTCATCAAGGCCTACACCACGCGCGTCGGCGAGGGCCCCTTCCCGACCGAGCTGCTCGACGACACCGGCGAGTGGCTGCGCAAGACCGGCGGCGAGTACGGCACCACGACGGGCCGCCCGCGCCGCACCGGCTGGTACGACGCCGTCGTCGCCCGCTACTCCGCACGCATCAACGGGCTCACCGACCTCGTCGTCACGAAGCTCGACACCCTGACCGGCCTCGAGAAGGTGCCGGTCGCGGTCGCGTACGACGTCGACGGCACCCGCCACGACGAGATGCCGCTCGACCAGAGCGACTTCCACCACGCCAAGCCCGTGTACGAGGAGTTCCCCGGCTGGTGGGAGGACATCTCGCAGTGCCGCTCGTTCGACGACCTCCCCGTGAACGCGCAGCGCTACGTGCTCGCGCTCGAGGAGATGTCCGGGGCGCGGATCTCGGCGATCGGCGTCGGGCCCGGGCGTGAGGCGACGATCGTCCGGCACGACCTGCTGGGCTGAGCCGCCCGGGGCGTTGCCCGCGCACCGGCGCCGTCCTCGACGCACGGACGCACCGCTTCACCCGCTGACCGGGTGCTGCGCTCGGGAATCACCCGCCGCGGCCCGCTCCACCCGCACTACGCTGACCCGCCGGACAACCGCACGGGCACGCGACCGTGCCCGTGGAGTGGAGCCCCCGTGCGGACAACCGTGACCCGACTCGTCGCCGCCTGCGGGCTCGCCGTCGGAGCCGCTCTCGTGGCCCCCCTCGGGGTCGTCGCGGCAGCGGGCGCCCCGCCGGCAGCGACGAGCGCGGCCACGGTTCCTGACCCCGACCCCCGCTCGTCGACGCTCGACGACTCCGTCCTGCGAGCGCCGCGGGCGTGGCAGGTCTCGTCGGGCAAGGGCGTGACCGTCGCGGTGCTCGACAGCGGTGTCGACGCGGCGCACCCCGACCTCCAGGGAGCCCTCCTTCCCGGGTTCGACGCCGTCGACGGCGCCGGCGACGTGTCGGACCTGGTCGGCAGCGGGACCGGCGTCGCGGGCGTCATCGCCGCGCGCAGCAACGGCGTCGGCATCGTCGGGCTGGCCTACGAGTCGTCGATCCTCCCGGTCCGGGTGACGCGCGACTGGGACGAGGCCTCGGACGCGCGCGTGGTCGCGGGGGTGCGCTGGGCGGTGTCGCACGGCGCGCGCGTCCTCCACGTCTCGCACGCCGTCACGAGCCCGGACAGCGCGCTCCGCACGGCGATCTCCGACGCGCTCGCCGCCGGGGTCGTGGTCGTCACGCCCGCAGGGGACGGCGGCAGCGACGTGCCGCAGTACCCGGCCGCCTGGGCGTCCGAGCTCCCCGGCCTCGTCGCGGTGTCGGTGACGACGAACGACCTCACGCTGGCGCACTCGGCGAGCTGGGGCGAGTGGGTCACCGTCGCTGCGCCGGGCGAGGACGTCCCGGTGACGCGCCCCGGGAACCAGTACAACAACACGACCGGCAGCGTGTACGCCGCCGCGCGGGTCAGCGGCGTCGTCGCGCTGATCCGGGCACACGAGCCCGCGCTGACCCCGGCGCAGGTGGCCGAGCGGCTGCGCCTCACGGCTCAGGACACCGGCCCCGGCGGTGCCGATCCCTTCTACGGCAACGGGATCGTCGACGCGGCGGCCGCGGTGACGCTCCGCGACGCGGTCCCCGCCGCGCCGGGGCTGCTCCCGGTCGACCGGCAGCCCGGCGACGGCGGCGAGGACGACCTGCCCTCGGGCGCGCGCCCGGTGGAGCGTGAGGGCACGGGGAGCGCGGAGGTGGCCGGGGTGCTCGAGAGCGAGGGGGACGTCGACTGGTACGCGTTCGAGGCCCCGGAGGCCGCGCGGTACCAGCTGCGGGTGACCGGCCTCGCGACCGTCGAGCTGTGCGACGTGGCCGGCCGGCCGATCGTCCACGCGGACGGCTACTCGACCGGGCTCACCCTCGTCGACGGCGCGGGACCGTGGCTGCTGCGGGTCCACCGGGCCACCGGGCAGCCCGGCGGTGACGGGTACGGCTTCAGGCTCGTGCGGTACGACCCGCAGCCGCGGACGTCGCTGCGCTTCGACCGCGGCACGCTCGTCTCGCCGCGGACGTTCCACGGGTCGGAGCCGGCCGTCGTCGTGGCGGACGTCACGGGCGACGGCGTCGCGGACGCCGTGATGGCCGACCAGGAGCTGGGCGCGCTGCCGGACGGTGGCACCGGGACGCGGCCCGCCGTCGGCTACTACGTGGGTCGGCCCGACGGGACGTTCGACGCCTACCGCCGCGTGGCGCTCGGGACCGGGCGCGGTCTGCAGCCCGCCGTCGTCACGGCCCAGCTCGACGCGGACGCCCCCGTCGAGGTCGTGGCGACCACGGACTCGGGCGTGTGGACGGTCGACCTCGGGGGAGCTGCCGCGGTGGCGCGGTCGGAGGCCGAGCGGGCCGACTGGTACCCCGGGCGGCTCACGGCCGCCGACGTCGACGCCGACGGCGACCAGGACCTGTTCGGCACGGACGCGACCGGCGTCGTGCTGCTGCGCAACGACGGGTCGGGCCGGCTGACCCCGACCTCGTACCCGTCGGCCCCGGCGAGCCGCGGTGCGGCTGCGGACATCGACGGGGACGGGCGCCTCGACCTCGTGCTCGGCGGTGGTCAGGTGCTGCGTCAGCGCGCCGATGCGTCGTTCGAGCCCGCAGCTCCGCTCGGGTGGCTCACCTCGGCCCTCACGGTGGTCGCCGGTGACGTCACCGGCGACGGGCGCACCGACCTCGCCGGCGCCTTCGCCGACGGCTCGCTCCGCCTGAGCGCGGGTGCGGCGGCTGGGTGGGCCGCCCCGGTCACCATCGCCGACATCGGGGGGACGTCGGTCGACCTGCAGCTCGCCGACCTCGACCGTGACGGGCGCACCGACCTCGTCGCGAGCCCGCCGTTCCGGACCTCGCTGACGGTGCAGCAGCCGGACGGCACGTTCCTCACCGACGTCGAGAAGCTCGGCTCCCCGAACCTGCCCGGTGCGAGGGCCGCAGCCGTGCTCGACTCCGCGCCGGGCGGCCCCGGTCTGCTCTTCGTCGAGCCGGAGGGACTGATGCTCGCCCGGCAGCAGGAGCCCGTGCCCGGACCGGCGGCGTGGGTGACCGACGTGTCGCCGGTGACCTCGGCGCGCGGGGTCGCCGTCCGGCCCACCGTGCGTGTCGCCCTGGGCCCCGACGTGGACCCCGCCTCGGTCTCGGGGCAGACGGTGCGCCTGCTCGACGGGGTGACGCGCGCGGCCGTGGCGGTCCAGCGGACGGTCCAGCCCGACGGCGTGGTCCGGCTCGTCCCGACGGCCGACCTCGTCGCCGGGCGGTCGTACCAGGTCGTCGTCCAGGGGCTGCGCTCGGCCGGCGGGGTCACGCAGGACGAGCGCGTGCGGACGTGGTTCACGGTGGCGGCCGGAGGCGACCGGTTCACGCCGCTGCCCCCGACGCGCGTGTTCGACAGCCGCGACGAGTACGGTCCGGTCGCGCCCGGCGAGCCGGTGGGCCTGGGTTTCGCCGACCTGCTGCCCGTCGACGCCACCGCGGTCGTCCTCAACGTCACCGCCTCCAACCCGTCGGCCGTCGGGAACGTCCGCGTCTACCCGCTGACGGAGTCGGGGGAGCCCCCGCTCGTGTCGAACCTCAACGTCGTCCCGGGGGTCGACCAGCCCGCCTCGGTGACCGTCCGGCTCGGCCTCGAGCAGGCGGTCGAGCTGATGACGGAGGGGACGACGACCGACCTCGTGCTCGACGTCGCCGGGTACTACTCTCCGGACGCGGCGACGGCGTACACGTCGGCCAGCCCCGTGCGGGTCCTGGACACCCGGACCGGGGCCGGTGGCGTCCCGCGGGAGTCGGTGCGCGCCGGGCGGTGGGTCGAGCTCCAGGTCGCGGGACGCGGCGGCGTGCCGGCCGACGCCGCGGCCGTCGTGCTCAACATCACCGGGACGCAGGTCACCGGACCCACGCACGTGCGCGTCTACCCGGCGCCCGCCGCCTCGGAGGACCAGACACCGCCCGAGGTCTCGAGCCTCAACCTCCAGCCCGCTCGCGACCAGGCGAACCTGGTGACCGTCCGCGTCGGCGACGGGGGCCGCATCCGGCTCTACTCGCACTCCGCGGCCATCGAGCTCGTCGCCGACCTCATGGGCTGGTACTCCGTGACCGGCCAGCTGGGCTTCGAGCCGCTCGAGCCGACCCGCATCGCCGACACGAGGACCGGTCTGGGGATGCCGCGGACGTTGCGTGCGGGCCAGCCGGCCGAGCTGACCGTCGCGGGCGTCGCGGGGGTGCCCGCCGGGGCCAGCGCCTCGGTGCTGACCGTGACGGCGGCGAGCCCGCGGGACACGACGCACGTGCGCGTCTTCCCGGTGACCAGCCCGGCGACCCTGCCCGAGACCTCGGCGCTCAACCTCGTGCCGAGGCGGGACGAGGCGAACGCGAGCATCGCGCGGCTCGGCGTCGGTGGTCGGATCGGGCTCTACACGCACAGCGCGGACACGGACCTGGTCGTGGACGTCTCGGGCTACTTCACGCGCTGAGCCGGCGCGTTGCCGCGCCGGCACCGCGTCCGTGCCGAGCTGCAGGTGTCAGCGGCGCGGGACCATGACGCGCAGTGCCGCCGCGGTGACCTCGACGTGGATCGGCGTCGTGCCCGACACCTCGCCGTCCACGTCGACCACCATCGGACGGTCGGTCGTCACGTGGAACTCCGTCGCGCTCAGGTGGCCCTTGCGCGCGACCGGCTCCCACGGCGTCACGGCCTGGCGTGCGGCGGCGCCCGCGGTCGAGAGGCGTGAGCGGCCCCCGAGCGCGTACGCCGTGAGCAGGCGGTCCTCGAGGCTCGCGTCGCGCGCGATGGGGGTGCCCGCGTGCATGCGCCCGTTCGCGATGTTGAGCTGGTGGGTCACGACCTCCCAGACGACGTCCCCGCTGCGGACCTCCGCGACGAACGGGCGGTGGCGGGCGAGCGCCACCGCGGCCGTCGCGGTGTACGCCGTGCGGCCGAGGTGGCGCTTGAGCCGGTGCGGGGTGCGCCCGGCGACGTCCGCCGAGATGCCGATGCTCACGAGGTTCGCGAAGTAGTCGCCGTCGACCCGCCCGAGGTCGACCTGCGCGACGCGCCCGCCGGTCACGACGTCGACCGCGGCGCGCAGGCTGCGCGGCAGCCCGAGGCTCCGGCTGAAGTTGTTCGTGGTGCCGAGGGGGACGTAGCCCAGGACCGTCTCGCTGTGCGCGAGGTGGTCGACGACGCTCGCGATCGTCCCGTCGCCGCTGCCGACGACGAGCATCGACGGGCGGCCCGCGAGGAGCTCGGGGAGCAGCACCGGCAGCTCGCCGGCGGGGTCCGTGACGAGGTGCGCCGCGGTGAGCTCGACACCCTGGGCCGTCAGCAGGTCGCGGACGCGCGGGAACGCCTCGGCGCCGCGGCGCGACCGGCCGTTGACGAGCAGCACCGCGTCGCGCGCGGGGAGCTCGGGGCGGGCGTGCGCGATCGCGTGCGACGGGGTCGGGACCGACCGGTCGGAGGTGGAGGTCACGGGGCATGTCTACCCATACCGGGCAGGCGTGCGCCAGGCGCGGGCCGGACGTGCGCCGGGACGGGTGACGGCGAGCGGTGGTGCCGGGCGCGGCGGCGGGGCCGGCACCGTCGTGGAGGCGCCGTGGCGCAGGCGGCGCGGCGGTGGGCGGCGGACGAGCGGCGTGGAGCGGTCGTGGCGTCAGGCCGGCCCGAGCAGCGCGGCCTCGAGGTCGGCGGGCAGCCCGTGCCGGGGGCGGTCGGGCCGCTGTGCGGGGGCGCCGTCCGTCGTCAGCCAGCGCCAGGTGTCCGTGACCGTCTCCTCGACCGGGCGGCACACCAGCCCGGTCGCCGCCGCGCGCGACGTGTCGGCCTCGAGGAAGCCCGCGGACTCCCCGGCCTCCGGGACCCAGCAGGGCAGCTGCGTCCACGGCTGCACGCCCGCGGCGTCGAGCGCGGCCTCGTCGACCCACACGAGCTCGGCGTCCGAGCCGGTCGCCGCGACGCACGCCTCGAGCAGCGACCGGGTCGTCGCGTGCCCGGACCTGCTCGCCACGTCGACCGCGCCGCCGAGCCCCTGCTCGAGCCCCGACAGCAGCCAGCGGGCCGCGTCCCGCGCGTCGACGTACTGCAGCGGCCGGTCGGGGCGCCCGGGCGCGACGACGCGCCCGCCCTCCGCGATGCGGGTCAGCCACCAGGGGAGGCGCCCGATGTCCTCGTGCGGGCCGAGCAGCAGCCCGGCGCGCGCGAGCAGCGCCTGGGGGTGCGCGGCGAGGACGCCGAGCTCGGCGCCGCGCTTGAGCGCCGGGTACTCGCCGTCCTCGGCGCGCGGGTCGCCCTCGACGACCGGCGAGGTCTCGTCGACGTGCGTGCCCCACGCGTAGACCGAGATGCTCGACACGTAGCTGTAGGCGCCCGTGCGCCCGGCGAGCAGCGCCGCGGCGTCCGAGACCACCCGCGGCGAGCCCGACCAGGTGTCGACGACGAGGTCCCACGTGCCGCCGTCGAGCGCCCGGCCGAGGTCGGTGGTCGAGGTGCGGTCGGCGACGAGCGTGCGGACGCCCGCGGGCGGGCTGCCCGTGACCCCGCGGTGCAGCGTCGTGACGTCCCAGCCGCGGTCGACGGCGTCGGCCACGACCGCGCGGCCCAGGAACCTGGTCCCGCCGAGCACGAGGAGTCTCATGCCGGCGAGCCTGCCAGCGCGCGGGCTCGCCGGACAGGCGCGTACGCGGGCAGCAGAACGCGCAGCCGCACCACCGCGCGCGCCCGCAACGGCCGGGCCGGTCAGCGCGCGGCGGCCCGCTGGTACTGGCGGACCGTCAGCGGTACGAAGACGAGCAGCAGCACGACGCCCCACGCGAGCGTGTAGAGCACGGGGTTCTGCAGCGGCCACGACGTCGGCTCCGGGGTGCCCGGCGGGATGTTGCCGAACAGCTCGCGCGCGGCCTGGGTGACGCTCGAGACCGGGTTCCACTCGGCGAAGGTCCGCAGCACGGGCGGCAGGTTGTCCGACGGCACGAACGTGTTCGCGATGAACGTCAGCGGGAAGATCACGATGAACGTCGCGTTGTTGAACACCTCGGGCGTGCGCACGAGCAGCCCGACGTAGGCCATGAGCCAGCTGATGCAGTACGCGAAGAACAGCAGCAGCACGTAGCCGAGCGCCGCCTCGCCGACCGACGTCGTGATCCGCCAGCCGACGACGAGCCCGGTGAGCGTCATGATCAGCACGGTCAGGACGTTGTTGACGACGTCCGCGGTCGTGCGGCCCACGAGCACCGCGGACGGCGCCATCGGCAGCGAGCGGAAGCGGTCGATGATCCCGGTCTTGAGGTCCTGTGCCATGCCGGAGCCGGTGATCGTCGCGCCGAAGATCATGGTCTGCGCGAAGATCCCGGCGATGAGGAACTGCCGGTAGAGGTCCGGGTCGACCTCGGGCGTCCCGGGCAGCGCGATGGACCCGCCGAACACGTAGGCGAACAGCAGCACGAACATGATCGGCGAGATGATCGACCCGACGAGCAGGTCGGGGACGCGCTTGATCTTGATGAGGTTGCGGCGCGTGACGGTCCAGCCGTCGCCGAGCGCCTGTGCCAGGCCGGTCATGCGCGGACCTCCTCGGTGGGTCGGTCCTCGGCCTCGTGCCCGGTGAGCCTCAGGAACACGTCGTCGAGCGTCGGCCGGCGGATGCCGGCGTCGAGCACCTCGACCCCCGCGTCGTCGAGCGCGCGCAGGGCCCCCACGAGCGCGTTCGACCCGCCGTCGACCGGGGCCGTGACCGTGCGGCTGTGCTCCTCGACGACCGGGTCGCCGACCGCGACGGCCCCGAGCGCCCGGCTCGCGCGGGCGAGGTCCTCGGTGCGCGTCACCGTGACGTGCACGCGCTCGCCGCCGACCTGCGCCTTGAGCTCGTCGGACGTGCCCTCGGCGATCACGCGGCCGTGGTCGATCACCGCGATGCGGTCCGCCAGCCGGTCGGCCTCCTCGAGGTACTGCGTCGTGAGCAGCAGCGTCGTGCCGCGCGACACGAGCTCCGAGATGACGTCCCACATCGCGAGTCGGCTGCGGGGGTCGAGCCCGGTCGTCGGCTCGTCGAGGAACAGCACCTCCGGCTCGGCGACGAGCGCGCCCGCGAGGTCGAGACGCCGCCGCATGCCGCCCGAGTAGGTGCTCACGGGCCGCCGGGCCGCGTCCACGAGGTCGAAGCGCTCGAGCAGCTCGTCTGCCCGCTCGCGCGAGCGCCGCGCCCCCAGGTGGTAGAGCCGTCCGACCATGTCGAGGTTCTCGAAGCCCGTGAGGTTCTCGTCGACCGCGGCGTACTGGCCCGAGACGCCGATGCGCGAGCGGAGCGCCTTCGCGTCCCGCACGACGTCCAGCCCGACGACCGTGGCGGTCCCGGCGGTGGGCCGCAGCAGCGTCGTCAGGACGCGGACGGCGGTCGTCTTGCCGGCGCCGTTGGGGCCGAGTAGGCCCAGCACGGTCCCCTCCTCGACGGTCAGGTCCAGGCCGTCGAGCGCCCGGACGGAGCCGTACGTCTGCACGAGGCCGTGCGCGGTGATGGTGGACACCCGAGCCAGTGTGCTCGGCACCACCCACACGGACCAGGACGACCCGGACATCGCGCCGGAACGGGCAACCGGCCGCCCGCCGCGTGTCTCCGTGGCGCGCGTCGCGCGTCCCCCGCTGCGGGTCCCGCGCCCGTGTGCGTGCACCGGGAGCGGGGCGGGGCGCGCTGGTCGTGGCGGTCCGTGCCCTCGTCGCCGTGCGTGACCCCGTCCCGGGCGCCGTCTAGCCTTCGCCGCATGGATCAGAGCTGGGAGCAGTCCCGCGTCGCGTTCGCGGACGCGGCGGACTGGTTCGTCCGGACCGTCGCGCAGGTGGGGGACCGCTGGGGCGAGCCGGGCCTCGGGGAGTGGGACGTGCGGGCCCTGGTCGGGCACACGAGCCGCTCGTTCCTCACGGTCGAGGCCTACCTCGCGCAGCCGGCGGCGGCCGTCGAGGTCGCGTCGGCCGTCGGCTACTACCGGGCGACGCGCGAGATCGCCGCCGGCCCGAGCGTCGCCGAGCGCGGACGCGAGGCCGGCCGGGCGCTCGGCGACGACCCCGCCGCGGCGGCCGGGGAGATCGCCACCCGGGTCGGCGCGCTCGTCCGCCGGTGCGACGGCACCGAGCTGCTCACCTCGGTCGCCGGCGGGATGCGCCTCGCGGACTACCTGCCGACCCGGACCTTCGAGCTCACGGTGCACACCGCCGACCTCGCGGTGGCGCTCGGCGTGCCTGCCGACGTGCCGGCGTCCGCCGCCCGGCAGACCCTCGGGCTGGTCACGGCGCTCGCGGTCGAGGACGGGGCCGCCGCGCCGCTGCTCCTCGCCACGACCGGCCGGCGTCCGCTCCCGGCAGGGTTCTCGGTGCTCTGACCGCGGCAGCACGCGCGGCGGCCCGACGTCGGTCGGACTCCTCCGACGTCGAGCCACCGGGCCCGGACGCCGGTGAGGGACGCGGGCGCGCCGGTGCCGCGAGGCTCCCGGGTGCTCACGTGCGGGGGGACCGCTGGTGCTCGACGAGCTCTGCGGGCGACTGCGGCGGCTCGCCGACGAGCGGTCCCTCCGGCACGCCGAGGCACAGCAGCGTGACGTCGTCCCGCAGCTCGCCGTCGGTGTGGTCGGCCACCGAGCGCTGGAGTGCGTCCACGAGGTCGGCGCCCGACGCTCCTGCGTGGCGGCGGAGGGCGGCGTCGACGTCGAGGAAGCGGCCGCCCCGGTCGCGCGCCTCGGTGAGACCGTCGCTGAACAGCAGCACGCGGACGGGCCCGCGCGCGAGGCGTCGGGCGTCGACCCGCCCGGCGCCGAGCCCGAGCGGCAGGTCCGGGACCACGTCGGCGGGGCGGGGTCCGTCCGCGGTCAGCAGCACGGGCACCGGGTGACCGCAGCAGATCGCCGTCACTGCGCCGTCGTGCGTGACCTCGACCACGACCGCCGTCACGAAGTCCTCGTCGCCGCCCTCCGCCCGCACGAGCGCCTCCATGGCGCGCACGACGTCGACGAGCGACTCCTCCCGGCGTGCGGCCTCGCGGAAGGCGCCGAGCACGTAGTTGGCGAGCCGCACGGCCGACAGGCCCTTGCCGCGGACGTCCCCGAGGACGGCCCGCACGCCGTGCGCCGTCGACAGCACCTCGTAGACGTCCCCGCCGACGTGCGCCTGAGCTTCGACGCCGGTGTAGCGCGCGGCGATGCCCACGCCGCGGAGCGTGTCCGGGAGAGGGCGGATGACGGCCTCCGACACCGCCAGCGTGACGAGGGTCAGGCGGTCGAGCGCCGTCTCCCGCCGGACGCGCTCGGCGGCAGCGACCGCGGCGAGCAGCGTCATGACCGCGATGACGCCCAGCCGGACCTGCTGCGCCGCCACCTGCCCGTCGTGCGCGTGCAGCCCGAACAGCCAGCCCGAGGTGAGCGCCACGACCCCCACGGCGACCACCGTCGCCGGGCCGCCGAAGACGGCCGCCAGCATGGGGGTGACCGCGAGGACGCCGACGAACGCCGTCTTGGGCCCCTCGAGCGTGTCGGCGCTGAGGATGGCAGCGACGAGCAGGCAGGGCAGGCCGAAGGCCCGCACGATGCGCCCGCTCCTCGACCCCGACACGTCCCCCCTCCCCGAGCGGTCCCCCCCGGGACTGCGTCCGGTTCCCGAGAGAGCCGGCCCCTCACCTTAGGCGGAGGGCGGACCGGTCGCCCGCGCGTCGCGGGCACCTGCGAGGTCGTCGCGCAGCAGCTCGGCGCGGGGGACGCCCCCGCGCGGTCGCCGGCGTGGATCGACCTCGGCGGGGATGTCGAGGACCCGCGGCCGGCTCCGTCCAGGGGGTGACGGTGCCACGCTGGGCACCACCACGAGAGAGGGTGACGACATGACCCGGTACCTGCTGGCGGTCAACTTCCAGCCGGGCGTCGACGAGACGCCGATGTCGGAGTGGACCCCCGAGGAGATCGCGGCCCACCTGGACCACTACCGCGTCCTCAACGAGGAGCTCGTCGCGAACGGCGAGCTCGTCGAGGCCACGATCCTCACGGGGCCCGACCTCGCGAAGATCGTGACGTCGGACGGGCAGCGTGCGCCGGTCGTGACGGACGGGCCGTTCCAGGAGTTCAAGGAGTGGGTCGCGGGCTACCAGATCGTCGACGTCGAGTCGGAGGAGCGGGCGGTCGAGATCGCCGCGCGCGTCTCGGCGGTGCCCGGGCAGGGCGGGCGTCCGACGCAGCAGCCCGTCCACGTCCGGCAGGTCATGGACGAGGGCCCGTCGGGCGTCGACGAGATGCGGGCCTTCCTCGACACCGCCGGCGGCGATCGCTGAACCTGGCCCCGGACGTCGAGGACCTGCTGCGCAGGCTCGCGCCGCAGGTCCTCGGCGTGCTCGCCCGGCGCAGCCGCGACTTCGACGCGGCCGAGGACGCGGTGCAGGAGGCGCTCCTCGCGGCGGCGACGCACTGGCCGCGCGACGGGGTGCCGGACAACCCTCGGGGGTGGCTGCTGCAGGCGGCGACGCGCCGGCTCGTCGACCACGTGCGCAGCGAGGCGTCGCGCCGGCGCCGGGAGCTCCTGGCGGCGCAGCACGAGCCCGCCGGCGCCCGGCCGGCCGGCGAGGACGACACCCTCACGGTGCTCCTGCTGTGCTGCCACCCGTCCCTGACCCCCGCGTCGGCCATCGCGCTGACGCTGCGCGCCGTCGGCGGCCTCACGACGGCCGAGGTCGCGCACGCGTTCGGCGTCCCCGAGGCGACGATGGCGCAGCGCATCAGCCGCGCGAAGCAGACGGTCCGCGGCTCGGGTGCGCCGTTCGCGCGGCCGACGCCCGACGAGCTGCCGGCCCGGGTCCGCAGCGTCCTGCACGTGCTCTACCTCGTGTTCAACGAGGGGTACACGAGCAGCCGTGGAGAGGACCTGCACCGGGTCGAGCTCGTCGACGAGGCGATCCGGATCACCCGGCTCGTGCGGGCGCTGCTGCCGGCCGACGCCGAGGTGACGGGCCTGCTCGCGCTCATGCTCCTGGTCGACGCGCGGCGGCCCGCACGCGCCGACGCGGCGGGGGACCCGGTCCCGCTGCCGCAGCAGGACCGGACGCTCTGGGACCGGGCGCGCGTCGCGGAGGGGCTGGACCTGCTCGACGCCGCGCTGCGCGGAGGACCCGCCGGCGAGTACACGCTGCAGGCGGCGATCGCGGCCGTGCACGACCGTGCGCCCACGGCGGACGCGACGGACTGGCCGCGGATCCTCGCGCTCTACGGAGCGCTCGAGCGGCTGACGGGCAACCCGGTCGTCACGCTCAACCGGGCGGTCGCCGCGGCGATGGTCGACGGTCCGCAGGCGGGGCTCGCGCTGCTGGCGGGCCTCGACGACCGGCTCGCGTCGACCCACCGGGTCGACGCCGTCCGCGGCTACCTGCACGAGCTCGCGGGGGACGCCGCGGCGGCCCTCCCGCACTACCGACGCGCCGCGGCGCGCGCGACGAACCTGCCGGAGCAGCGCCACCTGACAGCGAAGGTCGCGGAGCTCGTGCACGCGACGGGGGCCGGCGAGCGGGGCCCGCGGTCGGGCGGCGAGGTGGCCGGGAGCGACGGCGGCTGATCGCGACGCCCGCGTCAGCGCGCCGCGTGCCGCTCCAGGAACGCGTACACCTCCGCGTCGTCGACCCCCGGGAACGTGCCTTGCGGCAGCGGGGCGAGCACCTGGGCGTGCAGCTTCGCCGACGGCCAGGCGGCCGAGCGCCAGCGGCGGCCGAGCTCGGCGTCGGGCCGCCGGCAGCACGACGGGTCCGGGCAGCGCGACTGCGTGCGCAGTGCGGTGTCCCGGCCGCGGAACCACGACGCGTGCGCGAACGGGACGCCGACGGTGATGGAGAACTCGCCCGACTCGGACGCGCCGGTCTGGGACGTGCACCAGTACGTGCCCTGCGGGGTGTCGGTGTACTGGTGGTACTCGGTCGTGCGGTCGCGGCGCATGAGCGACCCGCGCGCGGCCCAGCGCCGGCACACGGGCTGGCCCTCGATCGCGCCGGTCGGGTCGGTCGGGAACGTGATGCCGTCGTTCTCGTACCCGCGGGTCAGGGCGCCGTCGTCGCCGACGCGCAGGAAGTGCACGGGCAGCCCGAGCTCGCTCGTCGCGAGGTTCGTGAACCGGTGCGCCGCGGCCTCGTGCGTGACGCCGAACGCGTCGCGGAAGTCCTCGATCGCGAGGTCCTTGGCGCGCTTGGCGGCGCCCAGGAACTCGAGCGCGGCGCTGCGCGGCATGAGGCACGACGCGGCGAAGTAGTTGATCTCCATGCGCTGGCGCAGGAAGTCGGCGTAGGAGACCGGCCGGTCGTGGCCGAGCACGCGGTGCCCGATCGCCTGGAGCGCGAGCGAGCGCAGCCCGTGGCCCCCGGGGATCGACGCGGGCGGCAGGTAGATGCGCCCGCTCGCGAGGTCGGTCACGGTGCGGGTCGAGTGCGGCAGGTCGTCGACGTGCAGGATCTGGAAGCCGAGCTGCTCGGCCATGCGCGCGACGGCCCGGTGCGTGAGGGCGCCGACCGTGTACCCGGCCCTGCGGGCCAGGTCCTCGCCGACGCGCTCGATCTCCGGCAGGTGGTTGTCGCGCTCCTGCATCCACAGCCGCAGCTCGGTGTTGGCGCGGCGGGCCTCCTCGGGCGTCGCGATCGACTCGCTCTCGCGGCGGGCGAGCTCGGCGTGCAGCCCGACGAGGGCCTCGAGCGCCTCGACCGGCATGCCGCGGCTCGGGCGGACGGAGGGCAGACCCAGACCCGAGTAGAGGTGCGAGCGCTGCGCGCGGTCCAGGGCGATCTCGAGCGCGGCGCGGCGGCTCGGGGGCTCGGGGGCGAGGAGCTCGGCGACCTCGACGTGCAGCGCGGCGGCGAGCTCCTGGAGCAGCGACAGGCGGGGCTCGCGGTGGCCGTTCTCGACGAGCGAGAGCTGGCTCGGGGCGGCGCCGGTCGCCTGCGCGAGCTGGTCGAGGGTGAGGCCCCGGGCCGTGCGGAAGTGCCGGATCCGGCGGCCGAGGGTGAGCAGGTCGCTGCCGTCGGGCCGTCGGCGGGCCGGGGCGGCGGGGTCCGCTCCAGGGGCTCCGGGGGGCAGCGGACGGTCCGGGGCGATGGGTCCCACGTCGTCGGGGGTCATGGCTTGACGGTAGCGAAAGAACAGCGGTTCTTGACACCCAGGGGGCGCGGAAAGTGCGCCGAGGCGGGTCCACAGTGGAAGGGAGGTCGTCGCCCTCGCCGAGCCGTCCGCACCGTCCGAGCCGTCCGCACCGCCCGAGCCACCCGCAGCAGGAGGTCCGTCCCATGACCGTCATCGACCGCCCCGACGCCCGACCGGAGCCCCGCACCGACGTCCGCACCGACGTCCGGCCCGCCGCCGCGCCGCCGGCGCCGGGCGGCCGCCGCGCCGCCGACGCCCCCGCCCCGACGACCCACTGGCGGCTGCGCGCCTGGGTGCAGCGGATCGCCGAGCTCACCGAGCCCGCCGACGTCGTCTGGGTCGACGGGTCGGCCGAGCAGAAGCAGGGGCTCGTCGACGGCATGGTCGAGGCCGGCACGCTCGTCCCCCTGAACCCCGAGCTGCGCCCGAACAGCTACCTCGCGCGGTCGGACCCCGACGACGTCGCGCGCGTCGAGGACCGCACGTTCATCTGCTCGCTGCGCGAGGAGGACGCGGGCCCGACGAACAACTGGCGCCAGCCGACCGCGATGCGCGCCGAGCTGCGCGGGGCGTTCGCCGGCTCGATGCGCGGCCGCACGATGTACGTCGTCCCGTTCTCGATGGGCCCGCTCGGCGGCCCGATCTCCCAGCTCGGCGTGCAGGTCACCGACTCGCCGTACGTCGTGGTCAGCATGCAGGTCATGACGCGCGTCGGCACCGCGGTGCTCGACCTGCTCGGCGCCGACGGCGACTTCGTGCCCGCGATCCACTCCGTCGCGGCGCCGCTCGTCGGCCGCGACGGCACGCCGGTGGCCGACGTGCCGTGGCCCTGCAGCCGCACGAAGTACATCGCGCACTTCCCCGAGACCCGGGAGATCTGGTCGTTCGGGTCCGGGTACGGCGGCAACGCGCTGCTCGGCAAGAAGTGCTTCGCGCTGCGCATCGCGTCGGTCATGGCGCGCGACGAGGGCTGGCTCGCGGAGCACATGCTGGTCCTGCGCGTGACCGACCCCGCGCAGCGCGTCTTCCACGTCGCGGCCGCGTTCCCCTCGGCGTGCGGCAAGACGAACCTCGCGATGCTCCGCCCGACGCTGCCCGGCTGGACGGTCGAGACCATCGGCGACGACATCGCCTGGATGCGGCCCGGCGGCCCCGGCACCGACGGGCGGCTGCGCGCGATCAACCCCGAGGCCGGGTTCTTCGGCGTCGCCCCCGGCACCGGCCCGTCGACCAACCCGACCGCGATCGAGACCCTGCGCTCCGACGTCATCTTCACCAACGTCGCGCTGACCGACGACGGCGACGTCTGGTGGGAGGGCCTGACGGACGAGCCGCCCGCCCACCTGACCGACTGGCGCGGGAACGACTGGACGCCGGAGTCGGGCACGACCGCCGCGCACCCGAACTCGCGGTTCACCGTCGCCGCCGACCGCTGCCCGACCATCGCCGACGACTGGGACTCGCCCGCGGGCGTCCCGATCGACGCGATCCTGTTCGGCGGCCGCCGCGCGAGCAACGTCCCGCTCGTCGCACAGGCCCGGGACTGGGCGCACGGCGTGTTCATGGGCGCGACGATCTCCTCGGAGCAGACCGCCGCCGCCGAGGGCACCGTCGGTGCCCTGCGCCGTGACCCCTTCGCGATGCTCCCGTTCTGCGGCTACAACATGGCCGACCACTGGGGCCACTGGCTGCGGCTCGGCGCCGAGCTCGAGTCGCGCGGCGTCCCGCTCCCGGCGGTCTTCCAGGTCAACTGGTTCCGCAAGGGCGAGGACGGCCGGTGGCTGTGGCCGGGCTTCGGGGAGAACTCCCGCGTGCTCGCGTGGGTGCTCGGGCGGGTCGCGGGGGACGCGGACGCCGGCGAGGTCGTCGACTCCCCGGTGGGGCTCCTGCCGGCCGCCGGCGGCGACCCGGCCGCGACGCCGGGCGCGCTCGACCTGCGCGGGCTCGCCGTGCCGGCCGACGACCTCGACGAGCTGTTCCGCGTCGACGCCGCCTCGTGGCTCGCCGAGTGCGACCTGACCGAGGAGTTCTTCGCCCGGTTCGGCACGCACCTGCCCGAGCGGCTCACGGAGGAGCTCGCGGTGCTGCGCACGCGGCTCGGGACCGTCTGAGCGGACCCGCGTGGTGTGCCGGTCGCACCCGGGCGGCCGCGCTGCACCGGCGGGCGGGGCAGGCCCGGACGACCCGGGGCGCGCTCCGGCCGTCGATCGCCCAGACTCGTGCTGTCCCCGCACCCGTCCGACAGGAGCCTCCCGTGTCCCGCGTCCTCATGGTGGTCTCGGCCGCCGACACCCTCGTGCTCACCGACGGCACCGCGCACCCGACCGGGTTCTGGGCCGAGGAGCTCGTCGTCGCGCACCGGACGCTGAGCGAGGCCGGGCACGAGGTCGTCGTCGCGACGCCGGGCGGCGCGCGCCCCACGGTCGACCCGGTGTCGCTCGACGAGAAGACCGTCGGCAGCGCCGAGAAGGTCGACGAGCTGCACGCCTACCTCCGCGAGATCGGGACCGCGCTCGACGCGCCGGTCCCGCTCGAGAGCGTCGAGGTCAGCGGGTTCGACGCCGTCGTGCTGCCGGGCGGGCACGGCCCGATGGTGGACCTCGCCGTCGACCCCGCGCTGGGTCGCCTGCTCACCCAGGCCGACGAGGGCGGCCTCGTGATCGCCCCGTTCTGCCACGGGCCGGCGGGGCTGCTGTCCGCGACGACCGACGACGGCGGGTTCGTCTTCGCCGGCCGTCGGCTCGCGGTGTTCACCGACGAGGAGGAGCGCACGGGCGGCACGGGCGAGACGACGCCCTGGTTCGTCGCGACCCGGCTCCGGGAGCGCGGCGCGGTCGTCGAGGAGGGCCCGGCGTGGGCCAGCTTCGTGGTGCGCGACGGCAACCTGGTGTCCGGGCAGAACCCGCAGTCGAGCGAGGCCGTCGCACAGGCCGTGCTCGACGCGCTGGGGGCGGGCCGGCGCTGAGGCCGGCGCCGCCGCCGGGCCCCGTGCCGTCGCGTCGCCGGCGTCCGTCGTGTCGCCCTTGACCCTCCCCCTGGGGCAGGGTCGACAGTGACGGGGTGACGACGACGCACCAGCCACCCGCGCTCCTGACGATCGGCCAGCTCGCCGAGCGGTCCGGGCTCAGCCTCAAGGCGCTGCGCCTGTACGACGAGCTCGGGCTGCTGCCGCCCGCGCGCGTCGACCCGGGCTCCGGGTACCGGTACTACGACACCGGCCAGCTCGACCGTGCCCGGCTCATCGGCCTCCTGCGGCAGGTCCGCATGCCGCTCGCCGACATCGGGGCGCTGCTGGCCGACCGGGACCCGGAGCGGCTGCGGGCCTGGTGGCGCGGGGAGGCCGACGACCACCGGCAGCGCGAGGGCGTCGTGCGGTACCTGCTGACGGAGCTCGACGGCGCCGAGCGGCCGGTGATCCCCGTGCTGACGCGGCACGTGCCCGACGAGAAGGTCGCCACGACGTCGGCGCACGTGCTGCAGCCCGACCTCCCGCGGTACATCCCGGAGGCGATCGGCCGGCTGCGCGCGCACCTCGAGGAGTGCGGGGCGACCGCCCGGGACATCGACTGGACCGTGTACCACTCGTCGTCCACCACGGACTCCGCGGGGCTCGTCGAGGTGTGCGTCCCGTTCAGCGGCACCGTCCAGCCGACCACCGAGGTCACGGTCCGTGTCGAGCCCGCGCACCACGAGGCGTACGCCCGGATCACCAAGGGCGAGGTCCGGGCGCCGCACATCATGTTCGCGTTCGACGCGGTCGCCGCGTGGCTCGCCGAGCACGGTCACACGCGCACGCTCGACCCGCGCGAGGTGTACTTCGCGGACTGGGTCGCGGTCGACGAGTCGACGCCCGCGGTCGACATCGCGTACCCGTTCGAGCCGGCCGCGGACGCGGGTGCGACGGCGGGCGCCGACGGCGCAGGAGCACCGGGCGCCGGCGCGCCGGGGCCGGACGCCGGCACGCGCGCGGAGGTCGCCCCGTGACCCGCGCCGGAGCCCGGAGCGAGGCCCTCGACCGCTACCGCACCCACACCCCGTTCACCGACCCCGGCGCGCACGCCGCGCTGCTGCGCACGCTCCCGGCGGACCCCGGCGCGCTCGCCGCCGCGGTCCGCGGGCTCGTCGTGCACTACGCCGCGTCCGGCCTGACCTTCCCGCCCGACCGGCTCGCCGACATCGACAGCCGCTGGGTCGAGGCCATGCTCGCCCGCCTCGCCGAGCGCGACGCGGCGCCGCTGGCCGAGCCGCGGGACGTCGGTGCGTGCCTCGTCGGCTGCTGCCGCGACTTCACGTTGCTCCACGTCGCCGCGCTGCGCGAGCACGGTGTCCCGGCGCGCAGCCGCGTCGGGTTCGCGCCGTACCTGCGCCCGGACTTCGCGCACGACCACGTCGTCGCCGAGCGCTGGGACGCGGACCAGGCGGACTGGGTGCGCGTCGATGCGCAGCTGGACCCCGCGGACTGGCGCGACGTGGACGTGTCGGACCTCGGCACCGGGCGGGGCAGCCCGTTCCGGCCGGCGTCGCGGCTCTGGCTCGACCACCGCGCGGGCCGCCTGACCGCCGCGGACCTCGACGGCTACGGCGTGAGCCCCGACCTGCCGCTGCGCGGGCGCTGGTTCGTGCGGAACTACGTCGTCGTCGAGCTCGCCCACCTGACCGGGCACGAGCTGCTGCTGTGGGACCTGTGGGGCGCCATGACCGCGCCGGCCGTCGGGCCCGACGGGGAGCTCACCGAGGTCGACGCGCCCGACGACCCCGAGCTCGACGCGCTCGTCGACCGGGCGGCGCGACTGCTCCTCGACCCGGACGCCCATCTCGCGGAGCTCGACGCGCTCGCGGCCGACCCGCGCCTCGACCCGCGGACCGGCGTGGTGTGCGACTCCCCGCGCGGCGTTCAGGAGACGGTCGACCTGACCGCGCGCCGGGCCGCACCGCAGACGCCGCACGAGGCGGCGGACGACCGGCCGCACGACCCCGTCCTTCGCCCCTAGGGGCAGCCGTCTCACCCCGGTCCGGGCTGGAACCGCGGGCCGGACAGGCGTCGACTGGGGGTCCGGGTGGCTGCGGACCAGGGGGATGCCATGGACGTACGACGGGTGCTCGTGCGGGGGCTGGTGGCCGGCCTGCTCGTGCCGCTGGGGGTCGCGGCACCGGCGTGGGCGGCCGCACCCGAGGGGGTCGCGGTCGGCTGCGGGGACACCGTGACCGGCCCGGCGTACCTGGCGACCGACCTGGACTGCGACGGCGTCGGGGTGCGCCTCGGGGCGGACGCGTCGCTCGACCTCGCCGGCCACGTGCTGGACGGCGGCGGGAGCGGCACGGGCGTGCTCGTGACGAACCCGGCCGGAGGCGGTGCGCAGTCGGTCTCCGGCGGGACCCTGCGGGGGTGGGACGTCGCCGTGCGGTCCGACGACGTGTGGCCGCCCGAGTCCGAGGCGTCGGTGGACCGGCAGGTCGTGGACGTGACCTTCCGCGACAACGTGACCGCGGTCGGCTGGGGCCGGGACCCCGCGTGGTGGGGCACGCTGGCGGTGCACGGCTCACGCTTCGTCGGCAACGACCTCGCGGTCGAGAGCTTCTTCCACGGCCAGGTGACCGCGGACGGCTCGACCTTCGCCCGGAACGCGGAGGTCGTCGTCGCCCGCGCCAGCCGGGTCGTGCTGCGCGGCGCGGACCTCCGGGACAACGACGTCGTCGTCGCGTTGGTGGGCGAGGGGGACGTCCTCGTCGAGGACAGCGTGCTCGTCCGCAACCGCGTGGTCGTGGGCGGCACGAAGCAGTGGGGCAGCGTGCGGATCGAGCGCAGCACCGTGCGGCGCAGCGACGTCGTCGTCGCCCCCGGCGGGGTCGAGAGCAGCACCTGGCTCGTCGACGACGTGCTCACGGACAACGCGGTCGTGGTCGACCTCGTCGGGGAGTCCGGCGGCGTCGTCGGCAGCACGTTCCGGCGCAACGGGGTCGCGGTGCGTGCGAGCGCGCCGGCCGAGGGTCTCGGGCCGTTCCAGGTCCTCGACAGCACGTTCCGGCGCAACGGGGACGCGATCCTCACGACCGGTCCCGTCGAGCTCGGCGGCAACCTCGTCACGCACAGCACGGGGTGGGGCGTCCTCGCGCCCGGCGCCGTGGACCTCGGGGGCAACGTCGCGTCCGGCAACGGCCACGAGCCGCAGTGCACCGGCGTGGTCTGCGCGTCACGCCCCCGGAGCTGAGCGCCGCCGAGCGGGCGCCCTGGGCTCAGAGCAGCCCGTGCGCGCGGAACACGCGCTCGAGGATCTCGTGGACGACCGGCTCCTTGAGCGCGTTGTAGTCCATCCCGGACCCGCCGCCGCGGACGCGCAGCGCGTCGACGGCGGCGTGCTTCGCGGCGGCGTACGCGGCGCGGTCCTCGGGGTGCTCGCGCAGCCAGTCGCGGAAGAGCCGGTGCCGGACGACCTCGGGGCAGTCGGGGCTCCACACGTGCAGGTGCGCGCGGGGCTCGGCGTGCGCGAAGACCCGGTGCTCGTGCCAGGCGCGCTCGCGCAGGCTCAGCGTGAAGCCCTCGGCCTCGAGCGGCGCGCGGTACGCGGCCTCGTCGGTCGAGTCGGGGACCGTCAGGTCCAGGTCGATGATCGGCTTCGCGTCCAGCCCGGGGACGGACGTCGAGCCGACGTGCTCGAGCGCGAGCACCCGGTCGCCGAGCGCCCGCCGGACGCGGGCGGCGAGCTCCTCGTAGGCGTCCGCCCACGCCGGGTCGTGGGCGGTCACGGTGATCGGGCCGCCCTGCGGGGGAGCGACCCACTCGAGGCCGTCGGGGTCGTCGGGGAAGTGGCGGACGATCTCTGCTGGGCTCGGCACCGTCCGAGGCTAGCGAGCGCGCGCCCGCCGCGGTCAGCCCCGCGGCCGCTCCGGTCCCGCGCCGCCCGCCGGGTAGTCGACCAGCGGCGTCGCGCCGCCCGCCCACGCGTCGAGGATCGGCTGCACGATGCGCCAGCCCTCCTCGGCCTCCTCGGCGTGCGCGGACAGCCGGGTGTCCCCGGCGATCACCGCGAGCAGCAGCTGCCCGTACGGCGTCGGGTCCTGGCGGGCGAGCTCGGTGTCGAGCTGCACGGTCTCGAGGTCGAACGGGTCGCCCATGCCGTTGACGTTGAGCCGCAGCGACATCCGGTCGGGGTCGAGCTGGAGGCGCAGCTCGTTGGCCTCGGCGTGCTGCCCCGTGAACACGTCGTGGGGCACGGGCCGGAACCGGACGACGACCTCGCGCCGGTCCGCGTCGAGCGCCTTGCCGGTGCGCAGCCGGAACGGCACGCCGCCCCACCGCCAGTTGTCGATGGACAGCGTCACGTCGGCGTACGTCTCCGTCTCGCGCGCCGCGTCGACGCCCTTCGCGTCCACGTAGGAGTCGACCTGCCGCGTCGCGCCGTCCTTGCCGGTGACCTCCCCGGCCGTGTAGCGGCCGCGCACCGTCGAGCGCGCGACCTCCTCGGGGGACAGCTCGCGCACCGCGCGCAGCACGTCGACCTTGCGCTTGGACAGGTCCGACGGGCCGACCGACAGCGGCGGCTCCATCGCGACGTACGTGAGGAGCTGCAGCAGGTGGTTCTGCACCATGTCGCGCAGCGCGCCCGAGCGGTCGTAGTAGCTGCCGCGGGACTGGGAGTCGACGGTCTCGTCGAACACGATCTCGACGCTCTCGACGTACTTGCTGTTCCACAGCGGCTCGAGCACCGCGTTCGCGAACCGCAGGCCCAGCAGGTTGATCACGGTCTGCTTCGCGAGGAAGTGGTCGACGCGGAACGTGCGGTCCTCGGGGACGACGGCGGCCAGCGCGGCGTTCAGCGTGCGGGCGCCCTCGAGGTCCTCGCCGAACGGCTTCTCGACGACGACGCGCAGGCCCGCGGGCCGCTCGCACTTCCCCAGCGCGGAGATCACGTCGCGGAACAGCACGTGCGGCAGCGCGAGGTAGAGCACCACGGGCTCGTCGCCCTCGGCCGCGGCCTCCGTGAACGCCTGCTGCAGCGTGGCGGGGTCGGTCACGTCGCCGTGCACGAAGCCCGCCTCGTCGGCGAGCGCGCGCACCTGCTCGGCGGGCCCGTGCCCGGGGTGCTCCGCGACGACGCCGCGCACGTGCTCGCGGAACGCGTCGGGCGTGAGGTCGTCCTGCGCGACGCCGACCAGCCGCAGCCCGCCCTCGACGAGGTGCAGCACCTGCGTCAGGCCCGGGAGCAGGTAGCGGCGCGTGAGGTCGCCCGTGGCGCCCAGCACGATCATGTGTGCGGTCATCGTCGTCCGTCCCCGAGTGCGGCGGCCCTGCGTCGGCGCGAGCGAGGGCGTCCCCACTCCACCCGAGCGGCACCGGCGCCGCAACCGGGGCCCCTGCCGGTGGCGCGCCGGCCCGACGGACACCCCGGGCCGGGTGCTGCGGCGCTCGGTAGGCTCCCCGCCGTGGAGATCCTCGTCATCGGCACCGGCGCGCGCGAGCACGCCCTCGTCCGCGCGCTGTCCCGCGACCCCCAGGTCACCGGGCTGCACGCCGCCCCCGGCAACCCGGGCATCGCGCAGCACGCCCGGATCCACGGCGTCGACCCGCTCGACGACGCGGAGGTCGCCGCGCTCGCCCGGTCGCTCGGCGTCGACCTCGTGGTCGTCGGTCCCGAGGCCCCGCTCGTCGCGGGCGTCGCGGACGCGGTGCGCGAGGCCGGGATCGCGGTGTTCGGGCCGAGCCGCGAGGCCGCGCAGCTCGAGGGCTCCAAGGCGTTCGCCAAGGAGGTCATGGCCGCCGCCGACGTCCCCACCGCCGAGCCGCGCGTCGCGTCGACCCCCGAGGAGGCCGCCGCGGCGCTCGACGAGCTCGGCGCCCCCTACGTCGTCAAGGACGACGGGCTCGCCGCGGGCAAGGGCGTCGTCGTGACGACCGACTACGCCGAGGCCCTCGCCCACGCCCACGCGTGCCTCGCCAAGCCCGGCGCGCGCGTCGTGATCGAGGAGTACCTCGACGGCCCCGAGGTCTCGCTGTTCTGCCTGTCCGACGGCGCGACCGTCGTCCCCCTGGTGCCCGCGCAGGACTTCAAGCGCGCGCAGGACGACGACCGCGGCCCCAACACGGGTGGCATGGGCGCGTACTCGCCGCTGCCGTGGGCGCCGCGCGGGCTCGTCGAGGAGGTCGTCACGCGCGTCGCGCAGCCGACGATCGACGAGATGGCCCGCCGCGGGACGCCGTTCGCGGGCGTGCTGTACGTCGGCCTCGCGCTCACCACGCGCGGCACCAAGGTCGTCGAGTTCAACGCGCGCTTCGGCGACCCCGAGACCCAGGTCGTGCTGGCCCGCCTCGCGACGCCGCTCGCGGGCGTGCTGCACGCCGCGGCGACCGGCACGCTCGCGGACCTCCCCCCGCTCGAGTGGAGCGACCAGGCCGCCGTGACGGTCGTCGTCGCGTCCGAGGGCTACCCCGGCGCGGTCCGCGGCGGTGACGAGATCACCGGCATCGAGGACGCCGAGCAGGTCCCCGGGGTGCACGTGCTGCACGCCGGCACCGCGCTCCAGCAGAACCCCGCCGGGGACGACGACGACGCGCTCGCGGGCGCCCGCCTCGTCTCGGCCGGCGGTCGCGTGCTCTCGGTCGTCGGCGTCGGTGCCGACCTCGCGGACGCCCGCGCGGCGGCCTACGCGGGCGTCGAGCAGATCGAGCTCGCGGGCTCGCACCACCGCACCGACATCGCACGCGCGGTGTCGCTGGGGCCGTCGGCCTGACGCAGCGCGGTGTCGCTGGGGCCGTCGGCCTGACGCAGCGCGGGGACGCGTGGGCGTCGCCCCCGCCGGTGCGCGTGCCGCGCTAGCGTCGGCCCGTGCGTGCGCCGCGGCAGGGCCAGGTCGACGTCGAGCTCGTCGAGACGGTCGGCGACGACGTCGCGCCCGAGGCCGAGCCCGGCGCCGACTGGCGTGAGCTCGTGCGGCGGGTGCCCGGACGGGCCTGGGCGGTCACCGCCACGGTCGTGGCGCTCGGTGTCGGCGTCGTCGGGGCCGTCGAGTGGCGTGCCGACCGGGCGCAGGCGGCGCGGCTGGCGGGCACGGACGGGCTCACGGTGTCCCTCGCCGAGCCGCTCGCCGAGGTGTGGCGGGCCCCGCGCCAGGGCGTGGTCGGGGTCGTCGGGGACGTCGCGGTCCTCCACGGCGGCACGAACCAGGGGGTGCTCGGGGTCGGCGTGCGCGACGGCGAGACCCGCTGGGAGCAGCCCGTCGGCGGGGCGGGGTGGTGCTGGCTCGAGCGCCTCGGCCCGGACGACCGGCGCTTCGGACCGTGGAGTGCGCCGCCCGCACGGCTCGAGGCCGGCGAGGCCGTGCTCGGGTGCGCCGACTCCCGCAGCGGAGGCATCGACGAGCAGGGCACCGAGGTCACCGTGCTCGACCCCGCGGAGGGCGGCGTGCTGCGCCGCTTCGAGGTCTCCGGCCCGGGCACGGGCTCGACCTCGGACGTCGACGACGGCGTCGCGTCGCTCGGCCTCGACGACGAGGGCCGGGTCGTCGCGGGCCGGTGGGACCTGCTCACGGGCGAGCGGACCTGGGCGTACGTGGGCCCGCGCGTCGACCTGGACTCCCAGGGCGTCGGCAGCTCCATCAGCGGGGACACGATGACCGTGGCCTCCGGGGCCGTGTCCGTGACGCTCGACGCGTGGACCGGGGAGGTCGTCGGCACCGAGGGGAGCACGCGGCCGGTCGTGCAGGAGCTCGACCGGCTGCCCCTGGCCGACGGCGGGGTCGCCGTCTCGACCGCGATCGGCGAGGAGCGCTTCGAGATCGTCGTGCAGGACGAGGACGGCGAGCAGCGCTTCCTGACCGGCGGCTACGCGCTGCGCCCGGTCGCGGACGACGGCAGCGCGCCGCAGACCCTGCTCCTGTCGTCGCCGAAGCGGCCCGGGATCATGGCCGTGGACGCGCGGACCGGCGACGAGCTGTGGCGCTCGCGCGTGTCCTCCTGGCAGGTCGCGGTGCTCGCCGGTCTGGTGATCCTGCGCGACGAGCAGCGGCTCACGGCCCTCGACGCGCGCACCGGCGCGACGGTCTGGACCCGCGAGGACCCGGCCCCCGAGACCGGCGTGCGTTTCGTGACGGACGGCCGTGTGCTCCTGATGCCCGTCCGTGGGGACGGCGGGACGGACCTCCTGGCGCGGGTCGCCGAGACGGGCCGGGAGCTGTGGCGCGCGCCGGCGCCGGTCGCCGAGGGCTACCTGGAGGCGCTGCCCGACGGGCGCGTGCTCGTCATCGGCTCGGGCGAGACGGTCGTGCTGGCGCCGTAGCGGCGGCGGCCTACGGGCTGAGCTCGCCGACCACGCGCGCCGCCTCCGCGCGCAGGGTGACGCCGTGCGCGAGGGCGCTCGCCTCGAGGTGGGCGAGCGCGTCATGCGGTCCGCCGCCCTCGTGCACCATGACGATGCCGACGGCCTGGCACGGCGGCGGACGAGGCGAACCCGGCGAGGGTGGACGCCTCACGCCACGCCGACCGCCGGGTCTCCGCCTCGACCTGCGGGACGACCAGCACCGAGCCCGCGTCCATCGAGGTGAGGCAGGGGCCCTCCCCGGCCAGGTGCTCGACCTCGTCGCACAGCTCGGCGGCGACGTCGCTGCCTTCCGCGACTGTGCTGTCCCCAGGGTGCGACGGGCGACGGCGGCGCGCCATCGGGCGGCCGCGCGGCGTCGCGCGGTGTCGGCGTCTTGCGCGGTCGATGACTTCCGTCCCGTGCGGGAGTCGTCCCCGGGGACGACGTGCGGGCGAGGGCGAGGAGCGGGACGTGGACGGTCTGGACCCGGCCGGGGTCGAGCGGCTCCGGGAGACGATGGCGTCGCACGTGGCGTCCGGGGCGGTGCCCGGGCTGGTGTGGCTGGTCCGCCACGGCGACGACGTCGCGGTCGGCGGCGCCGGTGTCCTCGACACCGCGACCGGGACGCCGGTGACCCGGGACGCGCTGTTCCGGATCTCCTCGATGACCAAGCCGGTCACCGCGGTGGCGGCGCTCCGCCTGGTCGACGAGGGCGTGCTCGACCTCGACGAGCCCGTGGACCGGCTGCTCCCGGAGCTGGCCGACCGCCAGGTCCTCGCGGAGCCGGGCGGTCCGCTCGACCGGTGCGTCCCGGCGCGGCGCCCGGTGACCGCGCGCGACCTGCTGACCTCCCGGCTGGGCCTCGGGACGGACTTCACCGGCGCCCACGACCAGCCCGCGATGCGGCGGCTCGCCGAGCTCGGGCTGCCGTCCGGGCCGCCCGCGCCGGCCCGGATGCCGACGCCCGACGAGTACCTCGCGCTGCTCGGGAGCGTCCCCCTCGAGCACCAGCCCGGCACGCGGTGGCTCTACCACCTGAGCCTCGACGTGCTCGGGGTGCTCGTCGCGCGCGCGGCCGGCGCCCCGCTCGCGGACGTGCTGGCCGAGCGCGTGCTCGCGCCGCTCGGCATGCGCAGCACCGGCTTCTGGGTCGCCCCCGAGGACCGGCACCGGTTCGGGCCCTGCTACGCGCCCGACCCGTCGACCGGCGAGCGAGGCGTGTACGACCCCGCCGAGGGGCAGTGGAGCGCGCCGCCGCCGTTCGCGAGCGGCGCCGACGGGCTCGTCTCGACGGTCGACGACGTGCACGCGCTCGCGGCGATGCTCCGGGCCGGCGGGTCGGTCGAGGGACGCCAGGTGCTGAGCCCCGGGACGGCCGCCGCGATGCTGGCGAACCACCTGACGCCCGAGCAGCGGGCGACGTCGTCGCCGGAGCCCGGCGGGGCGCTGGGCTGGGGGTTCGGTCTCGGGGTGCAGGTCGCGCGTGACCCGGCGTCGGGGACGGCCGCAGGCGGCTACGGGTGGGCCGGGGGGCTCGGCTCCACGTGGACCACGGACCCCGAGCTCGACCTGGTCGCGATCCTCCTGACGAACCAGATGTGGACGTCGCCCGAGCCGCCGCCGGTGGCGCGCGACCTCCTGACCCTCGGGCGCGCGACCGTCCGGTCGGGGTGAGTGCGGCAGGATGTGCGCGTGAGCGCGACGACCGCACCGGCCGGCTGGACCCACACCTACTCGGGGAAGGTCCGCGACCTGTACGTCCCCGACGCCGCGACCGAGGCGGGCCGCGCGGTGCAGCAGCGGCACGGCGACGTCGTGCTCGTCGTGGCGAGCGACCGGATCAGCGCGTACGACCACGTGCTCGCGTCCGAGATCCCGGACAAGGGCATCGTCCTCACGCAGCTGAGCCTGTGGTGGTTCGCGCAGCTCGAGGACCTCGTGCCGAACCACGTCGTGACCGCCGAGCCGGGCGACGAGCCCGGTGACGTCCCGCCGGCGTTCGCGGGGCGCGCGATGGTGTGCCGCCGGCTGGAGATGTTCCCGGTCGAGTGCGTCGCGCGCGGCTACCTCACCGGCTCCGGCCTCGCCGAGTACCGGGCGGGCGGCGAGGTCACGGGGATCCGGCTGCCGACCGGCCTCGTGGACGGCTCCCGCCTCCCGGAGCCCATCTTCACGCCCGCGACCAAGGCCGAGCTCGGCGACCACGACGAGAACGTGAGCTTCGACGTGGTCGCGCGGACCGTCGGCGCCGAGGCGGCCGAGCGGCTCCGGGAGCTCACGCTCGCGGTGTACGCCCGCGCCGAGGGGATCGCGCGCGAGCGCGGCGTGGTCCTCGCGGACACCAAGCTCGAGTTCGGCACCGACCCCGTGACGGGCGAGGTCACGCTCGGCGACGAGGTCCTGACCCCGGACTCGTCGCGGTTCTGGCCCGCGGACGCGTGGGAGCCGGGTCGCGCCCAGCCGAGCTTCGACAAGCAGTTCGTGCGCGACTGGCTCACGTCGCCCGCGTCCGGCTGGGACCGCGCGGGGCACGCGCCGCCGCCCGCGCTGCCGGCCGAGGTCGTCGAGCGCACGCGGGCCCGGTACGTCGAGGCGTTCGAGCGGCTCACGGGGCACGGTCTCGGCTGAGTCGCGGCGCACGCGGCAGCACCTCGGCCGGACCGGCAGAACCGGAGGGTCGCGGGTGGGTCCACGGCCCGCGTGGTGTGCCAAGGTGGAGGGGTCGATGGCATCTCGCCCGCCCGCTCGGGGCCGGCGTCACCGGTGCACGGGCGGGAGCCCCCGCCGGACGGGCCGGCAGATCGTGGCCGAGGTCACCTACCTCCACGAGCTCGCCCTCGAGGTCGCGACGTCGTTCGGGGACGC
Organism: Cellulomonas sp. NS3; assembly: GCF_024757985.1. Taxonomy (NCBI): domain Bacteria; kingdom Bacillati; phylum Actinomycetota; class Actinomycetes; order Micrococcales; family Cellulomonadaceae; genus Cellulomonas; species Cellulomonas sp. NS3. The sequence goes on along the minus strand of NZ_CP103289.1, from coordinate 4,297,266 downwards.
GGCCGGCTCGAGCATCACGTTCCGGCACCACGGCGCGATGCTGCGGGTCGCGAGCAGCGACGGGGCGTCCGCGCGCTGCGACCCGGTCGAGTCGCGCCTGCACCACGGGCCGTGGCTCCAGGCGATGAAGAGCCAGGAGGCCGTCCTCCTGCCGCGCATCGCCGACGTCACGCAGTGGCCCCAGTGGCGCGAGCAGGCGCTGCACGAGGGCTTCGTGTCGGCGGTCGCCGTGCCCGCGCCGGTCGCGCCGGACGTTGCCGTCGCGCTCAACGTCTACTTCCGCAGCCCCGAGCCGTGGGACGACGAGCTGCTCGCCGTCGCGCAGGAGCACGCGCGCACGATCGCCCGCGCCGTGCAGAGCCGGGTCGCGGTCCTGACCGCCGCGCACGCCGCGACCGAGGTGCGCACCGCGATGGGCGCCCGGGTCACGGTCGAGCACGCCGTCGGCGCGATCATGCACTGCAGCGCGTGCTCGCCCGACGAGGCGCTCGACGTGCTGAGGCGCACGTCCGCGGACGTCGAGGTGAGCCTCGAGGTCGCCGCGCGCATCGTGGTCGGCGTCCTCTCGGGCGCGCCGGCAGGGTCACACGCCCGGCTCGACGAGCGCTGAGCCTGCCGCTGAGCCACCACCGAGAAACGGAGGGAAGGGGCGCCGTGGAACCGGTTCCTGGGACCGCCGAGCTCCTGCGCAGCGGGCTACCGGACGGCGGCGGTCGTGACGCGCACCGTGCGCGAGGGCTGCGCCGTCAGGTTCACCGTGCTCAGCACGCTGCAGGAGTCGTGGGACGCAGCCGCGCTCGTGCGCACCGAGCTCGACGCGCAGGAGGTCGCCCGCACGCTCGAGGTCTGCCTGCTCTGGGCGGACCGGGCGGAGCTCTCGGCGGAGCTCCGGTCGGCGCTCGCCGGGCGGGCCGTGATCGACCAGGCGGTCGGCGTGATCATGGCCGAGAACCGCTGCTCGGCCGCCGACGCGCGGGTCGTGCTGGAGAGCGCCTCGCTCCACCGGGACGTGGACCCGCGGGAGGTCGCCGCGGCGCTCATCGAGGGCGTGACGGGCGTCGCCCCGGCAGCGCCGGCCCAGCTCGTCGCGCGCTCGCCGGCGCAGTCCACCGCAGGTCGCCGGTCGCGCGGCCGACGACGGCGCCGCCGCCTCGGCCGTGGGTGACTTCTGCGGGCCGTCCCGCAGGTGACGACCTCGTGCGCCCGTCGAGACGAGCCGGACCCGCGCGCTCGCCGCTCCCCGGGTGGATCATGGACCCAGGTGCGCCGACACGCGACCCGCCTTCAGGCGTGAGGAGCGCACGGTGGACCCGATCCCCGAGACCGCACGGCTGCTCGCGTCCCTGGACGCCGGCAACCAGGACCGGCTCGCGGCGACGATGCAGCGCATGGCGCAGGACGTGGCACGGCTCGTCCCCTCGCTCGTGGGCCTGAGCCTGACGCTCGGCGAGCACGGCCTCACCCTCGCGCTCGTCGCGTCGGACGACGTCGCGCACGCGCTCGACGGGGTGCAGGACCTGCTCGGCGGCACGTACGCCGCGGGGGTGCTCGACGGCCGGGAGGACGCCGTCGCGGACCCGCTGAGCGAGGAGCGCTGGGCCGAGCACGCGCAGTCGTCGTCCACCGGCCGCGTGCGGAGCACCCTGTCGTTCCCGCTCGACGGCGAGGTGGCGCTGACCGGCGAGCTCACGCTGTACGCCTCGGACCCGGCGGCGTTCGACGGGCGCCAGGACGCCGTGCGCCGGACCCTGGGCGTGCAGGGCGGGCCGGCGGTGACCAACGGCGACGTGCCGTTCCGGAGACTCACCGACGCGCGGGACGCCGCGGGCCGGCTCGCGGACCACGACCTCGTCGAGCGCGCGGTCGGCTTCGTCGCCGCCTCGCGCAAGGTCGGCGTCGCAGAGGCGCGCACCCTGCTGCGGGACGCGGCGACCCGGGCGGGCGTCGACGTCGTGCTGCTCGCCCGCACGATCCTGCACGGCCCCACGGGCCGGCCGGCGGCGGGCGCCGCCTTCTGCCCGGAAGCGCACGAGTCCGACGAGGGCGGCACGGGCTCCGACGGCGAGCTCGACCCCGAGCGGGGCGAGCGCGGGACGCCGTGACGCGGCAGCGGTCACGGTCGTCCGGGTGTGACGCGATCGCGGTCCGCCGAGGACTCGGCGAAGGTTAGGCTTACCTTCACGCGGGCGGCCCTGGGGGGCAGGCCGCGCACGCGCCTCCTCGTCGAACCTGAACGGAGCCACCCGTGCCTGCACGCACGTCCCGCCGTCGGCCGCTCGCCGTCGTCGCCGCGACCGCCGCGGCCCTCGCCCTGACCCTCACCGCCTGCGCGTCCGACGACACCGCGGCCGAGCCCGAGGAGACCGCCGGCGGCGCCTTCCCGGTGACGATCGAGTCGGCGCTCGGCGAGGCCGTGATCGAGGAGGCGCCCGAGCGCGTGGTGACCCTCGGCTGGGGCTCGGGCGACATCGCGTACTCGCTCGGCGTCACGCCCGTGGGCGTCGAGGAGGACGCGTGGGGCGGCGACGAGGACGGCTACCAGCCGTGGCTGCGCGCCGCGATCGAGGAGGACGGCGGCGAGCTGCCGACGACCGTCCAGATGTACCCGGAGCTCGACGTCGAGGCGCTCGTCGGCCTCGAGCCCGACCTCATCCTGGCGCCGCAGTCCGGCCTCGAGCAGGACGTCTTCGACCAGCTCTCCGAGTTCGCGCCCGTCGTGGCCTACCCCGGCGAGCCGTGGCAGACGACCATCGAGGACCAGGTGCGGATCTCCGCCGAGGCGCTCGGCGTCCCCGAGAAGGCCGACGCGGTGCTCGAGGCGCGCGAGGCCGCGCTCACCGAGGCCGCCGAGGCACACCCGGAGTTCGCGGGCACGACGTTCGCGTACGTGTACGGCGGGACACCCGGCACGCTCAGCGTCTACCTGCCGGGTGACACGCGCGTGTCGCTGCTCACCGGCCTCGGGCTCGAGCTCGCACCGTCCGTCGCGGGCCTGACGGCGAGCGAGGGCACGTTCGCCGCGACGCTCGGCCTGGAGAACGCCGACCAGCTCGCCGACGCCGACGTGCTGTTCACGTGGTTCAACGACGAGACCGAGCAGCAGGCCACCGAGGCGCAGCCGCTGTGGCAGCAGATCCCCGCGTTCCAGCGCGGCTCGTACCTGCCGATGATCGACACGACGCTCGGGATGGCCGTGTCCGTCGCGTCGCCGCTGAGCATCCCGTGGGCGCTCGACGAGTACGTCCCGCAGATCGCCGAGGCCGTCGCGGCCGTTCCCGCGTCCTGACGGCGCGCAGCCGTGCCGGTCGGGGGCACCCCGGCGTCCCCACCGGCACGGCCGCGACGCTCGCACGACCACCCCGTGACCACCAGGTGACCCGACGATGAGCACCCTCGACGCACCGCCGTCGGCCCGAGCCCCGCACGTCACCGGCGTGCGGGGCTCGCGCGCGCGCTCGTGGTGGCTCGCGGCGGGCCTGCTCGGCGCGGTCGCGCTCGTGGTGGTCGCGTGCGCGCTCAGCATCACCGTCGGCTCGAAGGCCGTGCCGCTCGGGGACGTGTGGGGCGCGCTCGTCGCACCCGACGAGTCGTACGCGTCCGTCGTCGTGGCCTCGCGGCTGCCGCGGACGGTGCTCGGGATCCTCGTCGGTGCCGCGCTCGCCGTCGCCGGTGCCGTCATCCAGGGGATCACGCGCAACCCGCTCGGCGACCCGGGGCTGCTCGGCGTCAACGCCGGGGCGGCCGCGTCGGTCGTGATCGTCACGGCGCTCGCAGGCGCCGGTGCCGGGCGGTCGGTGTGGGCCGCGGTGCCCGGAGCGCTGCTCGCCGCCGGCGCCGTGTACGCGATCGGCTCGGGCGGGCGCGGGCCGACCCCCGTGCGGCTCGTGCTCGCGGGCGCCGCCGTCACGGCCGCGCTCGTCGCGCTCGTCGAGGCGATCTCGCTCGCGAACCCGACCGTCTTCGACAGCTACCGCGTGTGGGCCGTCGGGTCGCTCGCCGGGCGCGACGCCGGGGCGACCGCGCGCATCCTGCCGTTCGTCGTCGGCGGCCTGCTCGTCGCGCTGGCGCTGTCCCGTGCGCTCAACGCGCTCGCCCTCGGCGACGAGGCCGCCACGTCGCTCGGGCTGCGCGCCGGGCGCACGCGGCTCGTCGGCGGGTTCGCCGCGGCGCTGCTCACCGCCGCCTCGGTCGCGGCGGTCGGGCCGATCGCGTTCGTCGGGCTCGCGGTGCCGCACGTCGTGCGCGCGCTCACCGGCTCCGACCACCGCTGGCTCCTGCCGTACTGCGCGCTGCTCGGCCCGGTGCTCGTGCTCGGGTCCGACGTCGTCGGGCGCGTGATCGCGCGGCCCGGCGAGCTCATGGTCGGCGCGGTCACGGCGTTCGTCGGGGCGCCGTTCCTGATCGCGGCCGTGCGCCGGGGGAGGGCGGGGCTGTGAGCGCCGCCCCGGACCGCACGCCCGCGGTGGACGCCGGCGCCCCGCCGGTGCCCGACGCATCCGCCGCCCCCGCCGCGCGACCGTCGCCGGACCGCGGGGACGCCGCCGCACCGGCGCTGCTCCGCCTCGGCGACCGCGTCGCGCTCGTCACGAACCGGCGCGCGGTCACCGTCTGCCTCGTGCTGGTCGTCGTCGCGCTCGCGACCGTGCTCGTGACGCTCACGATCGGCGACCTCGGCGTCCCGCTCACCGAGCTGCCGACCGTGCTCGCCGGCGGCGGGAGCCGCGCACAGGACTGGGTCGTGTTCACCAACCGGCTCCCGCGGCTCGCGGTCGGGCTGGGCGCCGGGGCGGCGTTCGGCGTCGCGGGCGCGATCTTCCAGAGCGTCACGCGCAACCCGCTCGGCAGCCCGGACGTCATCGGGCTCGGCGCCGGTGCGGCGGCCGGCGCTGCGGCGGCGGGGCTCGTGTGGCCCGGCGTCGTGCCGGTGCCCGTGGGCGCGCTGGTCGGGGCGTTCGTCGCGATCGTCGCCGTGTGGCTCGGCTCGGGGCGCGGGTTCGCGGCGCCGTACCGGATGGTCGTGACGGGCATCGCCGTCGGGGCGATGGCGCTGGCGTTCGTGCAGCTCGCGATCCTGCGGGCGACGCGCGAGGACGCCCAGGTCGTGGCCGCGTGGCTCAACGGGAGCCTCGGCTCGCGCAGCTGGTCGGACGCCGCGACCGTCGCCGTCGCGCTCGTCGTGCTCCTCCCGCTCGCGCTCGCGCTGAGCCGCCGGCTGCAGCTCGTCGAGATGGGGGACGACGCCGCGACGGGGCTGGGCGTCGACGCCGGGCGCACCCGCACGCTCGCGGTCGTCGTCGCGGTGCTGCTCACCGGGGCGGCCGTCGCGGTGTGCGGACCCGTGGCGTTCGTCGCGCTGACCGCCCCGCAGATCGCCCGGCGGCTCACGCGCTCGTCGGGCCCCGGCATGGTCGCCGCCGCGGTCACGGGCGCGACGCTGCTCGTGCTCGCCGACCTCCTCGCGCAGCGGCTGCCGTTCGGGGTGCAGTACCCGGTCGGGATCGTGACCGCCGGCCTCGGCGGGGTGTACCTGGCGTTCCTGCTGGTCCGCGAGTGGAGAAGGGGTGCGGTGTGACACCGACGACGACGACCACGACGGGGCCCGGGGCGACGGGGTCTGCGGCGGCGCCCCTGCGCGCCGAGCGCGTGACGCTCGCCTACGACCGGACCGACGTGGTGCACGACCTGTCCGTGACGATCCCGCGCGCGTCCTTCACGGTGATCATCGGGCCCAACGGGTGCGGCAAGTCGACGCTGCTGCGCGCCCTCGCCCGCACGCTCCGGCCGCGCACGGGGGAGGTCCTGCTGGACGGCGAGCCGCTGACCCGGCTCCGCTCGCGGGACGTCGCCCGGCGCCTCGCGCTCCTGCCGCAGAGCCCGCTGGCCCCCGAGGCGATCACGGTCGGCGACCTCGTCGCCCGCGGTCGCTACCCGCACCAGGGGCTGCTGCGGCAGTGGTCGACGGCCGACGCGGTGGCCGTCGCCGACGCGATGCACGCGACCGAGGTGACCGAGCTGCGCGACCGGCTCGTCAGCACCCTCTCGGGCGGCCAGCGCCAGCGCGTGTGGCTCGCGATGGCCCTCGCGCAGCAGACCGACCTGCTGCTGCTCGACGAGCCGACGACGTTCCTCGACATCGCCCACCAGTTCGAGGTCATGGACCTGTGCGCCCGCCTGCACGAGGACGGCCGCACGCTCGTCGCGGTGCTGCACGACCTCAACCAGGCCGCCCGGTACGCGACGCACCTCGTCGCGATGAAGGACGGCCGGGTCGTCGCCGAGGGTGCGCCCGCGGAGGTCGTGACGCCCGAGCGGATCGCCGAGATCTTCGACCTCGCGTGCCGCGTCGTCGAGGACCCCGAGACCGGGACGCCGATGGTCATCCCCGCCCGGCGGCCCGTGCGGGGATGACCGGCCGGGCTCAGCCCAGGTGGACGACGCCCTCGCCCGACGGCATGAGCTCCTCCGTGGTCCCGCGGATGCACACGACCGCGATGACCGCGGCGACGACGAGGGCGACGGCCGTGGCGACGAAGGCCGCCGAGCACCCGTCGACACGACGATTCCGACGCCGGCTCGACCGGGCCGTCGCCGACCGGCCGGAGGGCTCGGCGACGGGCGTCACCGCCCGGCGGCCTGTGCCTGCGCGTGCGAGCCGGTCGGCGCTCAGTCGTCCGCGGGGTGGTGGCACACCGCCTCGAGGTTGATGCCGTGAGGGTCGCGCACGAAGCCGCCGAAGTAGTCGTCGTGGTACTCGGGATGCACCGCGGGCTCGAGCAGCGGCTCCGCACCGGCGGCGAGCGCCGCGGCGTAGAACGTGGCGACCTCCTCGCGGGTCTCGACGGTGAAGGCGAGGTGCATGTTCGAGCCGACCGTGCCCCCGTCGACGAGCCAGAAGTACGGCTTGACGTCGGCGAGGCCGAACCCGGTCATGGCCGGGAAGTCGGTGGCCGGGTCGGCAGGGATCACGAGCATCTTGAGGATGCCGATCGAGGCGAGCGTCGGCTCGTAGAAGGCGACGGCGGCGGCGAGGTCGGGGACGGCGACGTTGAGGTGGTCGATGCGGGAGCCGGAACGATCGGGTCGGGTCGTCATGTCGCGACCGTCGCACGGGTACCGGACACCTGGTGTCCGCTACCTCCCGCACCCGGACCGTGGGGGGTGCGCCCGTCGCGCACCGCGCCTCCGAGCCGCGGGGGCGGCGCCGCTCAGCCCAGCCCGGCGGCGCGCGCCTTGATCGCCGCCTGCATGCGCGACGAGCAGCCGAGCTTCGCGAGCACGCGCGAGACGTGCGTCTTCGCGGTCGCCTCCGTGATGACCAGCTCGGCCGCGAGGTCGGAGTTCGACATCCCGCGCGCGAGGCAGCCGAGCACGTCGCGCTCGCGCGCGGTCAGGTCCGCGTAGCCGTCGATCTGCTCGGGCGTGGCGGCGGCGACCGGCGGCGGTGCGACGAACGCCGCGAGCAGCCGGCGCGTCACCTCGGGCGCGACGACGCCCTCCCCGGCGGCGACCCGGCGCACCGCGTCGAGCAGGGCCCCGGCCTCGGTGGACTTGAGCAGGAACCCGGCGGCCCCCGCCCGCAGCGCGCCGAACACGTACTCGTCGAGGTCGAACGTCGTGAGCACCAGCACGTCGGCGAGGCCCTCGCCGGTGATCGTCCGGGTCGCCTCGATGCCGTCGGTGCCAGGCATGCGGATGTCCATGAGCACGACGTGGGGGCGCAGCGCGCGGGCGTTCGTCACGGCAGCGGCACCGTCGCTCGCCTCGCCGACGACCGTGATCGCGGGGTCGGTCTCGAGCATGAGCCGCAGCCCCGCGCGGATCGCGGCGTGGTCGTCGGCCACGAGGACGCGGACCGGGGTCGGGCCCGTCACGAGACCGCCCCGAGCGGCAGCGTCGCCACCACGGACCAGCGCTCCTCGCCCGCCCAGCCCGCGTCGAACCGCCCACCGAGCGCCTCGGCGCGCTCGCGCATCGTGAGGAGCCCCAGCCCGGACCCGTCGGCCGGTGCGCGGTCGACCGGTGCGCCGAGTGTCCGTCCGGGGTCGACCGGTCCGCCGACGGTCGCCGGTCCGCCGACGGTCGCCGGGACCCGCGCGGCCACGGCGGACGGTTGCACGGCGGACGGCCGCGCAGTGGACTCGACCGCGAGCTCGAGGACCCCGTCGCGCACCCCGACGCGGACCCGCACGTGCGACCCCGGCGCGTGCTTGGCCGCGTTGGTGAGGGACTCCTGCAGGATCCGGTAGGCGGCCTGGTCCACCGCCGAGGGCAGCGCCGGGAGCTCGTCGAGGGTCGTCCCGTCCCACGTCAGGCGGAGGCCCGCGGCCTCGGTCGCGGCCACGAGGTCCGCCGCCTCGCGCAGCCGCGGGGCCGCTGCCGTCGGGTCGGCCGACGCCGCACCGTCGGCCCGCAGCAGCAGGATCATCGAGCGCATCTCCTGCAGCGACGTGACGCTCGCGGCGCGGACGGCCTCGAGCGCGGCACGGTCGCGTGCGGCGGCGCGGGGGTCGTCCGGCGGCACGGCGAGCGCCGCCTCCGTGTGGATCGCGATCGCCGAGAGGTTCCCCGCGATGGCGTCGTGCAGGTCGCGGGCCATGCGGGCGCGCTCGTCCGTGACCAGCTCGGCGGCCTGCAGCGACGCGAGCCGGCGCTGGTCCTCGGCGCGTGCGGTCGCGAGGGCGGTGAGCTCCGACTGCCGCCGGACCGCGGTGCCCCACCACAGCGGCGTGCCGATGAGCGCGAAGTACTGGAGGGCGAGGAACACCGTGAGCTGCGCGTGGTGCGTGACGCCCCACACCAGCGCGGTCGCGACGGCCCCGAGCACGACGACCGACGAGCGGAGCACCGCGGCGGCCCGCGGGCGGGCGTGGATCGCCGCCGAGTAGATGAGGTCGACGAGCACGGCGATGACGCCGATGCTGCCGCCGAGGTACGTGTCGAGGAGGAACAGCGCGACGCCCGCGAGCAGGACCCCGACGGGCCACCGCCGCTTGACCGCCATGAGCGTGCAGCCCGCCGCGAGGAGGGCGAGCGGCACCGCCGGTCCCGGTGGCCGGTGCTCGGCCATGTCGGTCCAGACGCCGTCGATCCCGACCGCGACGGTCAGGAGGCCGACGAGCGCCACCGCCCCGGCGTCGAGGAGGTCGCTCGTCCGCTCCGACGCGCGCACGCGCCGGTACCAGCGGGCGTCCGGGATCCTCACCGCACCATCCCAGCACAGCGCCCGTCCGACGGGATCCGACGAACGATGTACCGCGGGGCCGCACGTGCCACCCTTCGCCCGACGCCCGCGCCCCCGGCGGGGAGCCAGGCTCGCCGCATGGCCCCTGACCTGCTCGGACAGCTCGTCGTGCTCGCCCTGATCGACAGCACGAGCTTCGGCACGCTGCTCATCCCGGTGTGGTTCCTGCTCGTGCCGGGACGGGTGCGCGCTCGGCGCGTGCTCGTCTTCCTCGGGACCGTCGCGACGTTCTACCTCGTCGTCGGCCTCGTCCTGATGTCCGGGGCCCGCGCGGCGCTGGGGAGCGGATCGGGGCTGCGCGAGGGCACGGCCGGGTCCGTGGTGCAGCTCGTGCTCGGCGGGGCGCTGCTGCTGTGGGCGCTCGCGTACCGGACGCCGAGGGCCGACGCCGACGGGTCGGGCAGCGCCGGCGGCGCGGACGGCGCCGGCCCGGGTGGCGTCTCCGGGGGACCGGCCACCGCGACCCGGCGGCAGGGACGCCTCACGCGCTGGCGCGACCGCGCGATGAGCGGCGAGGCCGGCGGCGTCGGGGCGCTCGTGGGGCTGGCGGTCGCGGCGGCCGCCGTCGAGCTCGGGTCGATGCTGCCGTACCTCGGGGCGATCAGGCTGCTCACCGGCTCGGACCTCACCTGGGCCGAGCGGGCGACGGTGCTCGTCGGCTACTGCCTCGTCATGGTCCTGCCCGCGCTCGTGCTGCTCGCGGGGCGCCTGGTCGCCGCGCGGGCCGTCGAGCCGCTGCTCGGGCGGGTCGCGCGCTGGATGGAGCGGTCGGCGGGGGAGACGACGGCGTGGGTCCTCGGGATCGTCGGGTTCCTGCTCGCGCGCGACGCGCTCACGCGGCTGCCGTGGGTGCTGGACGCGCTGCGCACGGCCGGCTCGGTCGTGGGGATCGGCGACTGACCCGTCCCCGGGCGCACGTGCGGCGGCCGACTCAGCGGGAGCGGGTCCGGGGGGACGAGCCGGTGATCGCGACGCGGTCCCGACCCTCGGCCTTGGCCTCGTAGAGCGCGGCGTCCGCCGCGGCGTAGAGCTCGCGCAGCGTCGTCTCGCGCGAGGCGTGCGCCACGCCGATGCTCACGGTCAGCGGGACCGGGCCGTCCGCGGTGCGCAGCGGGCTGTCCCGCACGAGCCGCACGAGCTCCTCGGCGACCTCGATCGTCGCCTCGCGGCCCCACCCCGGCAGGAGCAGGGCCATCTCGTCGCCCCCGAGCCGGGACGCGATCGAGTCGCGCTGAGCCCGTCGGCGCAGCAGCTCGGCGACGTGCGCCAGGGCGTCGTCGCCGACGGGGTGCCCCCGCTCGTCGTTGATGACCTTGAACCGGTCGAGGTCGAGGACCAGCAGGCCCGTGCCGTCGCCCGTGCTCGCCAGGGCGCAGGCGGCCGCGTCGTCGAGCACCCGCCGGGTCGCGAGCCCCGTGAGCGCGTCGACGGCAGCCTGCTCGGTCAGCCGGGTCACGAGCCGGTCCTGGCGCTCGCCCGCCTGGACGAGCACGGCGGCCACGACCGTGAGCATCGCCCCGATGTACGCGAGGTCGGTCGCGGCGCGCCCGGGCGGCAGCAGCGAGAACACGACCCAGGCGTTGCCGAGCACGGCCAGCAGGGTCACGAGCGCGACCGGCCTGCGGCCGAGCTGCGACGCCGCGAAGACGACGGGGAACGCGAAGAACGCCTGGGCCGCGGCGCTCGCGTCGTGGGTCACCACGTCGAGGCCCGCGATGATCGCGACGCCCACGACGGGCGTGAGCAGCCAGGTCACGGCCGGCGCGCGGTGCCCGTGCCGGTAGAGCGCGAGGGCCAGCGGCAGGACCCCGACGCTGATGACGGTGACCACGGCCTGCGCGACGAGCGAGGACGTGCCCTGGCCGAGCGCCGTGAAGACCAGCGTGACGACGGCGGCGACGGCCACGAGGACCGCCGCGGCGCGTGCTGCTCCGCGGGGATCCCTCGGCCGGCACGCCTGCTCCCATGACACGTCCGCCCCATCGGCCGCCGTCGTCCCGCGGTGAGGGGCTCAGCGGCTGAAGGCGACGACGCCGGACCCGGGGCGGTCGGGCCGGGCCGCCGTCGCCGCCGATGAGTTCCGGGGCCGACGCACGTCTGCCCTCCTGACCGTCGGACGGCGGACGCCGCCGTCCGCCCGCCACACCACGGAGGACGCGATGACCACCGCACAGGACCGACCGACCACCCTCGTGCCCGGCCGCCCGCCCGTCGTCGACGCGGCGACGTGGCAGGCCGCGCGCGACGAGCTCCTGGTCCGCGAGAAGGCGCACACGCACGAGGGCGACGCGATCGCCGCGGCGCGCCGCCGGCTCCCCATGGTCGAGCTCGACCCGACCGTCGAGGTCGTGGGACCCGACGGCCCCGTCCCGTTCCTCGACCTGTTCCAGGGGCGCGACGAGCTGCTGGTCTACAAGCACATGTGGCACGACGGCGCACCGCACCAGGGTCAGTGCGAGGGCTGCACCGTCTCGGCCTGGCACCTGCGCGACACCGTCTACCTGCAGGCCCGCGGCGTCTCGTTCGCGGTCGTGACCACCGGCGCGTGGGACGAGGTCGCGCCCTTCGTCGAGTTCATGGGCTACACCCAGCCCTGGTACTCGGTGCGGGGGGTCCCCGAGCCGGTCGGCGGCGAGATGGGGATGTTCGCGGTGTTCCTGCGCGACGGTGACCGGGCGTTCCTCACCTACGACACGACGGGGCGCGGCACCGAGGTGGCGAGCGGCTCCTTCGCGCTCCTCGACCTGACGCCGTACGGGCGGGGCGAGGCGTGGCAGGACACGCCCGAGGGCTGGCCCGAGGGTCAGGGCGCCTGCTGGTACTGGCGCACGGACGTCGACGGCAACGGCACCTGGGGCGGGACGGGCCGCCCGACGCCGCAGTGGACCCGCCCGGGCGCCACCCCCGAGACGACCCTCGGCCGGCACGGGGACCACCACTGACGGTGCTCCGCCGGCGGCCGGTCGGCGACGCGCCCACCCGGGTCCGGCACTGCTCCGGGTGGGCGTGCGGCGGAGGACCGCCGCGCGTGCCGCCGGTCAGGCGAGAGCGGTCGCCAGTCGGGTCGTGCGGCGTGCCGCGAGCGCCGTCGCAGCGAGCGCGAAGACGACCACGGCCGCGCTGACCACGCCGTACGACGGCAGGTCGACCACGGGCGGCCCGTGGAGCACCCCGGCGCTCACGCCGACCACCGCCGGCACCACCGCCACGGTGCCGACGACCCACGCCGTGACGCCCGTGATCGCCGCCTCGACGGTGGTCATCGCCAGGAGCTGGCGGCGGGTCGTGCCGGTGCGGTGCAGCAGCGCGAGCTCGTCGCGGCGCGCGACCGTGGTCATGGCGAGCGTGCTCGCGGCGCCGACCGCCACGACGGCGAGCAGGAGGAGGAGCAGCGCCGTGCCGATGGCGTTCTCGCCGTCGCCCGACTGCATCGCCGTGGCGGCGTACGTCTCGGGGTCGGCCGCCGTCGCGCCCAGCGCGGCGAACGCCGCGGTGGCGTCCGCCGGGTCCGCGCCGGCGGCGAGGTCGACGAGCACGGTGTCGGCCACCACGGGGAGCCCGTGCGCCTCCGCCGTGGCCGGGCCGGTGATCAGGCCGGCGACCCCCAGCCCGCGGGAGAACACCGCGACGACGGTCGCCTCGACGACGTCCTCCCCGAGCCGGAGCGTGAGCGTCTCGCCGAGGCCCGCGCCGCTGGTGAACGCCGTGTCGGTGCTGACGGCCACGGCGTCCCGGGCGTCGAGTCCCGCGAGCGAGCCGTCGACGACGTCGGGGTCGAGCGCCGTGGTGCCCGCGGGGACGACGCGCAGGGCGGTCGCCTCCCAGGCGAGCGCGCCGTCGATGTCGTTGTCGGTCCGCAGCTGCGCCGGGACGGTCGCGAGCGGCACGGCCGACGTGACGCCGGGCACCGCGGCGACCTGCGCGGTCAGGTCCTGGGCCGCGCCCTCGGGGGGCGTGACGACGAGGTCCGCGGCGACCGAGGCGACGAGCTCCTGCTGGGCGGCGGTCATGATCGCCCGGTTCACGCTCGTCTGGACGGTCGCCGCGGCGACCACCAGCGCGAGCGGCACGACGACGGTCGTCAGCCGCCGGGAGAACCCGCGCACGTTGCGGACGGCGAGCACCGCGGCCGGGCGGCCGCCGGACGGGTGGACCCGCGCGAGCCGGTCGAAGAGCCAGCCGACCAGGACGGGACCGGCGAGCGCGACGGCCCCGATCAGCAGCAACGCCGAGAGCGACGCCGTGGCGCTCCCCAGGGCGCCCGGGATCCACAGGCTCGAGAACGCCGTGGCGAGGCCGGCGAGGGTCAGGGCCAGGGCGGTCACCCGCCGGCCCGTCCCGACCTCGCGGTCCTCGACGGCGCTCAGCTGGAGCGCCTCGGTCGGGGCGGTCCGGGCGGCCTCCCGGGCGCCGAGCCGGCCGACCGGCACCGCCGTGACCACGATCAGCGCGACGGCGGCGAGGACGGGCAGCGGCGACAGGGCCGACGTGAAGTCCGGGGCCACCATCCCGCCGCGCAGCAGGAGGGGGTCGAGGAGGCGGGCGCCGAACAGGCCCGCGAGCGCCCCCACCGGGGCGGCGACGAGCGAGACCACCGCGACCTCGAGGGTGACCGTGCGCCGCACCTGCGACGGCGTCGCGCCGACCGCGCGCAGCAGGGCGAGCTCACGTCGGCGGCTGCGCAGTGCGAGGGTGACGGTCGCGGCGACGACCATCACCACGACGACGACCAGCGTCCCGGCGTAGGAGGACGCGAGCGCCACGAGCAGCCCGCCGGAGGCCAGGTCACCGTCGGCCTGCGTGCGCAGGCCCGACTCGAACAGCACCCCGGTGACGGCGAGGACCGCTGCGGCGACGGCGAGGACGACGGCGGTGCCGGCGAAGGCTCCGCGGTGGGCGCGGACGCCCGAGGAGGCGAGCTGCCACACGGTGCTCACCGGCCCTTCGCGAGGAGCCGGGCGGTGACCTGCTCGGCGGTGGGGTGCTCGAGCTGGTCGACGACGAGCCCGTCCGCGAGGACGACGACGCGCTCGGCAGCGGCGGCGACGCCCGCGTCGTGCGTCACGACGACCACGGTCTGCCCGAGCTCGCGCGCGGAGTCCCGCAGCACCTGGAGCACCGCGCCCCCCGTCCGGGAGTCCAGCGCGCCCGTGGGCTCGTCGGCGAACACGACGGCGGGCCGCGTGACGAGCGCGCGGGCGATCGCGACGCGCTGGGCCTGCCCGCCGGACAGCTCGCCCGGCAGCCGGTCCACGAGGTGCGGCACGCCGAGGAAGTCGAGCAGGGCCGCCTCCCACGCCGCGTCGACCTGACGGCCCGCGAGCACGAGCGGCAGGCGGACGTTCTCGCGTGCCGTCAGGTGGCCGATGAGGTTGTAGGCCTGGAAGACGAAGCCCACGTGCTCCCGCCGGAACCGGGTGAGGTCGTCGGGCCGCAGCGTCGTGAGGTCGTGCCGACCCACGACGACGGAGCCCCGGCTGGGCGTGTCGAGCCCCGCCGCGCAGTTCAGCAGCGTCGACTTGCCGGAGCCGGACTGACCGACGACGGCGGTCACGGAGCCCGCGAGCAGCTCGAGGGACACCCCGCGCAGCGCGTGGACGGGCTCACGGCCCGGGTAGGTCTTGTGGAGGTCGACGAGGCGGACGGCGGTGGCCGTCACCTCGGTCGTGGTCGGCGTGGCCATGATGCGCTCCTGTGGTCGAGGTCGTGGTGCCGCTCTCGAACCTAGGAACGGGGAGGGGTGCGCATCGAGCCTCGGAGGGACGCGCTGCGCGGGTTCCATCCTTCGATGCAGGGACGTGCCGGGGGAGGAACGCAGGCCCGGGCGCACGCGTGCCCGGGCCTTCGTCGTGGGGGTGCTGGTGGTCAGGCGTCGACGGGCTCCACGCCGAGCTCGCCGAGCAGGGCGAGGACGCGGGCGCGGATCTCGTCGCGGATCGGGCGCACGGCGTCGACGCCCTGCCCGGCGGGGTCCTCCAGGACCCAGTCCTCGTAGCGCTTGCCGGGGAAGAAGGGGCAGGTGTCGCCGCAGCCCATGGTGATGACGACGTCGGAGGCCCTGACCGCGTCGGTGGTGAGGATCTTCGGCTTCTCGGCACGGATGTCGATGCCGAGCTCGAGCATGGCCTCGACGGCGGCGGGGTTGATCTGGTCGGCGGGCGCGGACCCGGCGGAGCGGACCTCGACGGCACCTCCGGACAGGGCGGTGAGGAACCCGGCAGCCATCTGGGAGCGGCCGGCGTTGTGGACGCAGACGAACAGCACGCTCGGCTTGTCGGTCCCGGTGGGGGTCTGCTCGGTGGCGGCGGTCTCGGTCATGGGGTGCTCCTCAGGGTGTGGTGGGCAGAAGGTCAGCGGTCACGCGCGGGTGCTGACGGGGTCGTCGTGCGGGACGACGACGTCGTCGGCACGGGCGTCGGCTGTGGGGTAGAGGACGATGGCGAGCCCGACGCCGAGGGCCGCGCCGAGGACCTGAGCGGCGATGAAGCCCGGTGCGGAGGCGGGGGCGATGCCGGCGAACGTGTCGGTGAAGATCCTCCCGACCGTGACGGCGGGGTTGGCGAAGGACGTGGAGGCGGTGAACCAGTACGCGGCCCCGATGTAGGCCCCGACCGCCGGGGCGGCGAGGACGCCGCGTCCGGTGCGGACCAGGGTCAGGATCAGCGCGACCAGGCCGGCGGTGGCGACCACCTCGCTGACCAGCAGGCCGCTCCCGGTGCGCTCGGTGGTCGAGACGGCGACCGGGGCGGTGAACATCGCGGCGGCGAGCGCGCACCCGGCGATCGCGCCGACGGTCTGCGCGGCGGTGTAGGCCGCGACCTGCCGGCCGGTGAGCCCGGTCCCGGTACGGCGGCCCACGACCCAGTCGGCCAGGGAGACGACCGGGTTGAGGTGAGCACCGGACGCCGGCCCGAACAGCAGGATCAGGACCGTCAGCCCGAGGGTCGTGGCCAGTGAGTTCTGCAGCAGCTGCAGCCCCACGTCGTCAGGCGACAGCCGCTGGGCGGCGATCCCGGACCCGACGACCACGGCCACCAGCAGGCCGGTGCCCACCAGCTCGGCCGTCAGCGCCCGCACCAGGAGGCGGTCCACGGCCGGGCGGGCGGTGGGCCGGCTCATCGGGCGCTCCCCGCAGATGTCGGGGCGGCGGTGGGCAGGGTCAGGTCGGGGGCGAGGTCGGCGAGCAGGGCGCGGACGCGGGTGTCGATGTCGTCGCGGATCGCCGCCGCCCCCTCGGGAGAGGCGAGCCCGGGGTCGCCGACGACCCAGTCCTCGTACCGGGTGCCGGGCAGGACCGGGCAGGTGTCGCCGCAGCCCATGGTGACGACCAGGTCCGCGGCGCGGACGGCATCGTCGGTCAGCGGCTTGGGGAACACCTCGGAGGGGTCCACGCCCAGCTCGCGCAGCAGCGGAGAAACCGTCGCGTG
The DNA here is from genome assembly GCF_024757985.1 of Cellulomonas sp. NS3. Classification (NCBI taxonomy): domain Bacteria; kingdom Bacillati; phylum Actinomycetota; class Actinomycetes; order Micrococcales; family Cellulomonadaceae; genus Cellulomonas; species Cellulomonas sp. NS3. The sequence goes on along the minus strand of NZ_CP103289.1, from coordinate 4,280,598 downwards.
CACGGCCGCGGCGGGTGCGGACCCGGCCGAGCGGGCGACCACCGCGTCCCCGGCGTAGTGGCGCACCAGCGCCGCGGCGAGCTGTGAGCGACCCGCGTTCGCCACGCACACGAACAGCACCTGCGGTGCCTGCGGGCGGCTCCAGGTGACCCGCGAGAGGTCCGTGAGGCGCTGCTCGGCGAACCGGCGCACCCGCGCGAGCTGCGCCGCGCCGGCGCCCGAGTGGCGTACCAGGGCGGTGTAGGACTCGCGGACGGTGTGCAGCACCTCACCCGCTCCGGTGCCGGGGAACTGCTCGGCAAGCTCGTCCGCGAGGCTGGACAGCTCCGCGTCGACGTCCGCGCGCTCGCCCGTGGGCTGGTCGAGGTGGCGGGCTGCGTCGAGCGCGGCGGGGGCGAAGGACTCCAGCAGCGCGGTGACCGCCCCGCGCACCGGCGGCGCCACGCGGTACCAGACCCACGTCCCGCGCCGCTCGGAGACCAGGATGCCGACGTCCTTGAGGACCTTGAGGTGGTGGGAGACGGTCGGCTGGGAGACGTCGGCGACGGTCGCGATGTCGCACACGCACGCCTCACCGGTCGGGCTCGTCGTGATGAACGACAGCATCCGCAGCCGCAACGGCTCCGCCAGCGCCTTGAGCATCAGCGCGACCTGGCCCGCGGTCTCCGTCCCCATCGCGTGTCCCGGGGCGCCGACCGTGCCCGTGAGAGGCGGCGACGAGGTCACGGTGCCTGACCCGACGATGATCACCTCGCGCTCCTTCGACATGTGTCTATATTGACACGCGTGAAGACAGCGGGGTGCCGGGAGCAGGCGAACTCTGGGCGAACGGTCTTGTTCGTGTGCGTGCACGACGTCGGACGCTCTCAGCGCGTCCCGCCTCCGCACCCTTCGCTGCAGGCGCTCCGGCCGGCTACGTGCACGGGGACTGCACGCGTGCGCGATGCTGTCCGGTGCACGGAGCCGAGTGAGGAGCAGCGCGTGGGCGTCGAGGAGTGGGTGCTGACCGGAGCGCGAGTCGCGCGGACCTCGCCGGACGGGGTGCGCGTGAGCCGGCCGGCGGACCAGCCGGTCGACGTGCACGTGCGCGACGGGCGGATCGTCGCCGTAGGACGGGACGCCGCGCGGGCCGCCGGGGCGCGGGCCGAGCGGGTCGACCTCGGGGGCCGCGTCGTCGTCCCCGGGCTGTGGGACGCGCACACGCACATGGACCAGTGGGCGCTGTTCCGGCGCCGCCTCGACGTCTCGGGCGCGACGTCCGCTGCCGACGCCGCGCGGCTCGTGACCGAGCGGCTCGCGCACGGCGACGCCGACGAGGTGCTCGTCGGGATGGGCTTCCGCGACGGTCTGTGGCCGGACCTCCCGGACGTCGCGCTGCTCGACGAGGCCGCCGCGCGCGCCGGGCGTCCCGGTGCCGCCGTCGTGCTCGTCTCGGGCGACGTGCACTGCGCGTGGCTCAGCACCGCCGCGCTCGCCCGCTACGGCGTGCCGTGGCGCGCGGACGGGGTGCTGCGCGAGCACGAGTGGTTCGCGGTGAGCGCGCGCGTCAACGTCGTCGCCCCTCAGCTCCTCGACGCGTGGGTCGACGAGTCGGCGCGGGCCGCGGCGGCGCGCGGCGTCGTGGGGGTCGTCGACCTCGAGCTGAGCGACCTGCTCACCGCGTGGCGCCGGCGCATCGCGGGCGGCACGCGGTCGCTGCGCGTCTCCGCGGGCGTGTGGCCCGACCACCTCGACCGTCCCCTGGCGGAGGAGCTCCGCACCGGGGACGTCGTGCCCGGTCAGGGCGACGCGGCGCTGCTCACGATGGGCCCGCTCAAGGTCATCACCGACGGCTCGCTCAACACGCGCACCGCCTACTGCCACGACCCGTACGCCGGGCTCACCGGTCCCGACGCGCGCGGCGTCCTCTCGGTGCCGCCCGACGAGCTCGTGCCGCTCATGGCGCACGCCCACCGCCACGGCCTGCGCTCGGCGATCCACGCGATCGGCGACGCGGCGAGCACCCACGCGCTCGACGCGTTCGCGGCGTCGGGTGCCACCGGCAGCATCGAGCACGCCCAGCTCCTGAGCCCCGAGGACGTCGCGCGGTTCGCCGCGCTGGGGGTCGTCGCCTCGGTCCAGCCCGAGCACGCGATGGACGACCGCGACGTCGCCGACCACTACTGGGCCGGGCGCACCGGGCGCGCGTTCGTGCTGCGCGCGCTCGTCGACGCGGGCGTGCGCCTGACGCTCGGCTCGGACGCGCCCGTCGCGCCGCTCGACCCGTGGCAGGCGATCGCCTCGGCCGTCGACCGCACGCGCGACGGCCGCGAGCCCTGGCACCCCGAGCAGGCGGTCGACCTCGACGTGGCGCTCGGCGCCTCGGTGCGCTCGCGCGTCGAGCCCGGGCAGGTCGCCGACCTCGCGGTGCTCGACGCGGACCCGTGGGCGCCGGGCGCGGACCTGCGTGGTACGCCGGTCGCGGCGACGGTGCTCGCGGGCGGCTGGAGCTGGTCGACGCTCTGAGCGTCCACCCCCCCGCGTCAGCCGGGCTGCGCCGTGAGCACCGCGCGGGCCCGCTCGGTGTCCGCGTCCGTCCAGCCCTCGGGCGCCCCGACGGCCACCCACGCGTCGAGCACCAGGTCGCCGTAGCTGTGCCCGTGGCCGGGCGGCACCGACTGGGAGTTCGTCATGTCGGCGCTGACCTGCCAGAACGTCACCACGGGGTACCAGGTCATCGACGGCAGGACGTCGGCGCCGCGGGGCTCCTCGAGCCAGTCGGGCCGCCGCAGCAGCAGCGACGGCGACCACCACACGATCGGGTCCGACGCGTGCTGCAGGTACACCACGCGTGGCTCGAGCCACGGGGTCGGCGGCTGCGCGAGCGCGTCGGCGTCCGCAGCGAACCGCACGACGAGCCCGCTCGCGTACACCGGCGCGACCTCGGGCGTCCCGGGGTCGCGCCGCTCGACGAGCGAGCGCCACACCTCGTTGGAGTGCGGTGGCCCGACCCACACCACGCCGTCGGTGTGCGCGCGGATGTCGGCGAGCGTCGTGAACGCGTGCTCCGAGCCGCGCGACCCGAGGCTCTCGCCGTAGACGAGCAGCCGCGGTCGCGATCCCTCGGGCATCGCCTCGACGCGCGCCGAGACGGTGTCGAGCAGCACGCGGCCCTCCTCCTCGACGCGCGGGCGGTCGACGAGGAACGACAACCAGCTCGGCAGGTACGAGTACTGCGTGGCGACGACCGCGGTGTCCCCGGCGTGCAGCAGCTCGAGGCCGTCGACCGCCTCGGCGTTGACCCAGCCGCTGCCCGTGGTCGTGACGACCGCGAGGACGGCGCGCTCGAAGGCCCCGGTCCGGTCGAGCTCGGCGAGCGCGAGCTCCGCGCGCTCCTGCGCGGTCCCGGCCGTCTCCAGCCCCACGTACACGCGCACGGGCTGCTGGGCGGGGGCGCCGCCGGCCAGCGCGAGCTCGTCGGCCGACGGCCCGCTCGCGACGAACCGGCGGCCCTCGCGGCCCAGCGACTCCCAGCCGACGAGCGACGCGGGGGAGCCGGACCGCGTCCCGGCCTGCGGCTGCTCGACGTCCGGGTGGTCCCGGTCGTTGAGGCTGCTGAACGCCGAGTCCGTGACCGACAGCGCCCAGCGCAGCGCGACGTCGTTCGCGAGGACGACGACGAGCAGCCCGGCGAGGAGCGCGCCGACGACGGACGCCGCGCGCCGCGGCAGCCGGGTCCGCCGGTACAGCCCACGCCCGATGACCCGCGCGAGCCACCGCACGCCGCGCGCGCCGGCGACCACCAGCGCGGCGACGGCCACGAGCACCGGCCCGGCGCGCAGCCAGCCGCTCGTCGTCGGGCGGTCCATGCCCATGAGCGTCGCCAGCTCGCGCTGCCACGACGCCGCGACCACGAGCATCACGAGCAGCGCGACCGGCACGAGCACGAGCCCCAGCCACCGCGCGCGGGGGAGCCACCCCGGCACCGCCGCCCGCACCCGCGCGGACGCCGACGGCCAGTGCCGGGACCTCCGCGCGAGCCAGTGCAGCGCCACCCCGATCCCGTAGCCGGCAGCGGCCGACAGCCCCGAGACGACCCCCTGGAACAGCCAGTCGCGCGGCAGCAGCGACGGCGTCATCGCGAGCAGCGCGAACGCGGTCCCGAGCGCGACGCCGAGCGGGTGCAGGTGCGGGTCGAGGCGCGCGAGGGACGCCCGCGGTGCCCGCGGTGCGCGATCGGTGCGGGGTGCCGCGTCAGCCATGCCGCCTCACCGTCGTCGTCGGGTCCGCGCCGGTGCGGTGGCCGCTCCGCGCGTGCTCCGAGGCGTACCACAGGGCCGCCGGTGCGCGCGCGGCGGGCGGCCCCGCGGTGGCGCGGGTCACGGCCCGACGGCCTCCGCAGCACCGTGGCACAGCCCTACGCTCGGGGGCGCGGCGGGGCTGATCGGGAGGTGGCGATGGACGTGTCGGACGCAGCCGGTACGACGGCGAGGGTCGCGGTCGCGGGTGGGACGGGACTGCTCGGGCGGCTCGTCGTCGAGGCCCTGAGGGCCCGGGGTGACGAGCCGGTCATGCTCGCGCGCTCCCGCGCTGTGGACCTCACGACCGGCCGGGGCCTCGACGCGGCGCTCACCGGGGTCGAGGTCGTCATCGACGTCAGCAACGTGACGACCGCGAGCCGGCGCACCTCGGAGCGGTTCTTCACCGCCGCGACGCAGCACCTGCTCGCCGCGGCCCACCGCGCCGGCGTCCGCCACCTCGTGACGATCTCGATCGTCGGGGCCGACACCGTCGACTTCGGGTACTACCTGGGCAAGCGCCGCCAGGAGGAGCTCGTCGCCGCCGGTCCGGTGCCGTGGACGGTCCTGCGCTCGACGCAGTTCCACGAGCTCGCCGGTCAGCTCGTCGACCGCGGGTTCGGCCCGGTGGTCCTCGTGCCCCGCATGGCGAGCCGCCCGGTCGCCGCGCGGGAGGTCGCGGAGCACCTCGTCATGCTCGCGCACGGCGAGCCGCAGGGGTTCGCGGAGCCGATCGCCGGGCCGGAGGACCACGACACGGTCGATCTCGTGCGGCGCGTGGTCGCGGCGCGCGGCCTGCGCCGGCTCGTCGTCCCGCTGCGGGTGCCGGGCGAGACGGGCGCCGCCATGGCGGGCGGCGCGCTCGTCCCCCGGGGCGACCACGTGCGCGGGACGCTCACGTTCGCCGAGCACCTGGCCGGCGCGACGCGCTGAGCGACCGGGCCGGTGCCGGCGCTCGACGGCGGGTTCCGGCGCTGGCGGTCAGGTGCGGGCCGCGGCCGACGGCGGCCCGGCCGAGCGCGACGTGCGGGCCGGAGCCGTACGCCCGAGGTGCGGCGTCAGCCGGCGGCGGCCACCAGGTCGGCGAGCTCCTGGAGCTGTGCCACCACGACGTGCCGCTCGGGCGACGGTGGGAGCGTCTCGTCGGCGACCCGCGGCAGCGCCCCGATGTGGGCGACGAGCTCGGACCGCTGCTCGGGCGTGAGCTCCGAGAGGCGCAGGCTCCCGAGGTTGTCGTCCGAGATCGTCCGCAGGCGCTCGACGAGGTCGGCGGAGGCGACGCGGTCGGCGAGCGTGTCCACCGCCCAGCAGAAGACGGACGACGACACGTCCCAGTGGCTCGACCCCGACACGAACACGATCCCCGCCATGACCCGCCCGTCAGCCGGCCCCGCCGGGGGCGTCCGCGGCGTTCTCCTGCACCATGACGTCGGACGCGTGGATGCACATCATCCGCAGCGCGCCGGTCCCGGTGTTGACGAACCGGTGCCAGACCCCGGGCGTGACCACCGCGCAGTCGCCCGGGTGCGCGACGACGGTCGTGTCCCCGAGCGTGATCGTCGCCTCGCCGTCGAGCACGACCCACGTCTCGCTGTACGGGTGGCGGTGCAGCGTGGGGCCCTGCCCGGGGTCGTTGTCGACGAAGAAGTAGGAGACGCCCGAGCCGTGCGCGCGCCCCTCGAAGCGGGCCGTGCGCGACCCGGGCAGGCGCAGGTCGGCGACGCGGACGACGGCCGGGACGGTGGTCATGCGGCGCTCCTCTCGCTGCCGCCGGACAGCCGCCGGTGGCTGGACCGAGCCTGCCACCCGGCACCCACGCGCCGGTAGGCCCGCGCCCACCCGCGGGCCCGGGTGGCTCACGCCGGCGGGGTGCCCGCCCAGCGGTCGGGGTCGCGCGTCATCGCGACGAGCCGGGCGGCGAGCCGTGCGTTCTCGGCCTCGTCGAGCTCGGCACCCCACAGCGGGGCGACGCCGGCCCCGTCCGCGGCGGCGACCACCAGGGACGTGACGGGCTCGGGCAGGCCGTCCGCGGCGAGGTCGTCGCGCCACCGGCGGGCGTCCGCCCGCGCGATCCGCGCGACCGCGGGGTTGGTGATGATCTGGGCGATCAGCGCGTAGGCGTCACGCGCGGCGGTCAGGTCGGTGTCGACGAGGCTCGCCCGGACGTACGCGCGGGTCAGGCGGCCCGCGTGCTGGTCGTCGGGGTCGAGGTGGGCGTGCACCGCGTCGCGGAAGTCCTCGAGGAGCGCCTCGGCGAGCGCCGCCACGAGGTCGTCCTTCGTCGCGAAGTGGTAGATCACCCCGCCCTTGGAGAGCCCTGCCTCCTGCGCGACGTCGTCGAGCGTCGCCGACAGCCCGCGCGTGCGGAAGACCGCGCTCGCCGCGTCGAGGACCACCCGGCGGGTGTCCGACGGGCTCCGGCCGGCCGTGCGCCCCATGTGCCTCGCCACCTCTCCCGTGCGTGCGCCGGCCGGGGTGGCCGAGATCACCAGCACCGGATCATCGCGCACCTGGAAACTATACTGACCGGTCAGTACAGTAAAATCATGACGATCGACCGGCGCCCCGTGACCGACCCCCTCACGCCGGTGCCTCACCCGCGCCGGTGGGCAGCCCTGGGCGTCCTCGTCATCGCCGTCCTCCTGCTCGCCATCGACGGGACCGTGCTCTACCTCGCCGTCCCCGCGCTCACCCGCGACCTCGCCCCGAGCGCGACGCAGATCCTGTGGATCGGCGACGTCTACTCGCTCGCGCTGGCCGGGCTCCTCGTGACCATGGGGACGCTCGCCGACCGGATCGGGCGCAAGCGGCTCCTCCTGACCGGCGCCGCGGGGTTCGGTCTCGCCTCGGTGCTCGCCGCCTACGCGCCGGACGCCGAGACGCTGATCGCCGCGCGGCTCCTGCTCGGGGTCGCCGGGGCGACGCTCATGCCGTCGACCCTGTCGATCATCCGCACCCTGTTCACCGACGCCCGCGAGCGCACCCGGGCCATCGCGGTGTGGGCGGCGGCGTTCGGCGGCGGCGCGGCGCTCGGTCCGCTCGTCGGCGGCGCCCTGCTCGAGCACTTCTGGTGGGGCTCGGTCTTCCTCATCAACGTGCCCGTCATGCTCGCGCTGCTCGTGCTCGGCGCCGTCCTGCTCCCCGAGTCGAAGGACCCGTCGCCCGGGCCGTTCGACCTGCCGTCGGCCGCGCTCTCGCTCGCCGCGGTCGCCGCCCTCGTCTACGCGGTCAAGCACCTCGCGGCCGCGGGTCCGGACGCGGTGACGCTCCTGTCCGCCGCCGTCGCGGTGACGGCCGCCCTGGTCTTCGCGCGCCGTCAGCGCCGGCTGGAGACGCCGCTGCTGGACCTCGAGCTGTTCCGCCGGCCCGCGTTCGCGGGAGCCGTGCTGGCCAACTTCGTGTCGATCTTCGCCTTGACCGGCCTGCTGTTCTTCTTCTCCCAGTACCTCCAGCTCGCCCGCGGGTTCGGGCCCCTGCAGGCCGGGCTCGCGGAGCTGCCCGCGACGCTCGCCTCGATCGGGGCGGTCGCGGTCGTGGGGTGGTCGTTGACCCGGCTCGGGCGCGGGCGCGCCGTGGGAGCCGCGCTCGCCCTGACGGCCGCCGGGCTCGCGCTCGTCGCCGTCGCGGAGGGCTCCGAGCAGTACGCCTGGCTCGCGCTGGCGCTCGTCCCCGTGGGGCTCGGCGTCGGCATCGCGGGGACCCTCACCGCGGACGCCGTCGTGTCCTCGGTCGAGCCGCGCCGGGCCGGCGCCGCGTCCGCGATCTCCGAGACGGCGTACGAGCTCGGCGTCGTCCTCGGCATCGCCGTGCTCGGGTCGCTCATGACCGTCCTCTACCGTGCCGGCCTCGACCTGCCCGCCAGGGAGTCCTCGGCGCCGCCGACCGCAGCGCCGTCGAGGACTCCCTGGCGGCGGCGCTCGGCGCGCTCGAACCGGGGTCGGCGCTCGCCCACCAGGCCCAGGAGTCGTTCGTGTCCGCGATGCAGGTCACCTCGGTCGTCGCCGCGGTGATCACGCTGGCCGCGGCCGCGGTGGCGTGGCGCGTCATCCCGTCGACCCGGGACTGACGGCGGGTCGCGGCGGGGCTGCGGCCCCGCCCGAGTGCCGGCACCAGGACGGTCCTCGGCCCGACCTACCCGACCGACCCGGCCACGCGGTACGCGACGACGAACAGCCCCGCGACGACGGCGGTGCCCAGCGTCGCGACGAGCACCGGCACGGCGCCGCGCACCCGCCGCGCGAGCATCCCCGCGAGCAGCGCGAGCGCCCCGACGCCGAGGACGACCCAGTACGCGGCGCCCGTCGTCCCCACGACGACCGTGAGCCCGTAGACCGCCTCCCCGGCGCCGATGCCGGCGAGCGCCGCGGTCCCGAGCGCGGCGCGCAGCCCGTGCTCCCGCAGCCACGCGGCCGCGACGCCCACGACGGGCCCGACGACGAGCCCCACGGTGCCGAAGAACGTCGGGTCGTAGAACAGCCCGCGCAGGTGGGCCCCGGCGCTGTACCCGAGGACGAGCAGCACGAAGCTCGCGGCGCCGAGCACCGCGGCGGCCCGGGTCCGGGCGCGGGACCACAGCACGAGCAGCGCGGTCAGCACCGTCCAGCCGCTCGCGGAGTTCGCGAAGGGGGCCGCCGCGTCGGGCAGCGCACCCTGGGCGACGACGGTGAGCGCGCCGAGCGCGGCGCTCGCGAGCGGCACGACGGTCAGGCGGGCCCACCCAGGCCCCTGGTCGGGGTGCAGGGAGCGGGCGCCGGCGGTCGTCGTGGTCGTGGGCACCCGTCGACCGTAGGCAGCGCCGCCCGCGTGCACGTCCGCCCTCCGTCGGGCTCCCGGGCGCGCGGGTCCACCCGTGGGTGCAGGACCGTGCCGGAGCGGAGGCGGACGGCGCCCGACCGGCGTACAACGGAGTCACCCCGCCACATCGACGACGATCGGCAGGCTCCGATGCGCAGGTTCTCCGTGCCGTCCCGCTCCCACGCGGCCCCCGTGACCGCCGCCGTGTCCGCGGCGGTCCTCGCCGCCGGGCTCGTGCTCGCCGGTCCGGCGGGCGCGGCCACCGATCCCGAGGCCCTCGGCGGGTCGCTCGACGGCTCGGGCGGCGGTTCGGGCGGCCCCGGCGGCGCGCACGGCGCGGTGCGGTCGACGCCGTACACGAACCCGGTGAGCGCGGGCTTCGCCGACACGTACGCCGACCCCGCGGTGATCCGCGGCAAGGACGGCTGGTGGTACGCGTACGGCACGACCGACCCGCTGCGCGAGGGCGAGGGCGTGCGGCACCTGCTGCCGATCTCGCGCTCGTCGGACCTCGTGAGCTGGGAGTACGTCGGCGACGCGTTCACCGAGGACACCCGTCCGACGTGGGCCGACACCGACCGTGGCGCGGCGCTGTGGGCGCCCGACATCCGCTACGTCGACGGCGTGTACCGGCTGTACTACGTCGTCACCGAGACCACGACCGGCCCGGACGACCCCGCCGAGCCGAACGACAACGCGATCGGCGTCGCGACCGCCCCGACGCCGGTGGGCCCGTGGACCGACGCCGGCGACCCCGTCGTCGACCCGCGCCGCGGAGCCGGGGCGTCCGGGGACTTCCGGTGGACGTTCGACCCGCACCACGTCGTCGGTCCCGACGGCACCGAGCACCTGTTCTACGGCTCCTACTACGGCGGCATCTGGGTCACCGAGCTCGCCGAGGACGGCACCGAGGCGGTCGGGGAGCCCGTGCAGGTCGCGATCGACAACAAGTACGAGGGCGCGTACGTGATCCAGCGCGACGGCTGGTGGTACCTGTTCGCGTCGTCGGCCAACTGCTGCGCGGGCCCGACGACGGGCTACAGCGTGCACGTCGGGCGCTCGCGCGACCTGACCGGGCCGTACGTGGACCGCGAGGGTGTGCCGCTGAACCAGTCGCGGGCAGGCGGCACGCCGGTGCTCGCCCCGAACGGCAACCGCTGGGTCGGCACCGGGCACAACGCAGTCGTCACGGACCTCGCGGGTCAGGACTGGATCGTCTACCACGCGATCGACCGCGAGGACCCGTACCTCGACGGGACCGAGGGCATCAACGAGCGGCCCATGCTGATCGACCGGCTCGACTGGGTCTCCGGCTGGCCGACCGCCCGGGCGGGCGCGTGGGCGTCGGAGGACCGGCAGCGCGGCCCGGTCACGGGCCGGGTCACCGGGTTCGACGACGGCATCCCACGCACCTGGTCGACCGTGGGCCGCTGGACGACCGCGACCGACGACGACGCGGGCGACCACGCGGTGTCCGGCGCCCCGGGCCGCACGGGGGCGAGCGCGCTCGTGACCCACCGGTCCCTCGGTGACGGCGTGCGCGTCGAGGCGGACCTGCGCGCCGACCCGGGCGTGACCGCGCAGCACGGGCTCGTCGCCGGGTACCGCACGCGCGGCGGCGGCGGGAGGCTGGAACGGCTCACCGACAACCCCGACGCCCGGCGCGGCCCGGTCGACCAGGTCAGCGCCGCGATCGACCCGGTGACGCGGGAGCTCGTCGTCGAGGCGACCGTGCGCGGCCGCTCCGTCGCCCGCGCCGCCGCACCCCTGCCCGCGGACCTCGACCTCACGACGTGGCACTCCGCCGTGCTGACGGTGCGCGACGGCGTCGCCCGGGCCGAGCTCACGCACGCGCGCCTCGGCGACCCGCTCGCCGCCGTCACGCTCGACCTCCCGCGCGGCGCACGCGTGCCCGGAGCGGCCGGGGCCTTCGCCGCCGGCGCGGGCGTGCACGTCGACAACCTCAGCGCGCTCCCGGCGGCCCGCCCGGTGACGCGCACCGTGCCGCTCGCGCGGCCGGGCGACCTCGTGCTCGGCGACGAGTTCGACGGCGACGCGCTCGACCCCGCGTGGACGGTGCTGCGCTCGCCCGAGGTCACCGTGGCCGGCGGCGTCCTGCGCTGGCCCACCGAGGCCGGCGACCTCGGGGGCACCGCGAACGACGCGGGCGTGCTCCTGCGCGACGCGCCCGACGGGGACTGGGTCGCGGAGACCCGCCTGACGATCGACCTCGGCACCGACGAGATCCGCAACTACCAGCAGGGCGGGATCGTCGCCTACGTGGACGACGACCGGTGGGCGCGGCTCTCGCACGTCGCGATCTGGAACACCCGGCAGACCGAGTTCGGCACCGAGCTGCCGTACGCCGGGCGGCTCCAGTACGGCGGCACGATCGTCGGGCCGCCCGCCGAGACCACGTGGCTGCGCCTCGCGCACCGCACCGACGACGCGGGCGAGCACGAGGTGCAGGCGTTCACCTCGACCGACGGGAGCACGTGGGTCGCGGGCGGCGTGTGGACGTTCCCGGCGGGCTCGGAGCTGTCGATCGGGCTCGTCTCGCACGGCGGCGTCGGGGCGACCGCGGAGTTCGACTACCTGCGGGTGTTCGAGCGCGCGGGCCGGAGCTGAGCGGGGCGCGCGACCACGGCGCGCGGACCGTCAGCGCGCCGCGGCGACCAGCTCGTGCACCGTCGCGACGTCGTACGGCGCCGCCCCCCGGCCCTGCCGGTGGGCCTCGCGCGCCGCGGCCTGCACGGCGTCGTTGACCGGCGTCGGGACGCCGTGCAGGCGCCCGAGCAGCGCGATCTCGCCGTTGAGCCAGTCGACCTCGATGCCGTCGGTGCCGCGCGCGAGGCTCTGCCACGTCGAGCTGCCGCCGCGCGGACCCGCGCCGACGGGCCGCACCTGCACCGCGTCGCCCCGGCGCTCCTGCTCCTGCGCGGGCGTCGAGAAGTCGATCCCCGCGGCGGTCAGGACGGCCTCGCCCTCGGCGCGCAGCTCGTCGAGCAGCTCCCGCGTCCCGGACGCGCCGCCGACGAGCGCGTCGAGCCCGTTCCCGAGGTTGCTCAGCAGCTTCCCGTACTTCCACCGCATGACCTCGGCGTCCTCGACGGCGAGGAACCGGCTGGCCCCGAGGTCGGCGACGAGGCGCGCGGTCACGTCGTCGAGCGCCCCGGGAACGCGCCCGACCGTGAGGAAGCCCGAGCTCGGGTACCCCTCGGCCTGCACGGTGCCGGGCGTGAGGTACGACGCGGGCAGCCACACGCAGACGCCGTACACGCGCCGGAAGACCCGCAGCGCGGCGTGCTCGTTCGCGACGCCGTTCTGCGCGGTCACGAACGGCAGCCGGTGCGCCGCGGGGGCGCCGGACGCGCCGACGGGCACGTCGGCCCACGCGTCGAGCACGCTCCGGGTGTCCTGCGACTTGACCGCGGAGACGAGGACGTCGTCGTCGGTCAGCGTGAGCTCGTCGGGGCCGCCGACCGCGGGGACGGGCAGCGTCGAGGAGCCGTCGGGCGTCTCGAGGACCAGCCCGCGGTCGCGGATCGCGTCGAGGTGCGCGCCGCGCGCGACGAGGACCACGTCGTGCCCCGCCTCGAAGAGCCTCCCGCCGAGGGTCCCGCCCACCGCGCCCGCACCGATCACGACGTATCTCATGCGGGGGATCGTAGGTCGGGACTTGCCGGGGTGCCGTGTCGTAGCGTCGGTGGGACGCGCCGGTCCGCGGGCGCGGACCCACGCGCGCCGGCCCGGGCGCGCGGCCACGCAGGGGGAGACCGCACGTGACCGAGCCCGACCGCACCGCCGCCCTGCTCGCCGACGCCGAGGCGCTCGCCCCCGAGCTGACGGCGCTGCGCCACGACCTGCACCGGGTCCCCGAGATCGGCCTGCACCTGCCGAAGACGCAGGCGCGCGTGCTCGCGGCGCTCGACGGCCTGGGCCTGGAGGTCACGACCGGCACCGGGCTGTCCTCGGTCGTCGCGGTGCTGCGCGGCGCCCGGCCCGGCCCCGCGGTGCTGCTGCGCGGCGACATGGACGCCCTGCCCGTGACCGAGGAGTCGGGCGAGCCGTTCACGAGCGAGCACCCCGGCGTGATGCACGCGTGCGGCCACGACCAGCACGTGACCGGGCTCGTCGGCGCCGCCCGGCTGCTCGCGGCCCGGCGCGAGGAGCTCGCCGGCTCGGTCGTGCTCATGTTCCAGCCCGGCGAGGAGGGCGACCACGGCGCCCGCCTCATGATCGAGGAGGGCGTGCTCGACGCCGCCGGCGAGCGCGTCGTCGCCGCGTACGCGCTGCACGTGGTCTCGTCGATGCTCCCGGCAGGGGTCGTGACGGGCCGCCCGGGCCCGACGATGGCCGCCGCCGACCAGATGTTCGTGACCGTGCGCGGGCGCGGTGGCCACGGCTCGTCGCCGCACCGCGCCGCGGACCCGGTCACCGTCGCGGCGGAGATCGTGCTCGCGTTCCAGGCCGTGGTGACGCGCCAGTTCGACGCGCACGACCCCGTCGTCGTGACGGTCGGCCGGATCGCCGCGGGCACGACCGACAACGTCATCCCGGAGACCGCCGAGCTCGCCGCGACCATCCGCACGTTCTCCGAGCAGCACCACGCCGAGATCCCCGAGCGGCTCACGCGCGCCGCCGAGCACGTCGCGCTCGCGCACGGCCTGACCGCCGAGGTCAACTACGTGCGCGGCTACCCCGTGACGGTCAACGACGCCCACGAGGTCGAGCGGGCCGCGCGCGTGACGGAGGCGCTCGCGGGCGCGGAGCGGTACGTCGACGCGCCGCGCCCCGTCTCCGGGGCCGAGGACTTCTCCTACGTCCTGCAGCAGGTGCCGGGCGCGTTCGTCTTCCTCGGGGCGACCCCCGTCGGTGCCGACCCCGCGACGGCCCCGTACAACCACGCGGCAGGCGCACGCTTCGACGACTCGGTGCTCCCGCTCGCGTCGGCGTTGCTCGCGGGCCTGGCGCTCGACCGGCTCGCGGAGGGCTGACGGCTCCGGCACCCCCGGTGCAGCGCCCGCACGGTCTCGCTCGGGTGCGGGCGCACCCGCGCGCTGCGGGCGTGCGGCGGGTGCGCGGTCGTCGCCGGCACCGGCGTCCGGGACGATGGGCCGGTGCGTGCCGTCGTGGTCGAGGAGTTCGGTCGGGTCCCCGTCGTCCGGGAGGTGCCCGCGCCGGTGTGCGCGCCGCACGGCGTGGTGCTGCGGGTCGAGGCGACGGGCGTGTGCCGGTCGGACTGGCACGGGTGGCAGGGGCACGACGACGGCATCACGCTCCCGCACGTCCCCGGGCACGAGCTCGCCGGCACGGTCGTCGAGGTCGGCGCCGCGGTGCGGCGCTGGTCGGTCGGGGACCGGGTCACGGTGCCGTTCGTGTGCGCGTGCGGCGACTGCGCGGCGTGCGCGGCGGGCGAGCACCAGGTCTGCGAGCGGCAGACACAGCCCGGCTTCACGCACGACGGGTCCTTCGCCGAGCGGGTCGCGCTCGACCACGCCGACGTCAACCTCGTCGCGCTCCCGCCCGGCCTGTCCGCGGTGACCGCCGCCGGCCTGGGCTGCCGCTTCGCGACGGCGTACCGGGCGCTGACGGTGCACGGGCGGCCCGGTCCGGGGGAGTGGGTCGCCGTGCACGGGTGTGGCGGGGTGGGACTGTCCGCAGTGATGGTCGCGGCGTCGCTCGGGGCACGGGTCGTCGCGGTCGACGTGTCCCCGGCGGCCCGCGCGGCCGCGCTCGAGCTCGGCGCGGAGCACGCGCTCGACCCGGCCGGCCGCAGCGCGCAGGAGGTGGCCACCGCGGTCCACGAGGCCACGCGCGGCGGGGCTCACGTGTCGCTCGACGCCCTCGGCAGCGCCGCGACCGCCGCCGCGTCGGTGCTGGGCCTGCGCCGCCGCGGCCGGCACGTGCAGGTCGGCCTGCTGCTCGGCGCGGACGCCGACCCCGCGCTGCCCCTGGGCCGCGTCGTCGCGTGGGAGCTCGAGGTCTACGGCAGCCACGGCATGGCCGCGCACGAGTACCCGGCGATGCTCGCGCGCATCGCGGACGGCGCGCTGCGGCCGGACCGGCTCGTCGGACCCGTCGTGTCGCTCGACGACGCCCCGGCGGCGCTCGCGGCGATGAGCGGCCCGGCGACCTCGGTGGGGATGACGGTCGTCGTGCCGTGAGTGGCGTGACCGCGTGACCGCGTGACCGCGTGACCGCGTGACCGCGTGACCGCGTGACCGCGTGGACGTCCGGTCGTCGGACCGCGAGCGCCGGCCCGACGGGTCGCAGGTCAGGCACGGGATCCCTTGCTCTCATAAGTCGTCGCGCGATATATATCGTCCATGGCGAGACGCATGTCCGAGCAGTCGTACCTCGTGCTCCTCGCGCTCGCCGAGGAGCCGCGGCACGGGTACGGCGTCGTCCAGGCCGTGCTCGCGCTGTCGGACGGCGACGTGCGGCTCGGCGCCGGGACGCTCTACGGGATCCTCGACCGGCTCGTCGCCGCCGGGCAGGCCGAGGCGTCGGGGGAGGTCGTCGTCGACGGTCGCCTGCGGCGCTACTACCGGCTCACCGACGCGGGCCACGAGGCGCTGACCGCCGAGACCGCCCGCCTGCGCGACCTCGCGCGCCGCGCGCAGCGGGTCCTCACCGCGGGACCGCGACCGGCGCTGGGGCCGGCATGAGCGCCGAGCCGGCCCTCGCGCGGTCCGTCGGGCGGTGGCTGCACGCCTACCCGCGGCGCTGGCGCCGGGCGCGCGGGGCCGAGGTCACCGCGGTGCTCGTGGACCTGGCCCGGCCGGGCGCCCGCCGCGTCGACGTCCGCACGGCGCTCGGCCTCGTGGTCGCCGGGCTGGCGACCCGCTGGCGCGAGCACCCGCCGCCGCGCGCGTACCTCGCGTACCGGCTCGCGGGCCGTCACCCCGGGACGCGGTGGGACGGGTGGCTCCTCGACGACGTCGACGGGCGGCTCTACCCCGCGCGGCTCGCGATCGCCGAGGGCCTGGTCGCCGCCGTCGCGTACCCGTCGGTCGAGCGGCTCTACCTCGCCGTCGACCCGCCGGGACCCGGGGCGACCGGTCCGACGGTGGGTGGCGCCGACTCCTCGGGCCCCGCGTCGGCTGCGACCTCCGAGGCCCGGCCGTGAGCGCCCCGGACCGGTTCGCCCGCTCCGCCGCCCTGTGGCTGCGCGCCTATCCCCGGCGCTGGCGCACCGCACGGGCGAGCGAGCTCACCGAGGTCCTGCGTGACCTCGCCGCGCCCGGCGCCGAGCGCGTCGACGCCCGTACCGCGCTGAGCCTCGTCCGGTCGGGCTGGGCGACGCGCCGGCGGAGCCACCCGCCGCTCGGCGCGTACCTGCGCTACCGCCTGCTGGACCGCCCGCTCCCGCCCCGCTGGGAGGGGTGGCAGCGCGACGACGTGCACGGGCGGCTGTTCCCGGTGCGGTTCGCGCTGACCAGGACCGTGGGCATCGCGGTCCTGCTCGGCCTCCTGAGCCTCGTCGAGCGCGGCACGGGGTGGGACCTCGTCGACCCGCGCGTCACCGTGCTCTACCTCGTCGGCTTCCCGATCGCCCTGACGCTGCTGAAGGCGATCACGCACCGCCGACCGGTGCCCGTGCCCGAGCGCGACGACCTCGGCCCGTTCCTGCCGTACGTCCCGCTCACGCCCGAGCCGCCTCGCGCCCCACGCGGGTCCCGGCGTCGACGGACGGGTCGTGCCTGACCCGCCGAGGCCGGCGCCGCCACGTCGACCCCCGCGCGCCGCGTGCCGAGGGGTGAACGCGACGACGGCCCCCCGCGCAGCACTCGGTAGGCTGGCCCCGCCCCCACCGCCGCGAAAAACCTGGAGCCACCCGTGGGACGAGTCGTCGTCGATGTGATGCCGAAGCCCGAGATCCTGGACCCGCAGGGCAAGGCCGTCGCCGGTGCGCTGCCGCGGCTCGGCTTCGCGCAGTTCACCAGCGTGCGCCAGGGCAAGCGCTTCGAGCTCGAGTTCGAGGGGCCGGTGACCGACGAGGTGCTGGCCGCCGCGCGCGAGGCCGGTGAGCACGTGCTGTCCAACCCCGTGATCGAGGACGTCGTCGCGGTCTACGCGGAGGACGCCGCGCAGGTGACCGCCTGATGACGCGCGTCGGGGTCGTGACCTTCCCGGGCACGCTCGACGACCGGGACGCCGCACGCGCGGTGCGCCTCGCCGGCGGGGAGCCCGTGGCGCTGTGGCACGCGGACGAGAACCTGCACGAGGTCGACGCGGTCGTCCTGCCGGGCGGCTTCTCGTACGGCGACTACCTGCGCGCGGGGGCGATCAGCCGCTTCGCGCCGGTCATGGGCTCGGTCGTCGACGCCGCGAACGGCGGGATGCCCGTGCTCGGCATCTGCAACGGCTTCCAGGTCCTCACCGAGGCGCACCTGCTGCCCGGCTCGATGATCAAGAACGACCACCTGCACTTCCTGTGCCGGGAGCAGGTCCTCAGCGTCGAGAACGCCGAGACGTCCTGGACGCGCGACTACGCCGCGGGCGAGCGCATCACGATCCCGCTCAAGAACCAGGACGGCCAGTACGTCGCCGACGAGCGGACGCTCGACGAGCTCGAGGGCGAGGGCCGCGTCGTCTTCCGCTACGAGGACGTCAACCCGAACGGCTCGCGCCGCGGCATCGCGGGCATCTCGAACGCGAAGGGCAACGTCGTCGGCCTCATGCCGCACCCCGAGCACGCGGTCGAGGCGGGCTTCGGCCCCGACGGCCCGCAGGGGCCGCGCACCGGCACCGACGGGCTGCGCTTCTTCACGTCCGTGCTCCACGCGCTGGTCGGATGACGCTCGCGGGCACCCGCGCGGACCTGACGACGTCGCTGGTCGACTGGGACGACGCCGACGCGACCCGGTTGCGCGCCGACCAGGTCGCCGAGCTCGCCGAGCGCTACGGCGCGGACGACGTCGGCTCGGTGATGACCGCCGAGGGCGTCGTCGCGATGCTGCTCGTGCGGGACGGCGGCGAGCCCGTCGCGTGCGGCGCGCTGCGGGACGTCTCCGCCACGCAGGGGCCGGGGACGGTCGAGATCAAGCGGCTGTACGTGGTGCCGGCCCGGCGTGGGCGCGGGCTGTCCCGCCTGGTCATGGCCGAGCTCGAGGCACGCGCCCACGCGCTCGGGTACGGCCGCCTGATCCTCGAGACGGGCGTGATGCAGCCCGAGGCGATCGGGCTGTACCTCGCGCTCGGGTACGACCCGATCGAGGCCTACGGCGAGTACAAGGACGAGCCGTCGTCCCGCTGCTTCGGCAAGGCCCTGGTGCCCGACGACGGCGGTGCGGAGACGGACGTCCCGCGCGACGAGCCGTCCCCGAGGTCGCCGGCCCGCCTGCGCCCGGAGGTCACGCTGCGCTTCGTCGACTGGGACGACGCGGACGCCGTCGCGCTGCGGGTCGCGATGTACGAGCGCACCAACGCGCGCCTCTACCCGTCGCTGCGCGAGGCGGTCGAGCGCCGCGGCGGCTTCGCGGCGGACGACGCCGCCCAGGGGGAGGGTGCGCTGACCACGGTGCTCGCGGAGATCGACGGCGTGCCCGTCGGCTGCGCGACGCTCCGGGCCGCCCGCGAGGGGTACCCCGAGGGGTCGGGCGAGCTCAAGAAGGTGTTCGTCGACGAGTCGGCCCGCGGCGCCGGCGTCGCGCGCACCATGCTGCAGGCCGTCGAGGACGCCGCCCGGGCCCACCGGCTGCGCCAGGTCGTGCTCATGACCGGCTACCGGCAGCCCGAGGCGATCCGGCTCTACGTGTCGAGCGGCTACCGGCCGATCCTGCCGCTCACGCCGCGCGACCGGATCAACCCGCACGGTCTCTGGTTCGCCAAGCACCTCGGTTGACGGTCCGTTCCGCCGATCGGTTGACGGTCGGGCGACCGAAGGTGGATGCGGCGTCGACCGCCCGGCTCCTAGCGTCGAGGTCATGACCGCGGACCGCTCGGACCACGCACCCACGACGGCACCCCCACGACCCGGCACCGGGACGACGACGGGCGTGGCAGGCGGATCCGCGACGCCGCCCGGCGCCTGGCCCGCTCCGGCCGGACCTCCCGGCGCCGCGCCCGCACCGACGGCGACCGTGCGCTCGCTCGCCCCCGACCTCGCCCGCGGCATGCTCCTGCTCTTCATCGCCTCGGCGAACGTGTGGGGCTACCTGTGGACCAGCGCGGCCGAGGTGTCGCGGTACGGCCTGCGCCCCGTCGGCGGCTCGTCGCTCGACCTCGCGGTCGACGGCGTCGTGGCGTTCTTCGTCGACGACCGCTCTCGCCCGATGTTCGCGATCCTGTACGGCTTCGGGCTCGCGACGATGGCGGCCCGGCTCGCCGCCCGCGGGGCCGACCGGCGCGACGTGCGGCGCGTGATCGCCCGGCGCAGCCGCTGGCTCGTCGTCTTCGGCGTCGCGCACGCCGCCCTGCTGTTCGCGGGCGACATCCTCGCGCCCTACGGCGTCACCGGGCTGATCGCGCTCGCCTTCCTGCAGCGCTCGCGCACCGTGCTGCTCTGGTGGTTCGCGGTGTCGTCGGTGGTCGCGACCGCCGGTGGCGCGTTCGTCCTGACGTTCCTGCACGAGTACTGGGGCACGGGCGAGATCCCGCCGTCGGACTACCTCGCCTCCGCCGTCGAGCGCCTGTTCGGCTCGCTCGCGATCACCACGATCGCGGCGCTGCTGCTGTTCTTCGTCCCGCAGGTCGTCCTCGGGATCCTGCTCGCGCGCAGCGGGTGGCTCGCGCAGCCGTGGGAGCACCGGCAGGCGCTCGGGCGCGTCGTCGTCGTCGCCCTGGTGGTCAACCTCGTCGGGAACCTGCCGTTCGCGCTCGCCGTCGCGCAGGTGTGGACGCCCGCCGACGGCGCGGTCGGGCTCGTGGTCGAGCTCGCCCACTACCTGTCCGGCGTCGTGATGGGGCTCGGGTACGTGTGCCTGTTCGCGTGGGTGGCGGCGGTGCTGCGGGACCGTCCGCGGCGCGGGGTCGTGTCCGCGGTCGCGGCGGTGGGCGAGCGGTCGCTCACGTCCTACCTGCTGCAGTCGGTGATGTTCGCGCCGCTGCTGTCGGCGTGGGGTCTGGGTCTCGGTGGGCGGATCGGGACGGCCCAGGCGGCGGTGCTCGCGGTCGTGGTGTGGCTCGTGACGGTGCTGGTCGCCGTGGCGATGCACCGGGCCGGCCGCCGGGGACCGTTCGAGGTGCTGCTGCGGCGCCTGACGTACGGCCGCGGGGGTGCCGCCGCGTCGGTGGGCGTCCCGTCGGAGCGGCCCGTCGCGCCCGTGCGGACCCCGGTCCCCTGAGTGGCTTCTGGGGGTGAACCCCCAGGTCAGCCGGGGTGCTCCCCGGATGTGCGCACGAGGGTCGGGCTCCTAGCGTCGTGAGTCATGAGCCACGACGAGCCCACGGCCGTGCTGACCACCCGACCCTCGCCCCCGGGCACCACCGCCGAGGAGCCGGCTCCCGCCCCCCGGTCGCTGGCTCCCGACCTCGCGCGCGGCATGCTCCTGCTGTTCATCGCCTCGGCGAACGTCTGGGGCTACCTGTGGGCGGCGGACGGCGCGTTCGACCCGGTGAGCTACCGGCCCGCCGGTGGCTCGACGCTGGACCACGTGGTCGACGGGCTCGTGACCTTCTTCGTCGACAACCGGTCGCGGCCGATGTTCGCGATCCTCTACGGCTTCGGCATCGCGACGATGGCGTCCCGGCTCGCTGCGCGGGGTGCGGACCGGCGCGGCGTGCGGCGCGTCCTGGCCCGGCGCAGCGGCTGGCTCGTCGCGTTCGGCTTCCTGCACGCCGTCCTGCTTTTCGGCGGCGACATCCTCGCCGCCTACGGCATCACCGGGCTCGTCTCGCTCGCGCTGCTGCACCGCTCGCGCACGGCGCTCGTGCGCTGGTTCTGGGCGTCCTCGGTGCTCGCCACGGCCGTCGGGGTCGTGCTGCTCCTCGTCGTCGTGCAGGGCGACGGCGAGATGGCCGGCGCGCCCACGGCCGACTACCTCGCGTCGGCCCTCCAGCGCGCGGCGCTGTCCGTCGTCACGATGTCGGCGTCCGCGCTCGCGCTGTTCTTCGTGCCGCAGGTCGTCCTCGGGATCCTGCTCGCGCGTGCCGGCTGGCTCACGCGCCCGTGGGACCACCGGCAGTCGCTCGGCCGGGTGTTCCTCGCCGCGGCCGCCGTCAACCTCGTCTTCAACCTGCCCTACGCGCTCGCCGCGGCGCGCGTCTGGACGCCGGACCGGACCACGGCCACCGTGCTGGAGGTCGTGCACAACCTCTCGGGTGTCGTGATGGGGCTCGGGTACGTGTGCCTGTTCGCGTGGGTCGCGGCGGTGCTGCGGGACCGTCCGCGGCGCGGGGTCGTGTCCGCGGTCGCGGCGGTGGGCGAGCGGTCGCTCACGTCCTACCTGCTGCAGTCGGTGATGTTCGCGCCGCTGCTGTCGGCGTGGGGTCTGGGTCTCGGTGGGCGGATCGGGACCGCGCAGGCGGCGGTGCTCGCGGTCGTGGTGTGGCTCGTGACGGTGCTGGTCGCCGTGGCGATGCACCGGGCCGGCCGCCGGGGACCGTTCGAGGTGCTGCTGCGGCGCCTCACCTACGGCCGGAGCCGCACGGACGTCGCGGTCCCGGTGCGCGCCGCGGCGCACGAGCGGGAGCGCGACGTGCCCCTCGCGCCGCGCGGGTGAGTTCTCCGACCGGATGCCGGGACGGGGTAGGCAGCCCCGTCCCGGCGCCGTACGATCGCCGGGTGTTCCTGATGCAGACGTGTTGTCGCTGAGCTGACGACCCCGCGCGCCCGCGGCCACCGGCCCCCGCTGCGCACCTGCTGCACCGCACCCCAGGACACCTTCCATGTCTCAGCTCGTCCTCGACCGTCTCCTCCCGGACATGTCGACCCCCACCGCCCTCGACGGCGCCGCTGCCCTCGAACCCGCCGCGCCGGACCACCGCCCCGCGCCTGACCTCGACACCGCGGGTGACCGCGACACCGCGCCGGACGTCGCGCGTCACGTGACGGTCGCCGTCGCCGCACCCGGGGACGGCCGCCCGCACGCGGGCGACCCCGTCGCCTTCCGCCCCACGTCCGGCGTGGCCCTCGCGCTCGCCGCCGCGCGCGCGGACGCCGTGCACCTGTCCTTCTCGGCCCAGGTCCCGACCGTCGCCGCGATGACCGCGCTCGTCGAGCAGCTCGAGGACGAGATCGCCGCGGTCGGGCGTGAGCGCGCCGGCGTGCGCATCGTCCTCGACCTGGACGTGCTGCCGACCGCGGACGCCGACACCGCGCGCCGCAAGCGCTCCTACCTCGAGCACCTCGACGCCCTCGCGGGGCTCACGTGGACGCCGTCGGCCACGCGCGTCGTCGCGGCCCCCGAGGCGGTCGTGGGGACGGCCGTGGACCTCGCCCGGCGCGTCGGCGCGGACGGCGTCGTGCTCGTGCCGCTCGCGGACGGCCCGGGCGTCGACCACCTCCGCGCGCTGGCGCCGGTCGCCTGACCGACGGGCGGCAGCGGCGGCCGCAGCACGTGCCGGTCGGCCCGGCGTCCCCGCACGGACGCCCCGACCGACCGGCGGCCCGGTCGGTCGGTCGGGGCGGGAGCCGCCCGGATCAGCCTGCGAGCGGCTCGAGCGCCTGCGCGAGGTCCTCGACGAGGTCCTCGACGTCCTCGAGCCCGACCGACAGGCGCACCGTCGCCTCGCCGATCCCGACCCGGGCGCGGCCCTCGGCGCCGAGCTTGCGGTGCGTCGTCGTCGCGGGGTGCGTCGCGATCGACTTGGCGTCGCCGAGGTTGTTCGAGATGTCGACGATCCGCAGCGCGTCGAGCACACCGAACGTGGCCTTCTTGGTGTCGTCGACCGACGCGCCCTCGGGCACCGCGAGGTCGAGCGTCACGACGGTCCCGCCGCCGGTCTGCTGGCGCAGCGCGAGCTCGTGCTGCGGGTGCGA
This sequence comes from Cellulomonas sp. NS3, assembly GCF_024757985.1. Classification (NCBI taxonomy): domain Bacteria; kingdom Bacillati; phylum Actinomycetota; class Actinomycetes; order Micrococcales; family Cellulomonadaceae; genus Cellulomonas; species Cellulomonas sp. NS3. Next base: position 4,257,600 of record NZ_CP103289.1, on the reverse strand, counting down.
GGGCAGGTAGGGGTAGCGCACGGCCGCGACGCCGGGGTGCTGCTCGAGCCACGTCGCGACGCGCAGGGCGGACGCCGTCTGGTGGCGGACCCGCAGCGACAGCGTCTCGAGGCCCTTGAGCAGGACCCACGCGTTGAACGGGCTGAGCGACGGGCCGGTGTTCCGGACGAGCGTCTGCACCGGGCCGTGCACGTACTCCTCGGACCCGAGGATCGCGCCGCCGAGCACCCGGCCCTGGCCGTCGATGTGCTTGGTCGCGGAGTAGACGAGGACGTCGGCGCCGTGCTCGAGCGGCCGGGACAGGACCGGCGTCGCGAACACGTTGTCGACGACGACGACGGCGCCCGCGTCGTGCGCGAGGCGGCTGACCGCGGCGATGTCGACGAGGTCCTGCATCGGGTTGGACGGCGTCTCGAAGAACACGACGTCGGCCGGCGTCGCGAGCGCCTCCTCCCACTGCGCGAGCACGTGCCCGTCGACGTAGTCGGTGGTCACGCCCCACTTCGCCAGGATGTCGTCGAGGATCACGACGGTCGACCCGAACAGCGCGCGCGACGCGACGACGCGCGAGCCCGAGCGGACGAGCGCGGCGAGGGCCGTGAAGACCGCCGACATGCCGGTCGCGGTGGCGTACGCCGCCTCGGCGCCGTCGAGCAGGCGCAGGCGCTCCTCGAACGTCGAGACCGTCGGGTTGGAGTAGCGCGAGTACAGGAACCGGTCGACGTCGCCGGCGAACGCCGACTCCGCCTCGCCGGCCGACCCGTACACGTACCCCTGGGTCAGGAACAGGACCTCGGACGTCTCGCCGAACTCGGTGCGCACGAGCCCGCCCCGCACGGCGAGCGTGTCGGGGCGCAGCGTGCTGCGGTCGACCGAGCGGTCGTCCCAGTCGAACGGTCCGGGCGTGCGGCGGGCGCTCACCGCTGCCGCCAGGGGAGCCCGGCGGCGCGCCAGCCGGTCGCCCCGCGCTGCCCGTCCGGGCCGACGCCACCCTCGAAGCCGTCGAGCACGTTGTACGCGGGGCCCAGGCCGGCCGCGGTGGCGAGCTTCGCGGCGCCGACCGAGCGCACGCCCGAGCGGCACAGGAACACCACGGGACGGTCGTCGCCGGGTTCGAGGCCGCTCGCGCGCAGCTCGTCCACGAACGCCGGGTTGGGCCGGCCGGTGCCGTCGACCCACTCGACGAACGCCGCCGGGCGCCCGGTGGCGGACGTGTCGGGGACGCCGATCGTCGCCCACTCGCCGTCGGTGCGGACGTCGACGAGCAGCGCGCGCTCGTCGTGCTCCAGCAGCTCCCACGCCTGCTGCGGGGTCAGGTCACCCGCGTAGCCGCCGGCGCTCATGCGGGGAGCACCTGGGCGCGCGGCACGGGGACCGGGCCGGTGGTGGGCACCGGGTCGGGCAGGACGACGGCCTGCGCGACGATCACCCGGGTGCCGTCGAACGTCGCGGCCGGGCCGCCGTGCAGCACGTAGCCCTCGGCCAGCGCGGCGCTGACGCGCTCGCAGAACGAGCGGTCGTCGGGCCCGGTCAGGAGCCGGTAGCGCAGGGGCTCCGGCTCGGGGGTGCCAGTGCCGGGCTCGCCGGTGCCGCCGGTCCCGGTCGTCGGGTCGGGTGCGTCGCTCATGTCGCCTCCATCGGTCCTGGCGGTAGCACCCTGTTCCAGGCACGTGGTGCCTGCGGGTTGCTGCGGCGTCGTCGAGCCAGATCTCTCGGCCGCTCTGGATGGTGACGGCGATCGTAGGCTCACGTCCGGCCGCGGTCCAAGCCTCGACCCCGCACGGTCCGCCATGCGAGACGCCGTGCCCACCCGTTGACACCGGCGGTCCCTCCCGGGGATTCTCGGTCCAGGTCATGAGTGCCAGCACGAAGCCCCGGCTTGCTGGCCGGCAACCCTCCTCCGCGGTGGGGTGCCCCGGGTGACGACCTGGCCGTGCCGCCGATCGGCGGACGGCAAGCGCGGGGTCCTCACCACGGGTCCCCACCGACCTGTCGAGGAGCACCATGTCCGTGATCACCGAGGCCACCACCTGTGCGACGACGACGCCGGCGCCGCTGGACGGGATCCTGCCCGTCGTCGGCGGGGACACGCAGGTGCCGCTGCTCGACGGCACGAGCCGCACCTACGCCAACCTCGACTACGCGGCCAGCGCCCCCGCGCTCGAGGCCGTCGCGGCGCGCGTGACCGAGGTCCTGCCGCTGTACGCGTCCGTGCACCGCGGCGCCGGCTACCTGTCGCAGGTGTCCACCGCGCTGTACGAGGCGTCGCGCCAGACGATCGCGCGGTTCGTCGGCGCCCGCGCGGACGACGTCGCGATCATCACCCGGAACACGACCGACGCGCTCAACCTGCTCGCGGGCGTCGTCCCGGCCGGCGCCGACGGGACGCCGGGGCGGGTGCTCGTGCTGGACGTCGAGCACCACGCGAACCTGCTGCCGTGGGGCCAGGGCCCGGACCGCGCGTCGACCGTCGTGCCGATCGCCGGCACCGTCGCCGAGACGCTCGAGGTGCTCGCCCGCGAGCTCGCCGCGCAGCCGCACGCGCTCGTCGCGCTGACCGGGGCGTCGAACGTCACGGGGGAGGCGCTGCCGCTCGACGAGGTCGTGCGCCTCGCCCACGCCGCCGGCGCGCGGGTCGTGGTCGACGGCGCGCAGCTCGTCCCGCACCGCGGCTTCGACCTCGCCGCGACCGGGGCCGACTACGTCGCGTTCTCGGGGCACAAGACGTACGCGCCGTTCGGTGCGGGTGCGCTCGTCGGCCGGCGCGACTGGCTCGACGCGGGCGAGCCGTACCTCGCGGGCGGCGGCGCGGTGCGGGACGTGCGCGCAGACCGCACGGTCTGGCAGCCCGCACCGGCGCGGCACGAGGCCGGGTCGCCGAACGTCGTCGGCGCGATCGCGCTGGCCGAGGCCTGCGAGGTGCTCGCGGGGCTCCCCGCCGGGGCGCTCGAGGCGCATGAGGCAGCGCTGCGCGCCCGGCTCGTCGACGGCCTCGCGACGCTCGACGGCGTGCGGGTCGTGCGGATCTGGCCCGACTCCGGCGAGCCCGTCGGCGTCGTGACCTTCACGGTCGGGGAGCACGACCCGGGCCTCGTCGCCGCCTACCTCGCCGCCGAGCACGGCATCGGCGTGCGCGACGGCCGGTTCTGCGCCCACCCGTTGCTCCAGCGCCTCGGCGCGGCGGACGGCGCCATCCGCGCGTCGGTCGGCGTCGGCACGCCGTCGGAGGCGGTGGACCGGCTCGTCGCCGGGGTCGCGGCGTTCCTCGCCGAGGGCCCGGGTGCGCGCTACGCGGTGCAGGACGGCTGCTGGGTCGTCGCCCAGGACACGCGCCCGCTCATCCCGCTGCACGGGCTCGACGGCCTCGCGGCGACGGCCGCGGCGTGCGGTCCGGCGCTCGACTGACCGCCCGCCAGGACACGCGGACGGGCTGCCGACCGGGCGGGGCTCACGCGTGCGTCCGCTCGAGGTCGGGCCGGCTGTCCCGGTCGCGCAGCAGCCGGCCGAACGCCGCCGCCGTCTGCGGCGGGGCGAAGTGGAACCCCTGCGCCCGGTCGCACCCGAGCCGGCGCAGGATCGCGTGCTGGTCGGACGACTCGACGCCCTCCGCGACGACCCCGAGGCCCAGCGCCCGGGCCATGCCGAGCACGGCCTCGACGAGGTGCAGGTCGCGGGTGTCGCGCGCGAGGCGGGCGACGAAGGACCGGTCGATCTTGAGCTCGGTCATCGGCAGGTCCTGCAGGTACGACAGCGACGAGTAGCCCGTCCCGAAGTCGTCGACCGAGAGCAGCACCCCCGTCGCCCGCAGCCGGTCGAGGCTCTCCCGCCCGTGCGTCGCCCAGCGGACGAGGGTCGACTCGGTGACCTCGAGGCACAGCCGGTCCGCGGGCAGCCCGGTCGCGCGCAGCACGTCCGCGACCAGCGGCACGAAGGCGCCGTCCTGGAGCTGCGCGCCGGAGACGTTGACCGAGATCCGCAGCGGGTGGCCGTCCGCGCACCACCGGGCGGCCTGCTCGCACGCACCCCGCAGCACGACCTCACCGAGGGCCGAGATCAGGCCCGTCTCCTCGGCGACCGGCACGAACTCGAGCGGCGCGACGAGCCCACGCGTCGGGTGCGCCCACCGCACGAGCGCCTCCGCGCCGGTGATCCGGCCCGAGGCCACCTCGACGAGGGGCTGGTAGTACACGACGAGCTCGTCGTCGGTGAGCGCGCGCCGCAGCGCCTGCTCGGTCTCGAGGTAGCGCGTCGCGCGCCGCTGCATCGACGCGTCGAACACCGCCCAGTCGATGCCGAGCTCCCGCGCGCGGCCCATCGCGGTGTCGGCCTCGCGCAGCAGCCGCTCGGGCGCCGGGTCGCGGTCCTGCGGCGCGATCCCGATCGCCGCCGTCAGCACGATGCCCGCGCTGCCGACGCCGACCGGCTCGGCGAGCGCCGCGAGCAGCCGCTGCGCGAGCACCACCGCGCCGTCCACGGTCAGGTCACGGCCCAGCACCATGAAGTCGTGCCCGCCCTCGCGCACGAGCAGGTCGCCGGGGCGCAGCGCCGAGCTCAGCCGCACCGACGCCTCCACGAGCACGCGGTCGGCGCCGTCGTGCCCGAGGCTGTCGCTGATCGTCTGGAAGCGGTTGATCCCCACGCACAGCACCGAGACCCGGCTGCCGCTCCCGGGATCGAGCGCGCGGGCGAGCCGCTCGCGCAGCAGGTCCTTGTTCGGCAGCCCGGTGAGCCGGTCGTGCGTGGCCTGGTGCGCGAGGCGTGCCTCGTGGCCCGCGCGGATGTCGAGGAGCGCGTTGAACTCCTGGGCGAGCAGCCGGAGCTCCGCCGGCCCGGCCACCTCGACCTGGGCGCCCGTGCCGGCCGTGCGTGCGCCCGTGACCGCGGCGGTGAGGGCGCGCAGCGGGCGCGCGACCCGGCGCTGGGCGAGCCAGCCGAGGGCGACGATGGCGAGCAGCGCGAGCGAGCCGAGGACGACGAAGGTCGAGAGGGTCTGCCTGGCGTCGGCGACGACCGACGCGGCCTCGACGCCGCGGTACACGCGCCACCCCGCGGGCTCGACGTCCGCCGAGGCGAACAGCCGCGCGACACCGTCCGGCGCCTCGGTCTCGCCGGAGAGTCGCGTCGGGTCGACGACCGCACCCAGGAGCGCCCCGGAGTCGGGCCCGGAGGCGGAGACGACGCGCCCGGTGCCGACGTCGACGATCCCGACGACGGCGTCGGTGCCGAGCCCGAGGATCGAGCCGAGGTCCGCGGCGACGGTCCCCACGTCGAGGAACAGGACCGCCGCGGCCCGCCCACCGGCGTCGTCGGCCGCGAACGCCCGCGCGACCACGATCGAGGGGCGCCCGGTGGCCGGGTCCTGCGCGCCCCCCACGACCTGCGTCGTCGAGGTCCCGAGCGTGCGCGTGAGCCAGTCGCTCCCGGCGTGCAGGCCGGGCTCCGCGGGCACCTGCTCGGGCCGCGACGTGCACGCGACGTCACCGGCGCCGGTCACGAGCGACACGCGCACCTCGGCGAGGATCGACGCGCCCGCGGACGGCAGCACGCACCCGGCGGGGTCGTCGAGCAGCGTGGCCAGGCCTGGCGCCGCGACGAGCGACTCGACCTGGGCGCGTGCCGAGACGACCGACTGCGTGACCGTCCAGGCGGCGATCTCCGCGTCGGCGCGCAGGTCGTCGGTCGCGTGCTCGCGGGCCCGCTGGGCATTGGTCTGGTAGGCGAACCCGAGGCCCAGCGCGGTGGCGAGCAGCAGCAGCGCGAGCGCGACGGCCACGTAGGTGCCGACCGGCCAGGCACCCGCGGCGGGCGAGCCGGTCCGGACCTCCCCGTCGGCCCGCCGTGCGCGACCGGACGAGGGCGCGCTCGTACCCTCCATGCGCCTACCCCCCTCGATCGGCGCGACCGCTGACCGTCGGACCGGCAGGTGGGCTCCGGCCGGGGAGCAGGTCGTGCTCCCGGCCGGGACAGGTGCCAGGTCCTGGTCCACTGTAGGCAGACTCAGCACGAGCGCGTGGGCCGACCACGGCGACGGGGCAGGAGGACGACGGTGGCAGGTCCGGCGGTGGGTGGCTCACCGGTGCTCGCGCGACGCCTCGGCACGCGCGACGCCGTGGTGCTCGGGCTCGGCTCGATGCTGGGCGCCGGCGTCTTCACCGCCGTCGCGCCCGCGGCCCGGGCGGCGGGCAGCGCTCTCCTCGTCGGGCTCGTGGTCGCCGCCGTCGTCGCCTTCGCCAACGCGACGTCGTCGGCCCAGCTCGCCGCCGTGCACCCCGTCTCGGGCGGCACGTACGTCTACGGGCGCGAGCGCCTCGGCCCGTGGTGGGGCTACCTCGCGGGCTGGTCGTTCGTGGTCGGGAAGACCGCGTCGTGCGCGGCGATGGCGCTCGCCGTGGCGTCCTACGCGGTCCCCGCGGCGTGGCAGCGCCCGCTCGCGGTCGCCGTCGTCGCGGGCGTCACGGCGGTCGGCTGCCGGGGCGTCACCCGGACCGCCGCCCTGACGCGCGTGCTCGTCGTGGTGGTGCTCGTCGTGCTGACGGCACTCGTCGCCGCGAGCCTCGCGGGGCCGGGCGTCGGGGTCGACGTGGCCGCCCTCGGCGACGGGCTCGCGTCGGCCGGGGTGCACGGGGTGCTGCAGTCGGCCGGGCTGCTGTTCTTCGCGTTCGCCGGGTACGCACGGATCGCGACGATGGGCGAGGAGGTCCGTGACCCGGCGCGCACGATCCCGCGCGCCATCGTGCTCGCCCTGACCCTGGCCGTCGTCGTCTACGCCGTCGTCGCCGTGACGGTGCTCGCGGTGCTCGGGCCCGACGGGGTCGCCGTCAGCAGCACGCCGCTGGCGGCGGCGGCCGAGGCCGGGGCACCGGGGGCGCCCTGGGTCGCGCCGCTCGTGCGGGCCGGCGCGGTCGCCGCGTCGCTCGGTGCGCTGCTCGCCCTCGTCGCGGGGATCTCGCGGACGGCCCTGGCGATGGCCCGCGACGGCGAGCTCCCGCCCTGGCTCGCCGCCGTGCACCCCCGCTCGCGCGTCCCGCACCACGCCGAGGTCGCCGTCGGGTGCGTGGTCGCGGTGCTCGTGGTCGTGACCGACCTCCGGGGGGCGATCGCCTTCTCGTCCTTCGGCGTGCTGCTCTACTACGCGGTGGCGAACGCGGCCGCCCTGACCCAGCCGGCCGCCGAACGGCTCTACCCGCGCGCGCTCGCGGTCGTCGGCGTCGTCGGGTGCCTCGCGCTCGTCGTGACGCTGCCCGCCGGCGCGGTGCTCACGGGGACCGTCGTGCTCGGGCTCGGGGTGGTGCACCGGGTCGTGCGCCGACGGGTGGTCGGGCTGGGCCGCGGTGAGGCGGCGGGTGGTCGCGGAGCCTGAGGCGGAGCGTGCCGAGGTCGCGGGCCCGAGCCGGGCGTCCGGCGGCTGGGGGCCGCGGGCAGGCACCGAGGTCGCGGGGCGAAACGGGTCGCCCGCCGCCGGGCTCGTGTGCTTGGTTGTGCTGCGTGCACCACGACCTCACGCTCGACGGCTTCGGCGTCCGCCTCGTCCCGCTCGCCCCCGAGCACGCCGACGGCCTCGCGGCGTTCGTCGACGACCGCATCTGGGCCGGGATGTCGACGCCCGTCCCGCGCGGGGTCGACGCGATGCGCACGCACGTCGAGGCCGCCGTCGCGTCGCCGGGACGCGTCGCCCTCGCGGCGCTCGACGCCGCGACGGGCGAGGTGCGCGGCAGCACCTCGTTCTACGACCTCGCGCCCGAGCTCGCCCGCGTCGAGATCGGGCACACGTACTTCGCGCCGCGCTGGTGGGGCACGTCGAACAACCCGGCGTGCAAGTACCTGATGCTGCGGCACGCGTTCGAGGAGTGGGGGATGCAGCGCGTCGCGCTCCGGGCCGACGCCCGCAACGCCCGCTCCGTCGCCGCCATCACGCGGCTCGGCGCCGTCCCCGAGGGCGTGCTGCGCAGCCACCGCGTCGCGCCCGACGGCTCCCGCGGCGACACCGCCTACTTTTCGGTGCTGGCCGACGAGTGGCCCGCGGTGCGCGACGGGCTGCTCACACGCCTCGGAGGAACACCGCGCTGATCACGACGTCGAGCAGCACGAGGCCCGAGATCACCAGCGCGCACACCGCACGCGCACGGCCGACCGCCCCGTGCCCCTCGCGGGCGATCTCGTTCGACCGCTGCAGCGCCTTGACCGACAGGATCAGCGACAGGACGAAGGCGTAGGCGATGCCCGTGAGGAAGCCGACCACGACGACCGCGATGCTGACGACCAGCGCCCCCGTCGCGAGGCCGTTCGTGGGCTTCACCGCCGGGGCGTAGGGGCGGGGCGCGCCGGGGCCGAACGCCGCAGGGCCGGCCTGCCACCCGCCGGGCCGGCCCGGCACGGCGCCGAAGCCGCTGGCCCCGCCGGAGCCGGGCTGGGCACCGAACCCGGTCTGCGCACCGAACCCGGGCTGGGCCCCGAACCCGGGCTGGGCACCGAGGCCCGGCTGGGCACCGAACCCGGGCTGGGCCGCGAACCCGGTCTGCCCACCGAACGAGCCCGGCCCGCCGACCTCGCCCTGCGCGCCGACGCGACCGTGCGCGCCGCTCCCGCCGTGCGCCGCCGCGGCCGCAGCCCGACGCGCGGCGGGGTCGTCGACGGGGGCGAACCCGGGCTCGGGCGCCGCGGTGCTCCGGGGCTCCGGCGCCGCGCCCACGTGCTCGGTCCACGCCTGGCCGTCCCACCACCGGAGACCGGCCCCGGCAGGGTCGGCGTACCAGCCGGCCTCGGGGGTGGTGGCGCTCGGGGCGCGATCCGTACCGTGCATCGACATGCCTGAGCCCTCCGCCGCCGTCCTGCGTACGCAGGGTCTTCGGCGCGAGCGGCCTCCTGCTTGAGCCCCGCCCGCGGGTGAGCCCCGGCCGCGGGGTGAGCGCGCCCGCGTGTGAGCCCGCCGGCGGGTGAGCCCGAGGACGGCGACGGCAGGTCCCGACCGAGGTGCGGGGGCGGGACCTGCCGTCACGTGCGTCAGAGCGGCCGGACCGACCCCGTGAGGTGCAGCTTGCCGGTGCGGGCGTGCCAGCCGGCGTACGTGTAGCCGTCGCCCGGTGCGCCGTCGGCGGCGACCCGCACCGCGACGGACCCGGGCAGCAGCACGGGCTTCGCGAACTCGACGGACCACGTGAACGCGTCGCCCCGCTCGGCGCCGACCGTCGCGAGCGCGCGCGCCGCGGTGTACATCCCGTGGGCGATCGCGCGCGGGAAGCCGAGCGCCTTGGCCGAGACCGCGGACAGGTGGATCGGGTTGCGGTCGCCCGAGACGGCCGCGTACCGGCGCCCGGTGCCGGCGTCGAGCTCCCAGCGCGCGGTGGGCACGGGCGGCACGAACGCCGGCCGGGCCTGCGCCCCGCCACCGTCCGCAGCCCCACCGCCCCGAGCCCCACCGTCGCGAGCGTCGTCGCCCCGAGCGCCGTCGGACCCGCCGACGCCGCCGGTCACACCGCCGCCGTCGGCCCCCGCACCCGCCCGCACGAGGTGCATGCCCCTCGCGAGGTACGTCGAGACCCCGCGCCACGCGACCGGCCCCTCGCCGAGCTCGCGTGCGGCACCGGCGAGCCGGACCTCGGTCACGAGCTCGACGGTGGTCCCGGTGCGGTGCGCCGCGAGCCCCTGGGCCCACGCCCGCACGTCGACGGCCTGCCCGAGGCGCAGCGGCACGTGCTGGCTGACCTCGTTCGTGAGGTGCACGAGCCCCGCGAGCGGCAGCGGGAAGTCGGGCCGGGCCATGACCGCGGTCGCGACGGGGAACGCGAGCACGTGCACGAACCCGGCCGGCAGCACGTCCGACGCGGTCTCGCCGAGCAGGTGCTGGTAGGCGGTGAGGTGCGTGGCGTCGGCCTGGACCCCGGCGACGAGATAGGCGACCTCGGGCAGGTCGACCGGTCCGCGACCGAACCGCCGCGCGAGCGCGAGCCGCCCGGACGCCGCGGCGCCGCGCGCGTAGAGCCGCCCGAGCGACGGCACCCCGGGGAGCACGACCTCCTCACGGCGCAGGTCCGCGACGTCCTGCGCGCGGTCCCGGCCCACGGGGCCGCCGGCAGCGGTCACTGGCCCACCAGGTTCTGCCCGCACACCCGCAGCGTGCGCCCGACGACGCCCCCGGCCTGCGGCGACGCGAGGAACGCGACGGCCTCGGCGACGTCGACGGGCTGGCCGCCCTGCTGCAGCGAGTTGAGCCGCCGCGCGACCTGCCGCGTGACGGCCGGGATCTTCGCCGTCATGTCCGTCTCGATGAACCCGGGGGCGACGGCGTTGGCCGTCCCCCCGAACGCGGTCAGCAGGGGAGCGGTGGCGCGGACCATGCCGACGACGCCGCCCTTGGACGCCGCGTAGTTCGTCTGGCCGCGGTTGCCTGCGATGCCGGACGTCGACGCGAGCGCGACGATGCGGGGCTCCGCGGTGAAGTCGCCCGACGTGAGGAGCTGCTCGTTGATCCGCAGCTGCGCGGCGATGTTGACCGCGATGATCGGGTCCCACCGGTCGGGCGTCATGTTGACGAGGAGCTTGTCGCGCGTGATGCCGGCGTTGTGGACGACGACGTCGAGGCGACCGTGACGGGTCCGGGCGTGCTCGAGGATCCGTGTCCCCGCGTCCTCGGCGGTCACGTCGAGCTGCAGCGCGGTGCCGCGGACCTTGTTGGCGACGGCTGCGAGCTGCTCGCCCGCCGCCGGGATGTCGACGGCGACGACGGTCGCGCCGTCGCGCGCGAGGGTCTCCGCGATGGCCGCGCCGATGCCGCGGGCGGCGCCGGTCACGACCGCGACCCGGCCGTCGAGCGGACGGTCCCAGTCGAGCGGGAGCGAGCCGCCGTCGCTGTCGACGGACAGCAGCTGCCCGTCGACGAACGCCGACCGGGCCGACAGGAAGAAGCGCACCGCCCCGAGGACGCTCGGCGCGGTCACGGGGACGCCGTCCGCGACGACGACGCCGTTGCCGGTCGCCCCGGTGCGGAGCTCCTTGGCGACGGAGCGCAGGATCCCGTCGACGCCCTGACGCGCGGCGGCGACCGCGGGGCCGTCGTCGGGCGTGGCGGGCCGCGAGACGGTGACGACGCGCGCGTGCGGTGCGAGGCCCTTGAGCGTCGACCCGAGCGCGAGCACGGGCGCGGCGAGCTCGTCGGGGTGCGTGAGCTGGGTCAGCACGAGCACGACGGCGGCGTACCGCTCGCCCTGCGCGGGGTGGCGGCGCACGTCGAGGTCCCAGCCGGGCGCGGGCAGCGTCCCGTCGACCCCCGCGCCGTTCGTCCCGGCGGCCGACGCCGTGCCCGCGAGCACGTGCGCGACCGTGTCGGCGTCCTCCCCGGTGCCGAGCACGAGCACGGGCCCATCGACGAGCGGGCGACCGGGCTGGTGGCGCCGCAGCGGGACGGGCCGGGGCAGCCCGAGCTGCCGGGCGATCTTCTTCGTGAACCCCGAGTTGACGAGGTTCAGGTAGGTGTCGGTCACGCTGCCTCCAGGATCGCGGTCACGCCGATGCCGCCCGCGGCGCACACCGAGAGGAGGGCCCGCACGGGCCGGCCGTCGCCGTTCGCGGCCTTGCGGCGCGCGAGCTCCTTGGAGATCGTCGCGACGATCCGCCCGCCGGTCGCGGCGAAGGGGTGGCCGGCGGCGAGCGACGAGCCGTGCACGTTGACCCGGCTGCGGTCGACCTTGCCCAGCGGGCCGTCGAGGCCGAGGCGCGTGCGGCAGAACTCGTCGGACTCCCAGGCGCCGAGCGTCACCGCGACGGTCGCGGCGAACGCCTCGTGGATCTCGACGTAGTCCATGTCGTCGAGCGTGAGCCCGTGGCGGGCGAGCAGGCGCGGCGCGGCGAACACCCCGGCGGTGAGCAGCCCGTCGACCCCGTGCACGAAGTCGACGGCGGCGGTCTCGGCGTCGACGACGCTCGCGAGCGGCGTGAGGTCGTGCGCGGCGGCCCACTCCTCGGAGCCGAGCAGCACGGTCGACGCGCCGTCGGTCAGCGGCGTGGAGTTGCCCGCGGTCATCGTCGCGGGCGTGTCGAGCGTGAGCCCGAACGTGGGCTTGAGCTTGGCGAGCTTCTCGAGCGAGGTGTCGGCGCGCAGGTTCGCGTCGCGCGTGAGCCCGCGGTACGGGGTCACGAGGTCGTCGAAGAAGCCGGCGTCCCACGCGGCGGCGAGGCGCTCGTGGCTGAGCAGCGCGATCTCGTCCTGCGCCTCGCGCGTGATGCCCCAGTCGGCGGTGGTGAGCGCCTGGTGCTCGCCCATCGACAGGCCGGTGCGCGGCTCGGACGTGCGGGGGACCGACGGCGCGAGGTCGCCGGGGCGCAGCCGGGCGAGCGCGGCGAGCTTCTGCTGCGGGGTCTTGGCGCGCGACAGGTCGAGCAGCACGCGGCGCAGGCGGTCGCTCACGGCGATCGGGGCGTCGGACGTGGAGTCGACGCCGCCCGCGATCCCGGACTCGAGCTGACCGAGGCGGATCTTGTTCGCGAGGAGCACCACGGTCTCGAGCCCGGTGGCGCACGCCTGCTGGAGGTCGAACGCGGGGGTCTCGTTGGACAGCGCGGAGCCGAGCACCGACTCGCGCGTGAGGTTGAAGTCGCGGCTGTGCTTGAGCACGGCGCCTGCGGCCACCTCGCCGATGCGCTCGCCCTGCAGCCCGTAGCGGGCGACGAGCCCGTCGAGCGCGGCCGTGAGCATGTCCTGGTTGCTCGCGCGGACGTACTTGCCACCGGCCCGCGCGAACGGGATCCGGTTGCCGCCGAGCACGAGCGCCCGGCGCGGGGCCCCGCCCTGCGGGTGGTCGGGGGCGGGGGTCGGGGCCGGGGAGCGGGTGGCTGCCATGGCGTTCCTCTCGCGTCGTCGCTGGGTCGAGGCTGGTGCTGCATCGGGCGTCGTGCGGGTCCGCGGGTGGGAAGCGCCGGTCGGGACGTGGGTCCCGGGCCGGGCGTCACACCTCGTGCTATGTCCAGAACCCACAGTACCTGATACCGTCGGTTTCGTGAGCCCGATCACATCTGATCCGTCGACGCCGACGGACCGCCGCGCACCGTCGTCCCCGACGGTGCGCGAGCCGCGTCCCCTCGGCGCGAACCCCCTCCGCACCGTCCGCCCCGGGCAGCAGCCCTCGCGCCCGGCGCAGGCCCCGCCCGACGCCGACCGCTACCGTCGCGCCGACGAGTCCACGCGCCCGGTGCTCGGCGGCGAGCCCGCCCCCGACGGCCGCTCGACCCGCTGGGCCGACCACCGCGAAGCCCGCCGCGCCGAGCTCGTGCGCGTCGCCCGCAGGACCGTCCACCACCAGGGCCCCGACGTCTCGATGGAGGAGATCGCCGCCGCTGCGGGGACGTCCAAGTCGATCGTCTACCGCTACTTCAGCGACAAGACCGGGCTGCAGATCGCGGTCGCCGAGGCCGTCGTCCTGCAGATCCAGGGCGCGCTCGAGGCCGTGCTGCGGATCGCCCCGACCCCTCGCGACGGGCTGCGCGGCATGGTCGCCGTCTACCTCGAGATGATCGAGCACTCCCCGCACGTCTACGCGTTCGTGACGCGCGACGGCTCGGTCGAGTCCGGCGGGCCCCTCGGGCACTTCCTCGACTCGGTGACCGCGCTCGTCGCCGCCCCGTTCGCCCACGCGCTCGCGGACGACGACGCGGGCCCCGACCCCGAGCAGCTCGCGCTCGCCGAGGCGTGGGCCGCGGGGGCCGTCGGGTTCGTGCGCGGCGCGGGCGAGCGCTGGCTCGCGCACCGCGGGACACCCGGCTCCCCGACCCGCGAGGTGCTGACCGCGTCCGTCGCCGCGTGGCTGTGGGCCGGACCCGTCGGCCTCCTCGCCCGCGAGCGCACCCGCGCCCCCGACCGCACCACCGCGACCGACGCCACCATCCCCGACGCCGGCCCCGCGCCCGCACCTCACACCCCGACCGAGGAGTCCCGATGACCGCCACGACCGACCGCCCGGCCGCCCGACCCGCCCGACCCGCCGGTCCCGCCGCTCCGGACGCCGCCACGCCGGCGGTGGACGTCGCCGCGCTCGGCGAGCAGCTGCTGGGCCGCTACGCCGAGCTCCGCCGCGGCGCGCGCGCGGTCGCCGCGGACCCGCGGTTCCACCGCATCGAGGGCCAGTCGATGGCCGAGCACCGCGAGCGGGTCCTGGGCCAGCTCCGGCTGCTCGCCGCGGAGGCGGACGTGCTGCGCGCGTTCCCCGAGGTGCTGGGCGGGCGCTCCGACCACGGCGGCAGCCTGTCGCGGTTCGAGGAGCTCGTCGTCGCGGACCCGTCGCTGCAGATCAAGGCCGGCGTGCAGTGGGGCCTGTTCGCGTCCGCGATCATGCACCTCGGCACGGCCGACCACCACGCGCGCCTGCTGCCCGGCGCCATGTCGGTCGAGGTCCCGGGCGCCTTCGCGATGACCGAGACGGGGCACGGCTCGGACGTCGCCTCGATCGGGACGACCGCGACGTACGACCCGGCGACCGAGGAGTTCGACCTGCACACGCCGTTCCGTGCGGCGTGGAAGGACTACCTCGGCAACGCCGCGCAGCACGGCACCGCGGCGGTCGTCTTCGCGCAGCTCATCACGCCCGACGGCGAGGGCGGCCGGGCCGTGAACCGCGGCGTGCACGCGCTGTACGTGCCGATCCGCGACCCGCAGACCGGCGAGTTCCTGCCGGGCGTCGGGGGGGAGGACGACGGCCTCAAGGGCGGCCTCAACGGCATCGACAACGGGCGCCTGCACTTCACGCACGTGCGCGTCCCGCGGGCGAACCTGCTCAACCGCTACGGCGACGTCACGGCCGACGGCACCTACTCCTCGCCGATCGCGAGCCCGGGCCGCCGGTTCTTCACGATGCTCGGCACGCTCGTGCAGGGGCGCGTCTCGCTCGACGGTGCGGCGGTCAACGTCGCGAAGCTCGCGCTCATCACCGCGGTCACGTACGGCAACCAGCGGCGGCAGTTCACCGCGGCGTCCGACACCGAGGAGATGGTGCTGCTCGACTACGCGGAGCACCAGCGCCGGCTTCTGCCGCTGCTCGCGGAGACGTACGCGTCGGCGTTCGCGCACGAGCACCTGCTGAGCGCGTTCGACGACGTCTTCTCGGGCCGCGCGGACACCGAGGACACGCGCCAGGACCTCGAGACCCTCGCGGCGGCGCTCAAGCCGAAGTCGACGTGGCTCGCGCTCGACGCCCTCCAGACGGCGCGCGAGGCGTGCGGCGGTGCGGGCTTCCTCACCGAGAACCGGCTCGTGTCGCTGCGCGCCGACATGGACGTGTACGTGACGTTCGAGGGCGACAACACGGTCCTGCTCCAGCTCGTCGCGAAGCGCCTGCTCGCGGACTACGCCAAGGCGTTCAAGGACGTCGACGCGAGCGCCGTCGCGCGGTACGTCGCGGGCCGGGCGGCCGACGCCGCACTGCACAGGACCCCGCTCATGCGGGCGGTCCAGACGTTGACCGACGCCGGCGACGCGCGCCGGTCCGCGGGTCAGCTGCGCGAGACGGCGACGCAGCGCGAGCTGCTGACCGACCGCGTCGAGACGATGGTCGCGGACCTCGCGCAGGCGCTGCGCCCCGCGTCGCGCGCGTCCCGCGAGGACGCCGCGGCGCTTTTCAACTCCCACCAGCACGAGCTCATCGAGACCGCGCGGGCGCACGCCGAGCTCATCCAGTGGGAGGCGTTCACGTCGGCCCTCGCACGCACCGAGGACGCCGGGACGCGCCAGGTGCTCACGTGGCTGCGCGACCTGTTCGGGCTCAGCCTCGTCGAGCGCAACCTCGCCTGGTACCTGATCAACGGCCGGATGTCGGCCGGGCGGGCGCGGACGGTGACGTCGTACATCGACCGGCTGCTCGCGCGGCTGCGGCCGCACGCGCAGGACCTGGTCGACGCGTTCGGGTACGGGCCGGAGCACGTGCGTGCGGCGATCGCGTCGGGCGCCGAGCGCCGGCGGCAGGACGAGTCCCGCGCGTACTACCGGGTCCAGCGCGCGTCGGGCGACGCGCCCGTCCCGGAGAAGCAGCTCCCCGCGGGCTCGGTCGCCCGCCAGACGCCGACGACCGGCCCGGTCACGGGGGACCCGGGCGCGGGCGACCAGCCCGGCTCGACCGACGACTCGGGCGTCGCCGCGGTGGGCTCGCCGGCCTGACGCGCCACCGCTCGCGGACCGACCTGCGGCGCGACGGTCCCGACCCCGGGGCGGTCGCGCTGCGGTGCGTCCTGGGCGGACGGTCCGACGGTGCGGGTGAGATCGCCGCTTCACCCCCACCCCGGGACGTCGAGCCCTTGAACTCGGCGTGCCGGGACCGATGGGCCTCACGCCATGGAGACCACCGGAGAGCGCGAGACGTCAGGACGCGAGACGTCCGGGGGGACGACGACCCTGCTGTTCCGGCACGTCCGGGCGCACGGCGGCGACGCCGCGGTCCAGGCGGTCCTCGAGCGCGCGGGTGCGCCCGAGCTCGCGGCGCACGTCGACGACATGGCGCACTGGATCGACTACCGGACGCGGATCCGGCTGTTCCAGGCCGCGGTCGACGTGCTCGGCGACCCCGGCGCGATGTTCGACGTCGGGGTCACGGCCATCGCGAACGGGCTCGACCACGCGCTCGTGCTGCTCCTGCGCACGCTCGGCAGCCCGCGCGAGGTGTACCGCCAGCTGCCCCGCGCGGTGTCGAAGTTCACGTCCACGTCGACGTTGCGGATCGTCAGCCTCAGCGCGACCTCCGCGACGGTCCACTACCGGCTGCACGACGGCTACGAGCACTCGCGCCTCGACTGCGACTACGCGCGCGGCCTCATGTCCGCCGTGCCGCGCCTGTTCGACCTGCCCGCGGCGGTCGTCGAGCACGAGACGTGCCAGTCGGACGGGCACCCGCACTGCGTGTACACGATCCGCTGGCCCCGCTACCGGCGGTTCGCGCTGCTCCGGCGCCGCCACGACGAGAGCGTCGAGCTCGGCGCGCTGCGCGCGCAGCTCGAGGACCTCCAGCTCGCGGCGTCCGACCTGGTCAGCAGCGACGACGTCGGTGCGGTGCTCGGGCGGATCACGGACCGGGCCGCGAGCGCGCTGCTCGCCCCGGCGTACCTCCTGGTCGTCGAGGGGCGGGACGGCGACGAGCCGGTCGTGCGCTCGAGCGGCCTCGACGCGGACGAGGCGCGCGAGCTCGCGGACGCGATGCGCCGTGGGGACGACCTCGGGGCGCGGGCGGTCGTCGTCGACGTCGCCTCGACGCGCCACGCGCACGGGAAGCTCGCCGCGGTGTTCGGGCCCGGGCAGCGCGGGCTCGACCAGGACCGCCACCTGCTCGAGGCGTACGCGCGCCACGCCGCCGCCGCGCTCGACCTGCTGACCGCGCTCGAGGACAGCCGCCGGGAGGCCAGCCGCGCGACGGCGCTCCTCGCCCTGGCGCACTCCCTCGCCGGCGCGCGGGACACCCTCGCGGCCGCGACGGTCGTCGCCCGGGCCATGCCGGGCATCGTCGGGTGCCGGGGTGCGGGCGTCATGCTGTGGGACGCCGCGTCCGGGTCGCTGCGGTCCGTCGCGTCGCACGGGCACGAGCCGCACGAGTCCGAGGTGCTCGCGAACGCCACGATCCGCATGGACAACGTGCCCGAGCTCGCCGGCCTCATCACGCGCCGCGAGCCCCTGGTGCTCGACGTCAGCACCGCGAGCCCCGTCGTCGCGGCCCTGCTGCACGGCGTCGGTGCCCGGTCCGCGATCGTCGTGCCGCTGCTCGCCGGGGACTCGCTCATGGGCATCGCGACCGCGAGCTGGCCCCGGTCGATGGTGGGGACGGCGACGCTCGCCGAGGCGCTGACCCGGCTCGAGGGGCTCAGCGACCAGGCGGCGACCGCGCTCGAGAACGCCCGGCTGCTCGCGACCGTGCACCACCAGTCGCAGCACGACGCGCTCACCGGTCTGCCCAACCGCGTGCTGTTCGCGCGGGCGCTCGACGACTGCCTGCGCGCGACCCCGGAGGACCGGACCGTCGCGGTGCTGTTCTGCGACCTCGACCGGTTCAAGTACGTCAACGACGGCTTCGGTCACGCCGCGGGCGACGAGCTGCTGCGCCAGGTCGGCGCCCGGCTGCGCGAGCGCGTGCGCGACGGGGACGTGCTCGGGCGGCTCAGCGGCGACGAGTTCGCCGTCGTCCTCCCCACCGTCTCCGGCGAGGACCACGCGGTCGGGATCGCGATCGACATCATCGAGTCGCTCGACAAGCCGTTCCGGATCGACGGGCGCGAGCTGCGCATCACCGCGAGCATCGGCATCTCGCTGCACACCGGGCCCGACGGGCGCGGCGACAAGCTCCTCGCGTCCGCGGACTCCGCGATGTACCAGGCGAAGCAGCGCGGCCGGAACCAGGTCGCCGTCGCCGGGGGGCTCGTCAAGCGCGGCGTCGTCCCGTCGCTCGAGGCGGAGCTGTCCAGCGCGATCACGAACGACCAGCTCCGGCTCTTCTTCCAGCCCGTGGTGGACGTGTCGGGGCCCACCGAGTCCGGCGACGTCGTGGGCGGCGAGGCGCTGCTGCGCTGGGCCCACCCGCGCCTCGGGCTGCTCGCGCCCGGGGCGTTCCTGCCGCTCGCGGAGGAGGCCGGGCTCGTCACCGACCTCGACCTGTGGGCGCTCGGCGCGGCGTGCCGCACGCTCGCGAGCTGGTGCGAGGAGTCCGGGCGCGCGATGCACGTGGCGGTGAACCTCGCGGGGGCGACCCTCGTCGACCCGCGCCTGCTGCCCGCGGTGCGCGGCGCCCTGACCGCGAACGCAATCACCCCCGACCAGCTCCACCTCGAGATCGTCGAGAGCCGCTCGCTCGTCGACATCCCGGGCGCGGTCGAGCGGCTCGGCGAGCTGCGGCAGATGGGCGTGAAGATCTCGCTCGACGACTTCGGCACCGGCTACTCGACGCTCGCGTGGATCCAGGCGCTGCCCGTCGACCAGATCAAGATCGACCGCACGTTCATCATGGCGCTGCCCGACGACGACGCGTCGCTCGCCGTGGTGCGCGCCGTCCTGTCGCTCGCGAGCGACCTCGGGATCGGCGTGGTCGCGGAGGGCGTCGAGGAGATCGAGCAGCTCGCGGCGCTGCGCGAGGTCGGCTGCGGGCTGGTCCAGGGGTACCTGCTCGGACGACCCCAGCCCGAGCTCGAGATGGGCCTCTGACTCTCGGTCGCCGTCGTCCCGCCCGCTCGCCCGGCGGCCCGCGCACGGGCGCCGCGGAGGGTGCCGTGCCGCCGCCGGTACCCTGGCGGTCATGGCCAGAGCAGCTGTTCCCGCACGCGGCATGCGTGACGTCCTGCCCGCGGAGAAGGAGAAGCGGGAGCGCGTCCTCGGCTCCATCCGCTCGACGTACCGCCGGTTCGGCTTCACCGAGATCGAGACCCCCGCGGTCGAGCCCATCGAGCGGCTGCGCTCGAACCAGGGCGGCGAGAACGAGTCGATGCTCTTCCAGATCATGAAGCGCGGGCTCGACGCGGGGACGCCCGTGAACCCGGCCGAGGCCGTCGACCTCGCGCTGCGCTACGACCTCACCGTGCCGCTGACCCGGTTCTACGCGTCGCACGCCGCCGAGCTGCCGACCGTGTTCCGGGCGCTGCAGACCGGTCCGGTGTGGCGCGCCGAGCGTCCGCAGAAGGGCCGCTACCGCCAGTTCACGCAGTGCGACATCGACATCATCGGCGAGCCCGGCACGATCGCCGAGATGGACCTCGTCGTCGCGACGCTCGCGGCGTTCGAGGACCTCGGCCTCGCCGAGGGCATCACGCTGCGGATCAACGACCGGCGCATCCTGCTCGACCTGCTGGCCGCGGTCGGCATCGCGCCCGAGCGGTCCGCCGAGACGCTCATCGCGCTCGACAAGCTCGACAAGATCGGGGCCGCCGGCGTCGCGGCAGAGATCGAGGGGCGCGGGCTCGCGTCGGGCGAGACCGTCGAGCGGCTCCTCGCCTCGGTCACCGCGCTCGGGACGCAGACCGGGCTCGACGACGCCCCGCTGCGCGAGGGCGCGTTCACGGTCGACGGCACCGACGTGCAGGTCAGCCTCTACGACCTGCCGGAGATCGTCGGGACCGTCGCCAAGCTCGCCCCGTGGGCCGACGTCGCGTTCGACGTCTCGCTCGTGCGCGGCATGGGCTACTACACCGGACCCATCTTCGAGATGACGCACCCCTCGTCGGCCGGCTCGGTCGCGGGCGGCGGGCGCTACGACTCCGTCGTCGGCAAGTGGCTCGGGCGCGACGTGCCCGCGTGCGGGTTCTCGATCGGGTTCGAGCGGATCATCGACCTCGTGCCCGACGTGCCGAGCACGAGCCGCCGGGTCGCGGTGCTGTACGCGGAGGGCACGCCCGCCGCCGACGTGCTGACCGCGCGCCAGCAGCACCAGGCCGACGGCAGCGACGTCGCGCTCGTCCGCGCGCCCCGCAAGCTGAGCGGCCGGTTCCTCGACGGCCTGACCGCAGAGGGGTTCACGCACGTCGACAGCGGGGCCGTCTCGGGCGACGGGCCGGGCACGGTGCGCGAGCTGCGCCGGGGCTGAGGGCGGACCGCCCGCACCCGACCGACGCCCGGCCGTCGGTGACGGCCCGGTGACGAGCCGACGAACTCTCGTCGCACCCCACGTCCCCGACGCGCCCCGGAGCCGCCCGTGCTGCAGGGTGGGGGCATGTCGATGGCCGCACCGTTCCTGCCCCACGGGGAGCCCGACCCGGGCGTCCCCGCCGCCGACGTCGGGCACGGCGGACCTCCCCCGGCCGAGGGCTTCGGCGTCGAGGGCGAGGAGCCCGACCGCGTGCCGGACGGGGACGCGGAGGCGGCGGACGAGGGCGCGCTCCGCCCCGGCACGCTCGACGACCCGCCGTTCCGCACGCCCGACCCCGGCGAGCTCCAGGGCAGCTGAGGTCAGCGGAGCCGCTCGTCCAGGTGCACCCGCACCTCGTCGCCGGCCGCCTTGCCGATCGCGCGCAGCGTCCGCGCCGTGACGGGCAGCTTGTGGGTGCCGTCGCCCATCGCCATGAACGAGCTGCGGAACACGTGGCCGTCCACCGTGCCGCGGACCTTGACGAGCCCGCGCGTGCCGAAGATCTCGGCGGATCCCGGCAGCACGACGTACGTCCAGCCCCCGGTGCTCGGGCTCGTCACCACGGTCGCCGTGAAGTCGCGGTCGAGCGGCTCGACCTGCGGGGTCTCGGCGGCGGACGGGTCGTCCGCCGCCGGCGCGGTGTCGTTCATCGGGCTCTCCTCCAGACGGGCGCGCTGGGCGCCGGCGGTGCGCTCCCTGCGGTGGCTCGTCGGGGTAGACGGCCGTCGCCGCGGGAACTCAGCGCCCGGGCGGCGGTGGCGGCGCCCCGATGAGTTCGCGCCCGCACCCCGGTCTGCCGGGGTGACGGACGACGAGCCGACGAGCGGAGCGCGTGATGGACGACCTCGGGATCCTCCCGGTCCTCGTGGCGACGGTGGCGGCGTTCGTCGCCGCGTTCGCGTACTACGCGGTCCTCGGGTCACAGCTCGCGCGGCTCAGCAGCGCCGCGGCCGACACCCCGCCGCCGGCCTGGATGATGCCGGTCGAGCTGCTGCGCACGCTCGCGGTGACGTGCGTCGTCGCCGTGGTCGTCGCGCTCGGGGAGGTCGACGGCTGGGCGGCGGGCGCGCTGCTGGGGGTCGTGCTCTGGGTCGGCTTCCCGGTCGTCCTGCTCAGCGGCTCCGTGGTGCACGAGAAGGTCCCGTGGCGGCTCGCGGCGCTGCACGCCGGGGACTGGCTCGTGAAGCTCGTGCTGGTGTCCGTGGTGCTGAGCGTCTGGAGCTGACGGTCAGCGACCCGCGGGCGGCAGGTAGCCGGTCGAGACGGCGTCGTCGTGCTCCGCGTGCGCGCGCTGCAGCAGCTCCATGAGCTCGCGCTCCGAGCGGATGCGGGCCCGGTACTTCTCGGGCAGCGCGCGGAGCTGCTCCTCCTCGCGGAGCAGGCGCGCGAACAGCTCCTCCTCGTACGCCGGGTCGTTCTCCGTCTCGAGGTACTCGGTCGCGTGCCGCCGGGCCGCGGCGACGGAGTTCTGCGCGCGGCCCTTCGCGCTCGTGAGCGACGCGACCACGGTCACGACGAGCGTCCCGATGATCACGCTCAGCGACAGCGGCGTGCTGATCTCGACGACGGGGACGGGCTCGCCCTCGTTGATGAACGGCACGTTGTTCTCGTGCAGCGCGTGCAGGATCAGCTTGACGCCGATGAACGCGAGGATCGCCGCCAGCCCGTACGAGAGGTAGACGAGCCGGTCGAGCAGGCCGTCGATGAGGAAGTACAGCTGGCGCAGACCGAGCAGCGAGAAGGCGGTCGCCGTGAACACCAGGAACACGTTCTGCGTGAGCCCGAAGATCGCCGGGATCGAGTCCAGCGCGAACAGGATGTCCGTTCCGCCGATCGCGACCATGACGAGCAGCATCGGCGTGAGCGCGCGCTTGCCGTCCACCATCGTGAACAGCTTGTCGCCGTCGTAGTGGTCGGTCGAGTGGAACACCTTCCGCGCGAGCCGGACCATGATGTTGTCCGCGGCGTGGCTGTCCTCGGACTCCGGCTTGAGCAGGTTCCCGGCGGTGAGCAGCAGGATCAGGCCGAACACGTAGAAGACCGCCGCGAACCGGTTGATCAGAGCCGCGCCGAGCAGGATGAACCCGGTCCGGGCGATCAGGGAGAAGACGATCCCGAACAGCAGGACCTTCTGCTGGTCGGCCCGGGGCACCTTGAAGCTCTGCATGATGATGAGGAAGACGAACAGGTTGTCGACCGAGAGCGCCTTCTCGGTGACGTAGCCCGCGAAGTACTCGGCGCCCATCGTGTGCCCGCCGAACGCCCACACCGCGAGGCCGAACGCGATCGCGATGCCGACGTAGATCGCCGACCACCGCGCGGCCTCGCCGAGCGTCGGCACGTGGGCCTTGCGGACGTGGAAGACGAAGTCGAACGCGAGCAGCGCGACGATGAAGGCGATCGTCGCGATCCAGACGGGGGTCGACACGTCCATGGCGGGGCTCCCGTACGGTTCGGGTCTGCGGTGCGGGCCCGTGGTGCGGCCTGCCGTTCAGCGTAGGTGCGGTCCGGGGGCGCCGCCCGGCCGCCGGAGGCTCAGGAGGCACGCATGGCAGCGTCGGACGAGAGCGCGGGCACGGCAGGCGCACGCGGGGTGGGCGGTGGCGGCGGAGACCGGCGCACGGCAGGGACGGCGCCCGGGCCGACGGGTGCGGCACGAGCGGTGCGCGTCGCGGTGCTCGCGGTCCTGGCCGCCGCGTGCTGGTTCGCGTGGCTCGCGTGGGACACGACGTACCAGGTCGACCCGGCGACGGGCGTCGCGTCCGGGCCGTACGAGGCGTGGCAGGTGGTGGGCTGCGCGCTGAGCCTCGCCGTCGCGGTGGTCCTGGGGACGGTCCGGCTCGGGGGCCCCGTGACCGTCGCCGTGACGACGCTCGCGTTCACCGTCGCGTGGTCGGTCACGGCGAGCACCGACGAGACCGGGCTGTGGCTCGTCGGTGCGCTGCTCGTGCTCGTCGGGGTCGCGGTCGGCGCGAGCGTGGTCGCGGCCGTCACGGCCGCGGTCCTGCGTCGGCGCCGGGCACGGGCGGCCTGACCCCGGCACCGCGAGGCGCGGCCGCGACCGGTCGGGCCGTCAGGCGGTGAGCGCCGCGCGGAGCACCGCCGCGTGCTCCTCGACCCACTCGGCGTCGCGCCGCCAGTAGCCCCCGTGGCCCTCGTCCCACAGCCGGGCCCACGGCTGCGTCCCGGTCCGGTGCCCGTGCTCGAGCAGCGTGTGCATGCTCCACGTCCGCGGGGCGAGCGTGCGGGCGAGGCGCTCGCGGCCGGCCTCGTCGAGCCCGTAGCCGTCGGCGAGCGCGCGCAGCCCGGCCCCGGCGGCGTCGAGCCCTGGGCCGCCGGCGCCGGCCGGGGCGAGCGGGACGAACGCGTGCGCGGCGTAGGCGAGGTCCCACGTGCGCGTGCCGGGACCGCAGCCGTCCCAGTCGATGAGCACGAGGCGGTCGTCGGCGAGCACGAGGTTCCACGGCGCGAGGTCGTGGTGGATCACCAGGTCCTCGCCGTCGGGCGGGATGACGCGCTGGAACCGGGCGTCGGGCGGCGGTACCCAGCCGTCGAGCGCGTCGTGCAGGTCCCGGGCGAGCCGTCCCACGTCCGCAAGACCGGGCGCGGTCACGCCGTCGGGCAGCGGGTGCGCCATGACCCCCGGCACGTGCTCGACGACGTGCCGACCCTGCGCGTCGAGCCCGTACGACCGGGGTGCGTGCCGGAACCCGACGTCCGCGAGGCGGGTCAGCACGGCGTGCACCGCGGGCGTCCACGGCCCGGCGGGACGGCGCACCGTGTCGCCGACCCGCACGAGACCCTCGCTCACGTTGCCGCCGGTGAGCGGCTCCTCGACGTCGCCCGGAGCGTCGTCGGGCACCCGCGGCAGTCCCGTCACGCCGCCGCCCGCCGCGCGGTGAGCGTCACGGCGGCCAGCGCCGCGTAGACACCGGCCGAGACCCGGTCGAGCACGCGCAGCCGCAGCCCGGGCAACCGGTCCCGCAGGGCGCCGCCCGCGACGCACCACCCCGAGTCGAGCACCCACGCGAGCGCGATGAACACGAGCCCGAGCTCGAGGAGCTGGAACCACACCGGCCCGGCCGCGGGCACGACGAACTGGGGGAGGAACGCGAGGAAGAAGACGGCGGTCTTGGGGTTGAGCGCGCCCACGAGGAGGCCGGCCCGGAACCGGCTGCCGAGGCCTGCCGACGGGCGGCGCTCGCGCGCCGCGGAGCCGGGCGAGGCGGTGCCCGCCGGGTCGCCGCCCGGCAGACCGGCGTCGCCCAGCGTCCCCGGAGTGCGCGCGCGCCACGACCGCACCGCGAGCCACGCGAGCCACGCCGCGCCGAGCACCTTCACCGCGGTGAACGCGCTCGCGCTCGCGACGACGACCGCGGAGAGCCCGACGACGGCCCCGAGCACGTGCACGAGGTACCCGACCTCGACGCCCGCGGTCGCGGCGAGGCCCGCTCGTCGCCCGTGCCGCAGCGTCGTGGCGACGACGAAGCCGACCGACGGACCGGGCACCAGGATGAGCGAGATGCTCGCGACGACGAACAGCGCGAGGCGGTCGGTGGGCACCATGCCCCGAGCGTGGCGCAGCCGGCCGGCGGCGCGCCAGCGGTGCGCCGCGGGAGTGCCGGACCGCGCGAGGATGCAACCGATCGTGGTCCCGGGTCCGTCTGAGGGGCATGAACGGATGGAGAGCCCCCGATGACACCTGACGACGACTTCCGGGCCTGGGCGGCGCAGCACCGGCCGCTCCTGGTCCGCACCGCGACGCTGCTGACGGCCGGTGACCCGCACACCGCCGAGGACGTGGTGCAGACCGCGCTGACCCGGCTCTACCTCGCGTGGCCCCGGCTGCGCGGCGTCGAGAACCGCACCGCGTACGCCCGCCGCGTCCTGGTCAACGCCTTCACCGACGAGATGCGGTCGACCCGCCGGCAGCGCGAGGACCTCCGCTCCGAGCTCCCCGACCGCGCGACCGGCGACGGCGGCGCGGACGACGACGCCCGGCTGCTGTTCGCCGCGCTCGGCGAGCTGCCCGAGCGGATGCGCGCCGCGGTCGTGCTGCGCTACTTCCACGACCTGAGCGTCGCGTGCACCGCGCGTGCGCTGCGGTGCACGCAGGGCACGGTCAAGAGCCAGACCGCCCGGGCGCTCGAGAAGCTCGCGCGCCGGCTGGGGCCCGTGCTCCGCGCCGACGACGGTGCGGCCCCTCCACCGGCCGCCCACCCCCAGCCCGACACCCTTCCCACCCCCCTGATCCGTACCCCTCACCCCGCCGGGAGCCTGCGATGAGCGACCTGACCACCCTGATGACCCGCGCGACGAGCGCCGCTGACACGATCCCCTCGGCCGCGACCCTGGACGACGACCTGGACCGGGGTCGCCGCGCGCGCCGCCGCCGCACGCGCCTCGTCGGCTCCGGTGTCGTCGGCGCGTTCGCCGTGACGGCCGCCGTCGGCGCGTCGCTCACGTCGACGGCGCCGTCCGCCGCCGCGGCCGAGCTCGTCGCGTACACCGCAGGGCAGCCCGCCGGGTTCACGATCGCCGAGGTCCCCGAGGGCTGGCACGTGCTGTCGTCCGACGCCGGCAACCTCGTGCTGGCGGACGGCGACGACGCAGGCGCGGACCCGAACAGCTTCGAGGGCCGGATCGTCGCGAGCCTCGTGGGCCAGGAGTCCGTGCCGAGCGGCATCGACGCCCGCACGTTCGAGGTGGACGGCCGCGACGTGCTCGTCTACGAGCTGCTCGGCGCGGACGGCGAGCCGGACGGCGCCCTCGGGGTCTTCGCGCCCGAGGGCGACGGGGACTACCTCTCGGTGCAGCTGCCGCCCGAGCTGCACTGGACGGGCGACCTCGCGGCACGGTTCGTCGAGGGGCTCGACGTGACGGAGAGCGCGCAGCACTCGCGCGGCTGACGGCGAGCGGGTGGCGGAGGGCGACGCTCCGCCACCCGGCCCCGTCACTCGGGGTTGCAGCGCGCCGCGAGGGTCGCGAGGGAGCCGGCGTCCGGGCGCCACGGCTCGAGGTTCCACGTGTCCTTGTCGGGCGCCCCGACGGCGTGGCACAGGAACTGGTCGCGCATCCCGGTGCTGTCGGCCTCGGGCTCCTGCGCGACGACGGCCGCCCACGTGCCGTCCTGCGCGGCGAGCCCTCCGGCGCGGGCCCATGGCGTCGGGTCGACGGCGAGCGAGCGCCCGCCCTCGCGCTCGCCCCACGTCGCGCTCTCGAGCACCACGGTGCCGAACCACATGCGCACCGTGCCGGGCGCGTCGA
Organism: Cellulomonas sp. NS3; assembly: GCF_024757985.1. NCBI lineage: Bacteria > Bacillati > Actinomycetota > Actinomycetes > Micrococcales > Cellulomonadaceae > Cellulomonas > Cellulomonas sp. NS3. The sequence continues at coordinate 4,230,766 of NZ_CP103289.1, read as the reverse complement.
ACGTGGCGCCCGTGAGCCCCGGGGAGACCGTCACGGTGAGCAGGTCGGGCGCGGCGACCTCGTACGCGGCGCGCAGGCGGGCGTCGTCCTCGCTCACCGCCGTCGCCGGGGCGAGCCCGCCGACGAACACCCCGGCGGCGTCCCGCACCACGACCGAGCCGTCCACCTGCGGGTCGAACGTCGTCCCCTCGGCCGCCGCGAGCGTCGCGACGAGCGCCGGCGGGGTCGTGCGGGCCCACACGGGCACGGTCGCGGCGACGGACCCGTCGGGCTGCGGCTCGACCGTGACCGTCGCCGTCTCCAGCTCGGCGCGCGCCGCGAGCGTGAGCCCGCCGGACGTCACCGGGGTGCCGGTCCCGCGCACGTCGGCCGCGGTGGGCGGAGCCGGCGTCTCGACCACCTGCGGGTCACGGCCGGGCTCGGTCCCGGTGCCCGTCGACGAGGGCGACGGCCCGGCGTCCGCAGCGGGTCCGCAGGCGGCGAGCAGCGCGGTCAGGACCAGACCCGCGACCGCGAGCCGGGGCGTCGTCCGGTGCATGCCCGAACCGTAACCCGGGCTCTGCCGCACCGGCGCCGTGCCGCGCGCCACGGTCGGGCTCCGGTCCGGGACGCTGCCGGGACGCCGCCGGGCCCTCCGCGAGCTGCGGCGGGCCCGGCGGCATCCGGGCGGGGCGGCCCCTCAGCCGCAGACCACCCCGGTGCACTGCGGCTCGCGGCCGTTGCGGGACGCGGTGTTGCCGCCGCCGTCGGTCACGTCCGGGGCGTGGATGCCCCAGCCGGTGCTGCGCTCGACGCGGTTGCCGGTGAGGACGCCCGGGCTCAGCACGTCGATCGCGTCGCCGTTGCGCAGGAAGACGTTGTCGGTGAGCGTCACGTGGGCCCAGACCCAGTCGGGGTTCTCCTCGGGCACCCCGACCTCGGGGGAGCGCACCGCGACGTCGTTGCGGACGAACGTGTTGCCGACCGCCTCGACGGGTCCGAACGCGTCGATCACGACCCCGTTGCGCACGAACTCGTTGTCGGTCAGCAGAGCGGTTCCCGACGGGTAGTGCTCGACGGGGAGCACGAGGTCGTTGTGCGCGACGTACGAGCTCTCCAGGACCGGCGCGCACGCGAAGGTGCTGCCGAACACCTGGCGGTTGCGGGTGACCCGCGACCCGCTGATGCGCAGGTACCCGTCGGAGCACTCGCCCACGAGGTCGTTCCCCGTGAACGTCGCCCCCTCGACGTCGACCCACTGGCTGATCGCCAGGCCGTTCCCGCGGAACAGCGTCCCGCCGGTCACCTCGACGTACCCCCGGAAGCCGCCCGAGACACCGTGGTCGTTGTCGACCACCCGTCCGCCGGTCACCACGACCCGGCTCGTGAAGGACGCGTCCAGCCCGAAGCCGTTCTCGCGCAGCACGACGTCCTGCAGCCGCACCCGCGGCTCGGTGACCGTGACGTCCACCTCCGTGGTGGAGACGCCGGCCCCGAAGCCGCGGATCGTGCCGTTGCTGATCGTGTGGTTCTCCCAGCCCGGCAGCACGACCCCGTTGCTCTCGCGCGTCCCGCGCAGCACGTGCCCGCGCAGGTCGAGGTCCACCCCGTCCCCGGCGAGGACGACTGCGGTGTCGGTCGGGCAGGTGAGGTCGCGCGCGAGGTACGCGTCCGACGTCACGGTCTGCCCGCACGTCGTGACCGCGACGGGCCCGGGCGGCGAGGTCGGTGCGGGCGTCGGCGCGGCGTAGCCGGTGACGGCCGTCGTGACGACGAATGCAGCAGCCAGCAAGGTGTGTGCCATGGAGGTCCCCCCGGATCCGGTGCGCGGGGGCGCCGTCGCCACCCGCTGGTCGGGACGCTAGCGAGGAGTGCGCAGAACGGACAGGGTGAAACATTCCGGGCGCCGGCTCGTCGTGCAGCCGCCCCCCCCGCGGACACCCCGCACGTGGGCTCACCCGCCGCCGGTAGCCTGGACCACGTCTGCCGACGGACGCCCGCGGGCTCACGCCCGGCCCGGGCCACCAGCCGAGGGAATCGATGACCACCGCGCCCCAGCACGTCCAGCACCAGTCCGACACCGTGGACCACGCGGCCGCGACCCCGGACCAGGAGCAGCCGTTCGCCGAGCTCGGCCTCAAGCCCGACGAGTACCAGCGGATCCGCGACATCCTCGGGCGCCGCCCCACGGCCGCGGAGCTCGCGATGTACTCCGTGATGTGGTCCGAGCACTGCTCGTACAAGTCGAGCAAGAACCACCTGCGCCAGTTCGGCGAGAAGACGACCGACGAGATGACGAAGCACCTGCTCGTCGGGATCGGCGAGAACGCGGGCGTCGTCGACATCGGCGACGGCTGGGCGGTCACGTTCAAGGTCGAGTCGCACAACCACCCGAGCTACGTCGAGCCGTACCAGGGTGCGGCGACGGGCGTCGGCGGCATCGTCCGCGACATCATCTCGATGGGCGCGCGGCCCGTCGCGGTCATGGACCAGCTCCGGTTCGGCGCGGTCGACCACCCGGACACGGCGCGCGTCGTGCACGGCGTCGTCTCCGGCGTCGGCGGCTACGGCAACTCGCTCGGCCTGCCGAACATCGGCGGCGAGCTCGTGTTCGACCCGTCCTACCAAGGCAACCCGCTGGTCAACGCCCTGTGCCTGGGCGTGCTGCGCCACGAGGACATCCACCTCGCGAACGCGTCGGGGGTCGGCAACAAGGTCGTCCTGTTCGGGGCCCGCACGGGCGGCGACGGCATCGGCGGCGCGTCCATCCTCGCGAGCGAGACGTTCGACGACGCGAAGCCCTCCAAGCGCCCGTCGGTGCAGGTCGGCGACCCGTTCATGGAGAAGGTGCTCATCGAGTGCTGCCTCGAGCTGTACGCGGCGCGCGTCGTCGAGGGCATCCAGGACCTCGGCGCGGCCGGCATCTCGTGCGCGACGAGCGAGCTCGCGAGCAACGGCGACGGCGGCATGCACGTCGACCTCGAGAACGTGCTGCTGCGCGACCCGTCGCTGACGGCCGGCGAGATCCTCATGTCGGAGTCGCAGGAGCGCATGATGGCGGTCGTCACGCCGGAGAAGCTCGACGCGTTCCTCGCGATCACGTCGAGGTGGGACGTCGAGACCGCGGTGATCGGCGAGGTCACCGGCACGGGCCGGCTGACGATCGACCACCACGGGCAGCGCATCGTCGACGTCGACCCGAAGACGGTCGCGCACGAGGGCCCGGTCTACGACCGCCCGTACGCGCGCCCGGCGTGGCAGGACGCCCTCAACGCCGACACCGTCTCGGGCCCGGAGGGTGCCGAGCGCGTGGCCCGCCCCAGCACGCCCGACGAGCTCCGCGCGACCGTGCTGCAGCTCCTCGCGTCCCCGAACCTCGCGTCGAAGTCGTGGGTCACCGACCAGTACGACCGCTTCGTGCAGGGCAACACCGCGCTCGCCCAGCCCGACGACGGCGGCGTGGTCCGGGTCGACGAGACGACCGGCCTCGGGGTCGCGCTCGCGACCGACGCGAACGGCCGCTACGCGAAGCTCGACCCCTACACGGGTGCGCAGCTCGCGCTCGCGGAGGCGTACCGGAACGTCGCGACGACCGGCGCACGCCCGCTCGCGGTGACCGACTGCCTCAACTTCGGCAGCCCCGAGCACCCCGACTCGATGTGGCAGCTCGTCGAGGCCATCCGCGGCCTCGCGGACGCGTGCCAGGCGCTCGGCGTGCCCGTGACCGGCGGCAACGTCTCGCTCTACAACGGGACCGGCGAGCCCGGGCACATCGACTCGGCGATCCACCCGACCCCCGTCGTGGGCGTGCTCGGCGTCCTCGACGACGTCGCGAGCGCGACCGCGTCGGGGTGGACGCAGCCCGGTCAGGGCGTCTACCTGCTCGGCACGACGCGCGGCGAGCTCGACGGCTCCGCGTGGGACGACGTCGCGAACGCCCACCTCGGCGGCCTGCCCCCGCAGGTCGACCTGGACGCCGAGCGCCGGCTCGCGGAGGTGCTCATCCGGGCGAGCCGCGACGACCTCGTCGACGCCGCGCACGACCTGTCCGAGGGCGGCCTCGCGCAGGCGCTCGTCGAGTCGAGCCTGCGGTACGGCGTGGGGGTGCAGGTCGACCTCGAGCCCCTGTGCCGGCGCGACGGCGTGACGCCGTTCGAGGCCCTGTTCTCCGAGTCGACCGCCCGGGCGATCGTGGCCGTCCCGCGCAGCGAGGAGGTCCGGTTCACGGACCTGTGCACCGCGCGCGGCGTCCCGGTGCTGCGCCTCGGCGTGACCGACGACGCGTGCGCCCCGGGTGCGGGTGTCGCGACGGGTGGCTCCGACGCGGCCACGGAGCACGAGCACACCCCGTCGGTCGAGGTCGCCGGGCTGTTCACGCTGCCGCTCGGCGAGGCCCGCGCCGCGCACGAGGGGACGCTGCCGCGCTACTTCGCGTGACCGGCGCGCAGGTGCGCGGCGGCCGCCGACGAGGGAGGCCGCTGCGGACCTGCGCGTGACCGCCGCGTAAAAGCGTGGCCCGGCGCGCCGGGCCGGTCCTAGCGTCGCCCGCATGAGCGAGCAGCAGGACGTCCCGGTGGTCCGGGTGGTGCGTGTCGACCGGCACGCCCTCCTCGTGCTGCCCACGGACGCCGCGGGCACGGTCGAGCCGGCGCCGGGGGACGGCCCGGCCGTGCGCGACGGCGGCTCCCGTGAGGTGGCCGGTGCGCCGGGGCGCCGGCAGGTGACCGGCGCGCGAGAAGGCGCCGACGCCGTCCCGACCGTCGAGGCCGACACCGACGCGTCCCCGGGCGCCACCACCGCTCGGCTCGCCCGCGTCGCCGTCGTCCCGCAGCGCGTCGAGCTCGACCGCGACGGCCTCGTCCCGGCCGACGACGGCACGCGCCTCGCCCCGACGGTCGGGGACGTGCTGGAGCTCGACGAGCGGCCCGGTGCGCCCGTCCGCGTCGCCCGCCTGGTGCCCCGACGCACCGCGCTCGTGCGCGACTCCGCCGACCGCACCTCCCTGACGCAGGCGCTCGCGGCGAACGTCGACGTGGTGCTCGTCGCCGAGCACCTGGACCCCGAGCCGGACCTCGGGCGCGTCGAGCGGCTGCTCACCCTCGCGTGGCGCTCGGGCGCCCAGCCCGTCGTGGTCCTCACGAAGGCGGACCTCGCGCCGGACGCCGAGGCGATCGCCGCCGAGGTCGCGGACGTCGCGATCGGGGTCGACGTGCACGTCGTGAGCGCGACCGGCGACACCGGGCTCGAGCCGCTGCGTGCGCTGCTGACGCCGGGCACGACGATCGTCGTGGTGGGCCCCTCGGGCGCCGGGAAGTCGACGCTCGTGAACGCGCTCGCCGGGCGCGAGGTCATGGCGACGGGGGAGCGCCGCGCGGACGGGCGGGGACGGCACACGACGGTGCACCGCGAGCTCGTCGCGCTCGGCGGCGGGGCGATGCTCATCGACACCCCGGGTGTGCGCGGGGTCGGCCTGGTCGCGGACGCCGGCGCGCTGAGCACGACCTTCCCCGACGTCGAGGAGCTCGCGGCGCGCTGCCGGTTCCGCGACTGCGCCCACGGGAGCGAGCCGGGCTGCGCGGTGCGCGACGCGCTCGACTCGGGCGACCTGCCGCTGCGGCGGTTCGCGAGCTGGCAGCGGCTGGCCCGCGAGGCGGCGTTCCAGGCACGCCGGGCGGACGCCCGCCTGGCCGCCGAGGCCAAGGCCCAGCACAAGCGCGCCACGGCCGAGCACCACCGCCACCAGAGGGCGACCGCACCCCGGCGCTGAGGCGACCCGCGGCGCGCCGCCGAGGTGACCCGCGCGGCGCCGCGGACCTGGCGACACCCGCGCGTCCCCGGTCGGCCGCACCCGCGGCGGGCTCGTCGCGCACCGCCTCGTCCGGCGCCGGGGCGCACGGAACCCGGACCTGCCGGTCCGGTGATGAAACGTTTCTCATGCCCGAACGCGTGCACTCACGCACCCTCGGAAGGCACCCTGGAGAACCCGCTCGCGCGACGCCCGCGCGGGCCCGGACCGCGTGCACCCCTCGTGCCGCCGGGCCGGGCCGGTGGACGGGCGTCCGCACGCACGTGCTCACGACGAGGAGATGCATGTTCCAGCGCAGGAAGGCAGCCGCGTGGCTGTCCGCGACGGTCCTGGCAGTCACAGGGATCGGCGCGATCACCGCGACCACCGCCCAGGCGGCCGTCGGCTGCTCGGTCGAGTACAAGGTCACCAACCAGTGGGGCGGCGGCTTCGGAGCCGACGTCAAGGTCACGAACCTCGGCGACCCCGTGAGCTCCTGGGACGTCCAGTGGACGTTCGCCGGCGGTCAGCAGGTCGGTCAGCTGTGGAACGGCGTCGCGTCGCAGTCCGGCGCGGTCGTGACGGTCCGCAACAGCACGTGGAACGGCTCGCTCGCCAGGGGAGCCAGCGCGAGCTTCGGCTTCAACGGCTCGTGGAGCGGCAGCAACCCCGTCCCGACGACGTTCCGCCTCAACGGCACCACGTGCACCGGAGGCACCACGACGACGCCGACGCCGACCCCCACGGCGACCGTGACCCCGCGCCCGACGGCGACGCCGACCGCGACGTCGACCCCGCGGCCCACCGCGACGCCCACGGCCACCACGACGCCGCCGCCCACCGGCGGGGGCACGGGCCCGGTCGGCTCGCCCGCCCAGGTCAACGGCCAGCTCCACGTGTGCGGCGTCAATCTGTGCAACCGCTTCAACCAGCCGATCCAGCTGCGCGGCGTCAGCACGCACGGGATCCAGTGGTTCGCGTCGTGCTACACCGACGCCACGTGGGACGCGCTCGCGACCGACTGGAAGGCCGACGTCGCGCGTGTCGCGATGTACGTCCAGGAGCAGGGTTACGAGACCAACCCGTCGCTCTTCACGGACCGCGTGAACACCTACGTCGACGAGATCTCCGAGCGCGGCATGTACGCGATCATCGACTTCCACCTGCTCAACCCGGGTGACCCGAACTACAACCTCGACCGGGCCAAGACGTTCTTCGCGTCGGTCGCCAAGCGCAACGCCGCGAACCCGAACGTGATCTACGAGATCGCGAACGAGCCGAACGGCGTGAGCTGGGCCGGCATCAAGTCGTACGCCGAGCAGGTCATCCCGGTGATCCGCGCGGCTGACCCGGACGCCGTGATCCTCGTCGGGACGCGTGCGTGGTCGTCGCTGGGCGTGTCCGAGGGCTCGAACGAGTCCGAGGTCGTGAACAACCCGGTCAACGCGACGAACATCATGTACACGTTCCACTTCTACGCGGGCTCCCACCAGCAGAGCTACCGGGACGTCCTCTCGCGCGCGGCCGGCCGGATCCCGATGTTCGTGACCGAGTTCGGGACGCCGAGCGCGTCGGGCGACGGACCGAACGACCTCGCGAGCACGGCGGCGTGGCTCGACCTGCTGGACAGCAAGAAGATCAGCTGGGTCGCGTGGAACTGGTCCGACAAGGGCGAGTCGAGCGGTCTGCTCAAGCCGGGCGCGTGCAGCGGCGGCTCGCAGTCGGGCGCCGGCGTGCTCAAGGAGGGCGGCGTGTTCCTGCGCGAGCGCACCCGCACGGCGGACGTCTTCCCGACCGCCTGACCTCGCACCCCCCGGACGGTCCGCCGGTCCGACCCGTCCGACCGGACGGGACGGGCCGCCGGTCCGACCCGTCCGACCGTGGTCACCCGCGGCGCCCGGCACTGCCGGGCGCCGCGGGGGCGTCCGGCGCGCTGCCGTCGGTCCTGCACCGGTGCAGACGCACTTTGCCAAAACGATTCGTGAACCGTGGAATGCGCTTGCCGTCTGGCGTCGAAGGGCTTCGCTGGGCTTGTCTCGTCTCCTGACGAAGCGACCCCGCGCGGCTCCCGACACCGACATCGACGTCCCGCGGGCACACGCACCCTGACGATGGGAGAAGCATGTCTCAGCGCACGAAGGCAGCGGCGTTGCTGTCCGCGAGCCTGCTGGCGGTGACGGGGATCGGCGCGGTCACCGCGACGTCCGCCCAGGCCGCCGCCGGCTGCAAGGTCGACTACGCGGTGACGAACCAGTGGGGCGGCGGCTTCGGCGCCAACGTCACCCTGACCAACCTCGGCGACCCGGTGAGCTCGTGGAGCGTCGACTGGACGTTCCCCTCCGGCCAGTCGATCCAGCAGCTGTGGAACGGGGTCCCGAGCCAGAGCGGTTCCGCCGTCACCGTGAAGAACATGTCCTGGAACGGCAACCTCGGCACGGGCGCCACCGCGAGCTTCGGCTTCAACGGCTCGTGGAGCGGCGTCAACACCACCCCGACCGCGTTCCGGCTCAACGGCGTCGCCTGCACGGGCTCCCCGGTGAGCACGCCGACGCCCACGCAGACCTCGAACCCGACGCCGACGCCCACCCCCACGGCGACGACGACGCCGACCCCGACGCCGACCGTCACCCCGACGAGCACGCCGGCGCCGAGCGGGACGTTCTGGGTGAACCCCAACACCCAGGCGGCCACCGCCGCGGCCGCGGCCAGCGGGGACACCCGCCGCCTGCTCGAGAAGATCTCGACGAACGCCGCGGGCTCCTGGATCGGCAACTGGAACAGCGGCACGACCTCGCAGCAGGAGGTCCGCACCGTCACGCAGGCCGCCGCGGCGAAGGGCCAGACGGCGCTGCTCGTGATCTACGCGATCCCGGGCCGCGACTGCGGCAACCACTCGAGCGGCGGCGTCGCGACGAGCGAGTACGCCGGCTGGATCGACCAGGTCGCTGCCGGCATCGTCGGCAAGCCGTGGATCGTGCTCGAGCCCGACGCCCTCGCCCAGCTCGGCGACTGCGACGGCCAGGGCGACCGCGTCGGCTACCTCAAGTACGCCGCGCAGAAGCTCACGCAGGCGGGCGGTCGGGTCTACATCGACGCCGGTCACTCGGCCTGGCTCTCGCCGTCGGTCGCCGCGCAGCGCCTCAACCAGATCGGCTGGGACCACGCGGTCGGCTTCGCGCTGAACACGTCGAACTACCGGACGACCGCCGAGTCGCGGGCCTACGGCCAGCAGATCTCGCAGCTCACGGGCGGCAAGACGTTCGTCATCGACACCTCGCGCAACGGCAACGGCCCGAACGGGTCCGAGTGGTGCAACCCGAGCGGTCGCGCGCTCGGCGAGAAGCCGGCGCTGGTCAACAGCGGCGGGCTCGACGCGACGCTCTGGGTCAAGCTGCCCGGCGAGAGCGACGGCGCCTGCAACGGTGGCCCCGCGGCCGGCCAGTGGTTCCAGTCGCAGGCCCTGGAGCTCGCGCGCAACGCGAAGTGGTGACCCCGGCGCATCGCGCCGTGTGACCGACCGACGCCGGCCGGGTGGACCCCTCTCGGGGCTGCCCGGCCGGCGTCGTGCTGCCCGGGCGGTGTGCGCCGCCGCGCGCGCGTCCGGCAAGATCGGGACGTGCCTCCCCGTCGCCGCACCGAGCCCGCCGACGGCCGCGCCGCGCTCGCCGTCTGGCGCGCGGACCCGTCGGCCGCCCCCGTCCCCGCCCGCCGGACCGCGGTGCGCTTCACGCTCGAGGAGCTCGCCGACGTCGCGCCCGGGCACGCGGTCGAGGTGCGGGTGCCGCCCGACGGCGCCGTGCAGGCGCTCGACGGCCCGCGGCACACGCGCGGCACCCCGCCGAACGTCGTCGAGACGGATCCCACGACCTGGCTCGCGCTCGCGACCGGGGAGCTGACGTGGCACGACGCGCTCGCCGCCGGTCGCGTCCGGGCGTCGGGCGAGCGCGCCGACCTCTCGGGGTACCTGCCCCTGCACGCCGCGCGCGCCCGTTGAGTGCGGGTCGGGCGTCCGTCCCGCCCTACGCTGGTCCGATGCCCGACGAGTCGCACGAGTCGCCCCAGAGCAGCCCCGACGCCGTCCCGGCGACGCCCGGCGACGCCGACGCGGGGACGACGCCCGCCGCCCCGACGACGCCCGCCGACGCAGGGACGACGCCCGCCGACGCCGGAGCTCCGGTCGCCGCCGACGCCGCGCCCGCGTCCACCCCGATCCCGGACGAGGCGGAGCTCGCCCGCGTCGCCGAGCCCGCGACGGTGCGCCGGGCGCCGAAGTTCCGGGCGTTCGTCACCGCGGGCGTGCTCCTGGGCGCGGTGCTCGGGTTCACGGTGGCGCTGGTCACGGGCTCCGCGGCCCGGGGGGACGGCGGCACCGGGTTCATCTCGTTCCTCGACGGCCAGGGGTCCGCGCGGCTCCTCGTCGCGCTGGCCGGGGCGCTGCTCGGGGCGCTCGTCGCGGGGATCGCCGCGATCGTCGCCGACCGCCGGAGCATGCGGGGGCGCTGACCGCGGTGCGGTCGTCCGTGCTGCCGTCGGGGCCCGTTGTGCGACCATGGTGACGTGGCCCTTCGCGGAGACGGACTTCTGAACCACGACCTCCTACCCCACGAGAAGGGACCCCAGGACGCGTGCGGCGTCATGGGGATCTGGGCTCCGGGTGAAGAGGTCGCCAAGCTCGCCTACTTCGGGCTCTACGCGCTGCAGCACCGCGGCCAGGAGTCGGCGGGCATCGCCACGTCCAACGGCGAGCAGCTGCTCGTCTACAAGGACATGGGCCTCGTCTCGCAGGTCTTCGACGAGACCGCGCTGAACGCGCTGCAGGGGCACATCGCCGTCGGGCACACGCGGTACTCGACCACGGGCGGCAGCACGTGGGAGAACGCGCAGCCGACGCTCGGGGCCACCGCGGGCGGGACCGTCGCGCTCGGCCACAACGGCAACCTCACGAACTCCGCCGAGCTCGTCGACCTCGTCGCCGAGCGCTACGGCTCGCAGCGTCGCGGGGAGCTCGCGCGCGGCAACACGACCGACACGGCGCTCATCACCGCGCTGCTCGCGGGCGACCCCGACCACACGCTCGAGGCGACGGCGCTCGAGGTGCTCCCGCGCCTCAAGGGCGCCTTCTGCCTGGTCTTCATGGACGAGCACACGCTGTACGCCGCGCGCGACCCGCAGGGCGTGCGCCCGCTCGTGCTCGGGCGGCTCGAGCGCGGCTGGGTCGTCGCGAGCGAGACCCCGGCGCTCGACATCGTCGGCGCGTCGTTCGTCCGGGAGATCGAGCCGGGCGAGCTCGTCGCGATCGACGCCGACGGGCTGCGCAGCACCCGCTTCGCGCAGGTCGACCGCGCGGGCTGCGCGTTCGAGTACGTCTACCTCGCGCGCCCCGACACGTCGATCGCGGGCCGCTCGGTGCACGCGGCGCGCGTCGCGATGGGCCGCAGGCTCGCGCAGGAGCACCCGGTCGAGGCCGACCTCGTGATCCCCGTCCCGGAGTCCGGCACCCCCGCGGCCGTCGGGTACGCCGCCGAGTCCGGCATCCGGTTCGGCCAGGGCCTGACGAAGAACGCTTACGTCGGCCGCACGTTCATCCAGCCGTCGCAGACGCTGCGCCAGCTCGGCATCCGGCTCAAGCTCAACCCGCTCAAGGACGTCATCCGCGGGCAGCGCCTGGTCGTGGTCGACGACTCGATCGTGCGCGGCAACACCCAGCGCGCGCTCGTGCGGATGCTGCGCGAGGCCGGCGCCGCGGAGGTGCACATCCGCATCAGCTCGCCGCCGGTCAAGTGGCCCTGCTTCTACGGGATCGACTTCGCCTCGCGCGCCGAGCTCATCGCGAACGGGCTCGCGGTCGAGGAGATCGGGGCCTCGCTCGGCGCCGACTCGCTCGGCTACATCTCGGCCGAGGGCATGATCGCCGCGACCGAGCAGCCCGCGACCCAGCTCTGCACCGCGTGCTTCAGCGGCAAGTACCCGATCGAGCTCCCGCCGTCGGACCGCCTCGGCAAGCACCTGCTCGAGCAGAACGAGCTTCCGCTGGGCGCCCCCGAGGACGGCCTCGCGACGCTCCTGCACGGCGCCGGCGGCGCGACCGCGCTGGACCACCCGTGAGCGCCCCGGTCCCCGGCGCCGGCGCGCCCGCCGTCACCTACGCCGACGCCGGGGTCGACACGCACGCCGGCGACAAGGCCGTCGAGCTCATGAAGGACGCCGTGCGCGCGACGCACGGCCCCCAGGTCCTCGGCGGCGTCGGCGGGTTCGCCGGTCTCTACGACGCGTCGGCGCTGCCGCGCTTCCGGCGCCCGCTGCTCGCGACGTCGACCGACGGGGTCGGCACCAAGGTCGCGATCGCGCAGGCGCTCGACATCCACGACACCATCGGCTTCGACCTCGTCGGCATGGTCGTCGACGACATCGTCGTGGTCGGTGCGACGCCGCTCTTCATGACCGACTACATCGCGTGCGGCCGGGTCGTGCCCGAGCGGATCGCCGGGATCGTGCGCGGCATCGCGGCGGCGTGCGAGGTCGCGGGGACGGCGCTCGTCGGCGGCGAGACCGCCGAGCACCCCGGCCTGCTGGGGCCCGACGACTACGACGTCGCCGGTGCCGCCACGGGCCTGGTCGAGGCCGACGAGCTGCTGGGCCCCGAGCGCGTGCGGACAGGGGACGTGCTCGTCGCGCTCGGCTCCTCCGGGCTGCACTCCAACGGCTACTCGCTCGTCCGGAAGGTCGTCGAGGTCGCTGGGTGGGGCCTCGAGCGGCACGTGCCCGAGCTGGGCCGCACGCTCGGCGAGGAGCTGCTCACCCCGACGCGCGTGTACGCGTCCGACTGCCTCGCGCTCGTCGAGCGGGCCGCCGGTGGCGTGCACGCGTTCAGCCACGTGACCGGGGGAGGCCTCGCGGCCAACGTCGCGCGCGTGCTGCCGGCGGGCGCCGTCGCGGACGTCGACCGCTCCGGCTGGACGCTGCCGCCGGTCTTCTCGCTCGTGCAGGGGCTCGGGAACGTCCCCTGGGGCGACCTCGAGAACACGCTCAACCTCGGCGTCGGCATGGTCGCGATCGTCGCCGCGGACGCGGTGGACGGCGTGCTGGCCCACGCCGGTGAGCTCGGGCTGCCCGCGTGGGTGCTCGGCGCGGTGCGGGAGCTCGACCCGGCGCGGGACGTCGCGGGCGACGGCGACCTGGTCACGGGGACGAAGGGCGTGCACGCCGGCGCGGTGCGGCTGTCCGGCGCCTACCGCGTCGGCTGAGACGGCGACACACCCCAGCCGCCCGTGCGCTGGCACCCCGATCGCGGGCGTCCGGGCGAGCCTGGCGTGGGCTCCGGCCGTCCCGCAGGGGCGCCGGCGCGCGTCGGACGCGCCAGCCGTGCCCACGGGTCGGCGCAGCTCACCGGGGACGGCCTCGACCGAGGGTGACGACCGGCCGGAGCCGGCGTCGATCGAGCCGGCGCCGGCGGGCGAGGGGCACGGCCGAGCGACCGCGATCGCTCGCGGTCGGCCTCGGCGGGTGCTTCAGCGCTCGGTGAGCCAGGAGGGGAGGTCGTCCCCGTCCGGGTCGTCGTCGGTGTCCACAGCGCGGCGGCTGTCGGTCACGACATCGTTGCGGCCGTGCGACGTGAGCTCCTGCTCGAGAGCTCGGTAGTTCGTCTCCGGGCTGAAGTACTTCAGCTCCCGAGCGACCTTCGTCTGCTTAGCCTTCTGACGGCCGCGCCCCATGGCATCGACCCCCTCTTACGTGGATGCGGGGCGGCTACGTGCTGACACGTGCGGCCCCGGGGTGCTGAATCGTCTCTTCGTGGGGCAACGGTACATGCTCCGCCGGTATTCCGACCACTCGCGGTGAGCTCTCACCCGGGCGATCACGTCACAGCGGGCCGACGAACTCAAAGCTACCGTTTGGTCGGGATCGCCCCGATGTGTATCGTTGCAGAACCGTTCCAGAGTACGCCGCGAGTGGCCCGTGTGACCAACTCGTGCTACGAAATGCGGCTTTGGGACGGGTACGTCATGCTAGGCGCAGCGGCGCGTGGGGGGCTGCCCCAGGTGTCGTGTGCGTGCCGGTAAGCAGTATTCGTACACCAGCACGGTCGGGGTGGGGGCGCCGTTGGTCGGGGCTGCTGCATCGGCGGTGCACGAGCTGGAGGCAGTCCATGTCCGCACACCCCGCTGAGTCCGAGGCGCTGCTCACACCATCCGAGGTGGCGAGCCTGTTCCGCGTCGACCCGAAGACGGTCACCCGCTGGGCCAAGGCCGGCAAGCTCACGTCGATCCGCACGCTGGGCGGCCACCGTCGGTACCGCGAGGCCGAGGTCCGCGAGCTCCTGGACGGGATCCCGCGCCAGCGCGCGACGACCGCCTGAGCCCGACGCGCACACGTCGCACCTCCGGGCGCGCCGCGTCCTGTCCCGACGCGCGACGCTGTCCTGTCCGATTCCCGCGCGTGAGCCGTCGGTGTCTCGCGAGACACTCGACACGTGGCCCTCACCGCGACCAGCCCCACCCGACCGACCGGCCCCCCCGGCGACGATGCCGTGGAGGCGCCGGTCGCGCCCTGGCTCGACCCCGGCGCCGCGTACCGGGCGATCAGCGGCCGTGATCCACGTTTCGACGGACGCCTCTACGTCGGCGTGGTGTCGACCGGGGTGTACTGCCGACCGTCGTGCCCGGCGCGCACACCGCGGCCGGAGAACTGCCGCTTCTACCCGGCCGCGGCCGCCGCTGTCGCCGCCGGCTTCCGGGCGTGCCGACGCTGTCGCCCCGACGCCCTGCCCGGCTCGCGCGACTGGGACGTGCGCGGTGACCTCGCGGCCCGCGCGGTCCGCGCCATCGCCGACGGCGCCGTCGACGACGTCGGGGTCGACGGGCTCGCCGCGCGCCTCCACGTCAGCGTGCGCCACCTGCACCGGGTGCTCGTGGCCGAGGTCGGCGCGTCGCCGCTCCAGCTCGCCCGCACCCGCCGCGCGCAGCTCGCCCGGATGCTGCTGGACCAGACCGACCTGTCGATGGCCGACGTCGCGTTCGGTGCGGGCTTCGCGAGCGTGCGCCAGTTCAACGACGTGGTCCGCGAGCACTTCGGCGCACCGCCGAGCGAGCTCCGGCGCGCCCGACGGGGCGGAGCGCTCGCGCCGGGCGCCGCGGGGACGACGGACCGGCTGCCCGTGAGCGGTGCCCGGCTCAGCCTGCGGTTGCGGTTCACGCCGCCCTTCGACGCCGACTCGTGGTTCCGCCACGTCGCCCACCGGGCGGTGCCCGGGCTCGAGCGGGCGGCGGGTGCCCCCGCGGCGGCGGCCGGCGCGGGTGCCGAGCCTGCCGCCGCCGCGATGTCGGTCACGCGGCTGCTGCGGGGTGTCGAGGGTCCCGTGCACGTGACCGTGGTGCTCGCGGCCGACGGCAGCGCGGTCCACGCCCACCTGGAGCTCACGTCGCTCGCCGACCTCGCGCCGACGGTGACGCGGCTGCGGCGGTGGCTCGACCTCGACGCCGACCCCGCGCTCGTCGCCGCAGCGCTCGGCGACGACCCGCTCCTGGTGCCGCTGCTGGCCGCGCGTCCCGGCCTGCGCGTGCCCGGCACGACCGACCCGTTCGAGCTCGCGGTGCGCGCGGTCCTCGGGCAGCAGGTCTCGACGGCAGCGGCGCGCACGATCGCCGGGCGGCTCGTCGCGGCGTACGGCGAGCCGGGCGCGGACGGCCTGAGCCTCTTCCCGTCGGCATCGACGCTCGCGGAGGTCGGGACGCCCGCCCTGCGTGCGCTCGGGCTCAACGAGGGCCGGGCGTCGACCATCGGCGTCGTCGCGCGTGCGGTCGCGGACGGGCTCCGGCTCGACCCCGGCGTCGACCGTGAGCACGTCCGCGCCGAGCTGCTTGCGCTGCCCGGGGTGGGGCCGTGGACCGCGGACTACGTGGCGCTGAGGGCCCTCGGCGACCCCGACGTCTTCCCCGCGGGCGACCTGATCCTGCGGCGTGCCCTGGCCGAGCTCCCGGGCGGGGCGGGCGAGCCTGTGGACGTCCGCACGGCGACGGCCCGGGCGGCCGCGTGGAGCCCGTGGCGGGGCTACGCAGCGCAGCACCTGTGGTCCGCGTGGTCGCACCGTGCGGAGCTGGCCGCCGCCGAGCCGCGGCGTCCGAAAACCGCCAGAAGGGTTCGCCGCGTGGCGCGATGATGGACGCATGACGACGTTGCTCGCGACCATCCTCGACACCCCGGCCGGCGCCCTCACCGTGGTGCTCGACCCCGACGGGGTCGTCCGCGTCTCCGGCTTCGGGCCCTTCGACGAGACCGTCGAGCGGCTCTCTGCGGAGGTGCGCGCCGACGGCGTGCAGCGCCTCGACCCGGACGCCCTCGAGGCCGTCGGTCCCGGCCCCGCCGCGGTCGTCGACGCGGTCCGCGCGTACGCCGACGGGCACGTCGGTGCGCTCGACACGGTGCCCGTCGCGCAGCCCGGGGGACCGTTCCAGCAGGAGCTGTGGCGCGCGATGCGAGCGGTCCCGCCGGGGGCGACGGTCAGCTACACGGCCCTCGCCGCGGCGGCGGGGCGGCCGGCGGCGGTCCGGGCGGCGGGCGGCGCGTGCGCGCGCAACCTCGTCGCGCCGTTCGTGCCGTGCCACCGCATCGTGAGGTCGAGCGGCCAGATCGGCGGGTACTACTTCGGGCCCGGTCCCAAGCGCGCGCTGCTCGCGCACGAGGAGGCCGCGCGGGGCGCGACGCTCGAGTCGGCGTCCGCGTCGGCCTGAGCAGGGTCTGTGCCGGCGAGCGACGACGTCGGCGTCGGCCTGAGCGGGCGTCGGCCTGAGCGAGCCTCCGCCTGAGCGAGCCGGGTCGTCGGCTCGAGCGGCGTCCACGTCGGCCGGGCGAGCGTCCGCGCGGCCGAGCGCGGTCGGTACGAGACGTCCGTGGACAGGTCGCTGCGCTCGCCCCCGGACGCGCCTCGGCCGCCGGGCGCGCGGGGGTCGCGCGGCCCGACGGCCGGGAGGGGCTACTTGCGGATCGCGCCCGTGACGATCAGCGCGAGCACCGCGGCTGCGCCGCCGACGATCGCCCGGGCCTTGTTCCGGTTGGTCGGGTCGGCCGTCGGATCGGTGCCGAGCGCGTCGCGCCACAGGCGCTTGCCGGCGTCGACGGCGTTGTTCGCCTGGGTGCGGGGGTCGAGGCGCGTCGAGAGCTCGTCGACCGTCGCGGCGAGCTCGGCGCGGGTCGCGGCCAGCTGGGCCTCGATCTCGGAGAGCTTCGGGTCGGTGGTCATCAGTGCAGGCCTTCCTTGACGGCGTCGACGTCGAGCTTCACGTTCTCCACGGCTCGCTCGGGGGTCGGCGGGGCACCGGCCTGGAGGCGCTTGACCCCGAGCAGCGCGAGCACGGCCGTGATGATCAGCAGCACGACGCCCACGAGCAGCGCGGCGAGCCACAGGGCCATCTGACCGTTGAGCGCGATGATCGCCGTCGCGAGCAGCACCGCGAACGTGAAGAAGCCGAAGAACGCCGCACCCGCGAGCAGCCCGATCCCGATGCCGGCCTCCTTCGCGCGGCTCGTGACCTCGGCCTTCGCCAGCTCGATCTCGGCACGCACGAGCTTCGAGCTCTGCTCGCTGAGCCGGCCGATCAGCTGCCCGATCGACTGCTGGTCGGTCGGCGGAACCGTCCCGTGTGACGCGGTCACCATCTTCTTCACCCTCCGTCCGGCGGTCCGTGCAGACCTCAGGACCCCCAGTGTGGCCTCACCTGCGGTGTTGTGCGCGTCAACCTGCCCGGTCGGGCGGTGCGTCTGCGCTGGTGGGCGTGTCGCGGCGGCGCGTCGACGCCCGACGAGCGCGGCGGGCGGTCAGCCGCCGAAGGGCAGCACCGGGCGGCCGGGCACGTCGACCCGGACCCGGAACAGCGCGCCCGCCTCGGGCTCGGGGTCGTCGAGGTTCTCGCGCGACGTCGTGACGTACAGGTCGCGCAGGTCCGGTCCGCCGAGCGTGCACGCGGTGGTGAGCCGCACCGGCAGGCGGACCTCCGTGAGGACCTCCCCGGCCGGGGACACGCACCGCACGCGGCCCGCGCCGTTGAGCGCGACCCAGACGTTCCCTGCGGAGTCGACCGTCAGACCGTCGGGGTGGCCGTCGTCGGGCACGTGGAACGGGCGCCGGCCGGTCAGCTCGCCGTCGACCACGTCGAAGACGTCCGTGCGGCCCGTCGCGGTGTCGTCGTAGTAGGCGCGCGTGCCGTCGGGGGAGAAGTCGAGGCCGTTGGAGACCGTCACGCGCGGCAGCACGGTGCGTGCGGTGCCGTCCGGGGCGATGCGGTACAGCGTCGCCGCGCCCTCGGTCTTGTCGTAGCCCATCGAGCCCGCGTAGAGGTTGCCCGCGGGGTCGCAGCCGCCCTCGTTCATCCGGACGCCCGGGTCGGTCCACAGCGGCTCGAGCGGCGTCGGGACCTCGTCGGGCCCGTCCGCGAGACCGATCCCGCGCTCGAGCCCGACGACGTACCCGCCGCGGGTCCGCGGCCGGACGAACGCCGCCACGGCGCCGACGTGCAGGCGGTCGACGGCGCCGTCGTCGCGGAGCGTGAGGACGTCGCCCGCGAGCATGTCGACCCAGCGCAGCCCGCCCCACTGGGGCGCCCACACCGGGCCCTCGCCGTGGTACGTGATCGCGTCGGTGACCTGCTCGGGGGTCGGGCTCATGGGTCCTCCGGGTTCGCGGGCGGTGCACCCCCAGGCTCACCCGGCCGGCTGGCGTGCGCCAATGCTGCGGCCGGTGCCGACCCGTGCCGAGCGGTGCGGCCCGGGGGTGTCGGCGCGCAGGACCGGCTCCGGAACGACGAAGCCCCGCGCCGGGGATCCGGGCGGGGCTCGTGCTGTGGCCACTGGCAGGGTCGAACTGCCGACCTTTCGATTTTCAGTCGAACGCTCTACCAACTGAGCTAAGTGGCCGAACCGACAACGCCCGGCCAGATGACCGGGCGTTGATCGAGCGACCCCGACGGGACTTGAACCCGCGACCTCCGCCGTGACAGGGCGGCGCGCTAACCAACTGCGCTACGGGGCCTCGTGGTGAGACAAGACCTTCATGCTGAACTGCTCGTACCCCCAACGGGATTCGAACCCGTGCTACCGCCGTGAAAGGGCGGGGTCCTGGGCCGCTAGACGATGGGGGCGACTCGCCCCGGACGTCGAGGCGTCTCTAGACCGGGATTGAGCATACGGGTTCCGGAGCGGAACTCCAAAGTCGATCCCGTCGCCCCGCCCCGCAGGCCGCTGACCTGGGGTTACGTCGTGGGCGAGCCGTCGGGGCCGTCCGCCGCCCGACCCGGCGGGGCCGGCTCGCCGGGTCGGGAGAGGATGGTCCCATGGTGGAGATGTCGCTCGAGGAGTTCGAGGACGCCGTCCGCGACGCCCTCGACGAGATCCCCGAGGAGCTCGCGGCGCAGATGGACAACGTCGTGGTGCTCGTCGAGGACGACCCGCCGGAGGACGACCCGGACCTGCTCGGCCTCTACGACGGGACCCCGCTCACCGAGCGCGGCGAGTTCTGGGCGACGGGCGCGCTGCCGGACCGCATCACGATCTTCCGCAACCCCACCCTCGCGCTGTGCGAGGACCGCGACGAGGTCGTCGAGGAGGTCGCCGTCACGGTCGTCCACGAGATCGCCCACCACTTCGGCATCGACGACGAGACCCTGCACCGGCTCGGCTGGGGCTGAGGCGGCCCGAGCGCCGGTCCGGCGTACACCGGACCACCGGACCGACGCGCACCGGGCCGACCCGCGGACGCCCGGGCCGACCCGCGGATGCCCGAGCCGCAGACATCGAGCCGCGGACGTCGACCCGCGGCGAACCCGGTGCGGCCGGTCGCCGGCCACGCCGACGGTTCCGGCGTCGGCCGTGCGCGTCGGGGGCCGTGGGTAGCCTGACCGGCATGGACGCGCTGAGCGAGGACGGGACCGGGGCGGGCTCTCCCGGGGGCATGCGGATCGGGATCGTGCTGCTCCCGCAGGAGCGCTGGGCCGAGCAGCGCGCGCGGTGGCAGCGCGCCGAGGAGTACGGGTTCGACCACGCGTGGACGTACGACCACCTCGCGTGGCGCTCGCTCGTGGACGAGCCGTGGTTCGCGACCGTCCCGCTGCTCGCGGCGGCGGCCGCGGTCACCGAGCGCATCGAGCTCGGGACCTGGGTCGCGTCGCCCAACTTCCGCCACCCCGTGCCGTTCGCCAAGGACGTGATGGGGCTCGACGACGTCAGCGGCGGGCGGTTCGTGCTCGGGCTCGGTGCGGGCGGGGAGGGGTTCGACGCGTCGGTGCTGGGTCCGCCCCCGACGCGGCCCGAGCGCACGCGACGGTTCACCGAGTTCGTCGAGGTGCTCGACCAGCTGCTGACGCACCCCGTGAGCCACCACTCCGGGGAGTTCTACGTCGCCGACGCGGCCCGGATGATCCCCGGGACGCTCGCGCGCCCCCGCACGCCGTTCGTCGTCGCGGCCAACGGCCCGCGCGCCATGGCCGTCGCCGCGCGGCACGGGCAGGGCTGGGCGACCTTCGGGCCGACGTTCGAGCCGGGCGAGCTCGACGGCACGACGCCGGCGCAGGCGCAGGAGCGCTGGTGGGAGGGGCTCGCGGCGCTGACGGACGTCTTCGACGGCGTGCTCGCGTCGACCCCGCCGGCGCACGCTGACGCAACCGGACGCGCACCGCTCCGCCGGTACCTGAGCATCGACGGGGCGCCCGTGCTCGCGCTCGACTCGGTCGAGGTGCTCGTCGAGGGGGTCGAGCGGGCCGCGGCCTTCGGGTACACGGACCTCGTGCTGCACTGGCCGCGCGCCGAGGGTGTCTACGCCGGGTCGGAGGCCGTGCTCGAGCAGGCGGCGGCGCGGCTCCCGGAGCTGCGCCGGGTCCCGGTCGTCGCGCGCTGAGGCCGGCGTGCGGGGGCCGTCAGTGCGCCTGGCGGGCCTCCCACGCGCTCGCGACCATGTCGGTCAGCGAGTGGCGCATGCGCCAGTCCAGGTCGCGCGCCGCCAGCTCGCCCGAGGCGACGATGCGCGCCGGGTCACCCGGGCGGCGCGCCGCACGCTCGGGCTCGAACGCGATGCCGGTGACGTCGGCCATCGCGGTCATGATCTGCGCGACGGACACCCCGTCGCCGCTCCCGAGGTTGTAGACGCGCTCGAGCTCGCGGCCCTCCGCGAGGGCCTGCGCGGCGGCGACGTGGGACGTCGCGAGGTCGGCGACGTGGATGTAGTCGCGCACGCACGTGCCGTCGGGCGTCGGGTAGTCCGTCCCGTTGATGCGCGGGGTCCGGCCGGCGACGAGCGCGTCGAGCACGAGCGGGAAGAGGTTGTGGGGGCTCGTGTCGTAGAGGTCGGGCGTCGCGGAGCCGACGACGTTGAAGTAGCGCAGCGACGTGTGCTGCAGCCCGGTCGCGCGGCCCTGGTCGCGCAGCAGCCACTCGCCGATGAGCTTCGACTCGCCGTAGGGCGACTCGGGGGAGGTCGGCGTGGCCTCCGTGACGAGGTCGGTGTCCGGCGTGCCGTAGACGGCGGCGCTCGAGGAGAAGACGATCTTCTCGACGCCCTGCGACGCCATCGCGGACAGGAGGTGGGCTGTGCCGGTGACGTTCTGCGCGTACGTGTGCAGCGGCCGCTCGACCGAGATGCCCGCGTACTTGAAGCCGGCGAGGTGCACCACGCCGACCACGCCGTGCACGGCGAGCGCGTCGGCGACGAGGTCGGTGTCGAGGATCGAGCCGAGCACGAGGGGCACGTCGTCGGGCACGAACTCGGCGTGGCCGCTCGACAGGTCGTCCAGGACGACGGCCGCGAGGCCCGCCTCACGGAAGGCGCGGACGACGTGCGAACCGATGTAGCCGGCGCCGCCGGTCACGAGCCAGGTCATGCTGCTGACCCTACCGAGCCGCCGCGGGGCACGCGCACCGGCCGCGGCCCGCTCCGGTGGCGCGCCCGAAGATGCTCAGTATGCTGAGCAACTTCCCGAGAGAGGGGGCTCGCGTGGGCGAGACCGGCATCGACTCGCACGTGCACGCGCGCGAGTCGTTCCGTGACGTGCACCCACCGGCAGGGGCAGCCCCGAGCCCGGAGCGCGACGACGACCGCACGCAGCCGCACCTCCGGGTCGTCACCGCGCCCGCCGACGACGCCACGATGCGCGCCCAGGTCGACCTCGGCCTCGCCGCGACCCGCGAGGCGCTGCGCCGCTACCTCACGGACCGTCGCGACCAGGCCGGGCACGTCGCGCACGAGTACCTCGTGCTGTGGGAGACCGTCGCCTCGCAGGTCGGCGGCAAGCTGCTGCGCCCGCGGCTGACCGTCGCCGCGTACCTCGGGCTCGGGGGCACCGACCTCGACGCCGTCGCGCCGGTGGCGGCCGCGCAGGAGCTGCTGCACACCGCGATGCTCGTGCACGACGACGTGCTCGACGGTGACGAGGTCCGCCGCGGCGTGCCCAACGTCGCCGGCACGTACCGCGCGCGCCTGCGGGACCGCGGGGTCGTCGGCCGCGCCGCCGACCACCAGGTGCTCGGGTCCGCGCTGCTCGGCGGCGACCTCGCGCTGTCGGGCGCCTTCGACCTCGTCGCGACCGCTCCCGTGGGCCCCGAGGTGCGGGTCCAGGTCATGCGGCTGCTCGCCACGACGCTCGCCACGACGGTCGCGGGCGAGCTGCTCGACGTCGGCGGCGAGCTGCTCGCACCGTCGGACGTCGACCCGCTGCTCGTCGCGGAGCTCAAGACCGCCGCCTACACGTGCTGCGCGCCGCTCCAGGCCGGTGCGCTGCTCGCGCACGCCCCCGCCGTGACGCACGCGACCCTCGACCGGGTCGGCACGGCGCTCGGCATCGCGTTCCAGCTCGCGGACGACGACCTCGGGGTGTTCGGCGACCCGGCGGTGACCGGCAAGTCGGTGCACTCGGACCTGCGCGCCGGGACCCGCACCGAGCTGCTGCGCTACGCCTACCTGCTCGCGGACGACGCCGGACGCGCGGTCCTCGACCGCCACGTCGGTGACCCGGAGCTCGACGACGCGGGCGCCGCGCTCGTCCGGGACGTCATGGTCGGCTGCGGCGCACGGTCGCACGTGCTCGCGCTCGCGTCCGGGGCGGCGCGGTCCGCGCGCGAGACCGCCACCCGGCACCTGCCGCCGGTGCTCGCCGGTTACCTTGGGGGCATCGTCGACGAGCTGGCCGAGCGGGGGAAGTGATGCAGCACGCAGCACCCACCGCCGACGAGCGCGCCCACCGCCTGTACGACGCGACCGCGCAGCGGGCGAGCCGGGCGGTGCTCGCGGGCTACTCGACGTCGTTCGGGCTCGGCGCGCGGCTGCTCGGCGAGCGTGCGCGCAAGGACATCGAGGCGGTCTACGCGCTCGTGCGGATCGCCGACGAGATCGTCGACACGCACCGCGGACCCGACGCGGGCGAGCTCCTCGACGAGCTCGAGGCGCAGACGGCGCGGGCGCTCGTCACCGGGTACTCGACGAACCTCGTCGTCCACGCGTTCGCCCGGACGGCACGCCGCACCGGGATCGGCGCGCGCGAGCTCGACCCGTTCTTCGAGTCGATGCGCACGGACCTGAGCGTGCACGTGCACGACCGGGCGAGCTACGAACGGTACGTGCACGGCTCCGCGGAGGTCGTCGGGCTCATGTGCCTGGCCGTGTTCCTCAACGCGGAGCGCCGTCCCGGGGACCCGGTGCGCCGGGCGGACGCCGACACCGAGGCGGGCGCGCAGGCGCTCGGCGCCGCGTTCCAGAAGATCAACTTCCTGCGCGACCTGGGCGACGACTCGGCGGGCCTCGGCCGCAGCTACTTCCCGGGCGTCGAGCCGGGCCGCCTCTCGCAGGCGCAGCTCGACGGAATCCTCGACGAGATCGGCGCCGACGTGCGCCGGGCGCGCGAGTCGCTGCCCGGCCTCCCGCGGCGTGCGCGGTGCGCGGTCGCCGCGACCCTCGGGCTCTACGAGCGGCTCCTCGACCAGCTCGCGCACACCCCGCCCGCGGAGGTGCTCGGGCGCCGCGTGCGGGTCACGACCCCGCGCAAGCTCGCGGTCGTCGCGCAGGCGGTCGCGACCGAGCTCCGCGGGACCGCATGACGGAGCGCGCGGGGCGCTGGTGCACGGACGAGCAGGCCGACGAGCGGAGCGGGACGGTGCGGTGGTGAGCGGTGCGGGTGTGACGGGGCCGGGCGTGAACCGGGTGTCGGCGACGGGCGGGACGGGCGCGACGGGCCCGGTGAGGACCGGGCGCCCCGGCGAGCTGCCCTCGGGCGGCCGTGTCGTCGTCGTCGGCGGCGGGATCGGCGGGCTTGCGACGGCGGCGCTGCTCGCGCGCGGCGGCGCCGAGGTCACCCTCCTGGAGCGCCACGACCAGGTCGGCGGCCGCACGGGGACCACGACGATCGACGGCTTCCGGTTCGACACCGGCCCGTCCTGGTACTTCATGCCCGAGGTGTTCGAGCACCTGTTCGCGCTGCTCGGCGAGCGCATCGAGGACCACGTGGACCTCGTGCGGCTCGACCCGGCATACCGGCTGTTCCCGGAGCCGGAGGACGGCGGCCGCGCGGAGCCGATGGACGTCGTCGACGACGCGGAGACCAACTGGCGCACGTTCGACGCGCTGGAGCCGGGCGCGGGCGAGGCGGTGCGCCGCTACGTCGAGGAGTCCGGCGACGCGTACCGGACCGCGCTCGACCACTTTCTCTACACGACGTTCGAGCGGCCCGACCGGGCGATCTCGCTCGACGTGGTCAAGCGATCCGGGACGCTCGGGCAGCTGCTCACGCAGACCCTCGCGCAGCGCGTCGAGCGCACGGTCACGCACCCCGTGCTGCGCCAGGTGCTCGGGTACCACGCGGTGTTCCTCGGCTCCTCGCCGTACCGCGTCCCCGCGCTGTACTCGCTCATGAGCCACCTCGACCTCGGCGAGGGCGTGCGGTTCCCGCGCGGCGGGATGTACACGCTCATCGAGGCGCTCGAGAAGGTCGCGCGCGCGTCGGGCGTGACGATCCGCACGGGCGCCGACGTCGTCGCGATCGATGTGGACGACGCCGGGCGCAGCCTGCGCCACCCGCGCCGGACCGGCGTCGCGCGCGGCGTCCGGCTCGCGAGCGGCGAGGTCGTCGAGGCGGACGTCGTCGTCTCCGCGGCCGACCGCCACCACACCGAGACCGCGCTGCTCGACGAGCCGCACCGCAGCCTGCCCGCGTCGTGGTGGGAGGACCGCGGCCCGGGCATCTCGGCGCTGCTCGTCATGGCGGGCGTTCGCGGCGAGCTGCCCGAGCTCGCGCACCACTCGCTGTTCTTCACGCGCGACTGGCCGACCAACTTCGAGGACATCCTCGGGCCCGGCACCGGCGGCGGCTCCGACCCCGACGCGCTGCGCGTCCCCGAGGTCGCGTCGCTGTACGTCTCCAAGACGACCGCGACCGACCCCGACGCGGCACCCGAGGGCCACGAGAACCTGTTCGTGCTCGTCCCGTTCCCCGCCGACGAGCGGCTCGGCGCGGCGGGCGACGACGGCCCGGCCTCCCGAGCCGCCCTCGAGGCGCACGCCGACCGGTTCCTCGACCAGGTCGGCGCGTGGGCGGGCGTGCCGGACCTGCGCTCGCGCGTCGTGACCCGGCGCGTCGTCGGGCCCGCGGACTTCCACACCGAGTTCTCCTCGTGGCGCGGCAGCGCGCTCGGCATGGAGCACACGCTGCGGCAGAGCGCCATGTTCCGGCCCGGCGACGCGTCCGCGCGGGTGCCGAACCTGCTGCACGTCGGCGGCGGGACGATCCCCGGTGTCGGGCTGCCCATGTGCCTGATCAGCGCCGAGCTCGTCGTGAAGCGCCTGCTCGGCGAGACGTCGTCGCGCCCGCTCCCGACGCCGCTGCGGCCCGGGTTCCTCGACGCCGCCCGGCCGCGCGGGGTGTGGCGCGACTCGCTCGGCGGCGACCGTCGCCCGGCCCGGTCCGCGCAGGGTCCGGCTCGCGAGGAGGACCGGCCCGCGTGATCGGCCTGGCCTACCTCGGTGCCCTGCTCGTCTCGATCGGGGGCATCGCGCTCCTCGACCGCGCCCACCGGCTCGCGTTCTGGTCCGACTGGCGGCTCTCGGCCGCCTGCGTCGGCATCGGCGTCGCCGCGTTCCTCGCGTGGGACCTCGCCGGGCTGGCGCTCGGCATCTTCGCGCGCGGCGACAGCCCGCACATGACGGGGATCCTGCTGGCACCCGAGCTGCCGATCGAGG
Source organism: Cellulomonas sp. NS3 (assembly GCF_024757985.1). Taxonomy (NCBI): domain Bacteria; kingdom Bacillati; phylum Actinomycetota; class Actinomycetes; order Micrococcales; family Cellulomonadaceae; genus Cellulomonas; species Cellulomonas sp. NS3. Next base: position 4,204,799 of record NZ_CP103289.1, on the reverse strand, counting down.
AGGTCGGGTTCCTCACGCTGCTCTGCTACACGGCGCTCGCCGCGTGGCGCGCGTTCGACCGGTGGGTCGCGGAGCGCCGCGGCGCGGCTCCGGGTGCGTCGCGTCCCTCGTCGGGCAGCGCGCCCGGCGCCTCGTCGGGCACCGGCGTCACCGGCCGGACCGGACCGACGCCCGACGCGCCGGGTGCGACCGGTGCCGCGGGGGGTGCGCGGTGACCAACGCGATCCTCAACGCCGGCGTCCTCGTCGTCCTGCTCGCGGTGTCCGCACCCGTGCTGCGGCGCCTGCGCGGCCGGGCCGTCCTCGCGACCGTCCTGCTGCTCTGCGTGCTGACCGCCGTCTTCGACACGATCATGATCGACGTCGGGCTCTACGAGTTCGACCCCGCGAAGATCCTCGGGCTGCACGTCTGGGGCGCGCCCGTCGAGGACTTCGCGTACGCGGTCGCCGCCGCCGTCGGGATGCCCGTGCTGTGGACGGTGCTGAGCCGGCGGCGCGCGCGGCGCGACGGGCAGGCCCCGCACGACGGCACGGCAGACGGGACGACCCACGCGTGAAGCAGCTCCTCGCCGCCTCGCGGCCGTTCTCGTGGGTCAACACCGCGTACCCGTTCGCCGCCGCGTACCTCATGGGGACCGGTGGCCGCCTCGACGCGACGCTCGTGGTCGGCACGCTGTTCTTCCTCGTCCCGTACAACCTGCTGATGTACGGCATCAACGACGTGTTCGACTACGAGTCCGACCTGCGCAACCCGCGCAAGGGCGGGATCGAGGGCGGGCTCGTCGAGCGCTCGCAGGCCCGCGTCGTGCACCGCCGGATCCTCGTCGCGTGCGCCGTCAGCGTCGTGCCGTTCCTGGTCTGGCTGCTCGTCGTCGGCTCGCTCGCCGCCAACCTCACGCTGCTGCTCGTCGTCTTCCTCGTCGTCGCCTACTCCGCCCCGCGGCTGCGGTTCAAGGAGCGGCCGGTGCTCGACTCCGCGACGTCCGCGATGCACTTCGTCGGGCCCGCGCTGTACGCGCTCGTGCTCGTCGGCGCGGACCTCGGGGAGCGGACCGTGTGGCCCGTGCTCGTCGCGTTCGTGCTCTGGGGCATGGCGTCGCACGCGTTCGGGGCGGTGCAGGACGTGCGGGCCGACCGCGAGGCGGGCATCGGCTCGGTCGCGACGGTGCTCGGCGCGCACCCGACCGTCGTCGCCGCCACGGTCGCGTACGTCGTCGCTGCGCTGACGCTGCTCGCGGTGCCGTGGCCGGGCTGGCTCGCCGCGGTGCTGCCGCTGCCGTACGCGGTCAACTCGGCCGCGTTCTGGTCGGTGCGGGACGACGACTGCGAGCGCGCCAACCGCGGGTGGCGCCGGTTCCTGTGGCTCAACCTCGTGACCGGGTTCCTCGTGACGATGCTGCTGATCGCGGTCGCGCGGAGCTGAGGCGCAGGACGCCGTCCGGGCGCGAGACAACGCCGTGGTCCGACGCGGCCCGTCCGGATACCGTCCGCGCATGACCACTCCGCTCGCCACCAAGCCCACGCTCGTGGGCGAACGCGCCGTCCTGCGTCCCTTCACGCCCGCCGACATCGACGCGATGGGCCCCGTCCTCGCCGACCCCGACGTCCGGCGGCTCACCGGCAGCGTCCGGACGAGCGCCGAGGCGCACGGCGCGAGCCCGGAGCTCGACGAGCGCACCCGCGACTGGTACCGCACGCGCGCCGACCAGACCGACCGCCTCGACCTCGCGCTCGTCGACCGTGCGACCGACCGGTGCGTCGGTGAGGTGGTCCTGAACGACTGGCAGCCCGAGGACCAGAAGTGCGGTTTCCGCATGCTCGTCGGGCCGGACGGGCGGGATCGCGGCCTCGGCTCCGAGGCCCTCCGCCTGCTGCTCCGGCACGCGTTCACGGCGACCGACCTGCACCGGATCGAGCTCAGCGTCTTCGCGTTCAACCCGCGCGCGCAGCACGTCTACGAGAAGGCGGGGTTCGTCCTCGAGGGGCGCCGACGCGAGGCGTTCGTCTTCGACGGCGAGCGGGTCGACGACCTCGACATGGCGATCCTGCGGTCGGACTGGGAGCGCGTCGCGGGCGGAGCGTGACACCGCGACGTCCGCCCCCCGTCCGGCGCCTCGAGGACGACTCGAGCTGTACCTTCCGGAGGGTCGACGCGAACGGCCGGCCTCGGCCGTGCCTCTGGTCGCCGGTCGGACGCCGCGCGAGCGGCTCGTGGGGCCGACCTGCTGGTGGGAAGGAAGAGGAGGTCCAGGGTGGACGGGAACGCCGGTCCGGCCGGCGCCGCGGAGGCGCTGCTCGACGTCGACTCCGACGCGTACGCCGCACTGCCGGCCGACGACCTGCGGGAGGGTGTCGTCGAGCTCGTCGCCGCGCAGGAGACCGCGTACCGCGGGGACGAGGTGCCCGACATCGACGGGGCTCTCGTTCGCGTGCTCGCGCTCGGCGTGCCCGACGTCGACGTCCGGCTCGTCGAGCGGCTCGCGGCCAGCCCCTCGGCCGCGCGTCTCGGGGTGACCTGTCAGGCCCTGCGGCAGCTGTGGTCCCCGGCGAACCTGCACCCGGCGCCCGACCCCGTCACGGTGGGGCGGCTCGTCGGGTCGGCCGCGCGCGTCGCCCTCGGGCCCGGCGAGCTCGAGGCGTACCGCGCGGTGCTCGGTCTCGCAGCCGCGCAGGTGGGCTCGCCCGGGGCCGCGGCGGCGATCGAGAAGGAGATCGCCCGGCTGACGGCCACGGCGCCCGGCGGCTGAGTGGCCGCGCCCTCCGGCCGCGCCGGGAACGCCGACGCCCACCCGGTCACGGCGTGGGCCGTGCGCCGGGTGGGCGTCGGGGCGTGCGGTGGGTGCTGCGCGTCAGTGGGCGCGGCGACCGAGCAGACGCGCGGCGAGGATGACGCCGATCGCTGCGAGGACGATCTGGATGAGGATCTCGATGAAGTCGATCCCGTCGGTGGTGGCGACGCCGAGCCCCCGCGCGATGGCGGAGCCGAGCAGCGCGGCGATGATGCCGACGATGACGGTGACGACGAGCGAGATGTTCTGCTTGCCGGGGGCGAAGAGGCGCCCGAGCAGACCGAGAATCGCGCCGATGACAATGGCCCCGATGATGCTTGCGGCGGTCATGAGGATCCCTTCCTAACTGTCAGGTGCACGTCTGGCGTGCTTCGCCCCGGACGCTATTGCAGGTCAGATGGGCGCGCATCTCGAGGCGGGTGTGACGTCACCCAGTCGAGCACGCGGATGTCAAGGGTGTCGCGCCGTCGGGCTAACCTGAACGGACGTCCGGGGAGAAATCCGACAACGAGGCAGGTGCACCGTGATCGTGACCGTCCTGGCCGTCGTGGCAGGCATCGTCGCGGCCTTCGTGGTCGCGGGGATCGTCAGCGCGATCGTCCGCTCCGCGGGGCGCCGCAGCGCCGTCGCCGCCGACCTCTCGCGGCGGGCCCGCCGCCCGCTGCGGGCCGTGCTGGTCGTGGTCGCCGTCTGGGTCGCGGTCGTCGTGACCACTGACGCGTCCGACGCGTGGGTCCCGCCCGTGCAGCACGCCCTGCAGATCGCGCTCATCGCGTGCGTCGCGTGGCTGATCGGCGCGCTCGCCTTCGTCGCGGAGGACATCGCGCTCGCGCGGTACCGCATCGACGTGCCCGACAACCGGCACGCGCGCCGGGTCCGCACGCAGGTCACGGTGCTGCGCCGGGTCACGGTCGCCGTCCTCGTGGTCGCCGCCGTCGCCGCTATCCTCATGACGTTCGAGGCCGCGCGCGCCTTCGGCACCGGCCTCCTCGCGTCCGCCGGCCTGCTGTCGATCGTCGCGGGCCTCGCCGCGCAGAGCTCGCTCGCGAACCTGTTCGCCGGGCTGCAGCTCGCGTTCACGGACGCGATCCGCGTCGACGACGTCGTCGTGGTGGACGACGAGTGGGGGCGGATCGAGGAGATCACGCTGACCTACATCGTCGTGCACGTGTGGGACGACCGGCGCCTCATCCTGCCGTCGACGTACTTCACGACCACGCCGTTCGAGAACTGGACGCGCCGCGCCGCCGACCTGCTCGGCACCGTCGAGCTCGACCTCGACTGGTCCGTCCCCGTCGAGGACATGCGCGCGGAGCTCGCGCGGCTGCTCGAGGACACCGAGCTGTGGGACCACCGGGTCGGGATCCTGCAGGTCACGGAGGCGACCGGCGGGTACGTGCGGGTCCGGGCGCTCGCGAGCGCGGTCGACGCGCCGACGCTGTTCGACCTGCGCTGCTACGTCCGCGAGGGCCTCGTGGCGTGGCTCCAGTCCACCGCGCCGCACGGCGTCCCCCGCACGCGGCTCGAGACCGTGCAGGACGTCCCCGGTGCGCGCGGCGGCTCGACGACGGCATCACCCGGACGGCGTAGCGGTCACCCCGCGGTCGCGGCGCCGCCGCAGGGCCAGCCGGGTGACACCCAGCGCCTGCAGCTCACGCAGACCGACGCCCGGCTCTTCACCGGCAGCATCGACGCGCTCGAGCGCTCGCGCGCGTTCAGCGGGCCCGGGTCCGACGTCATCGCCGAGCGCGAGCAGGCCGCGGACGCCCGCACCGACTCTCGTGGGACCCCGCGGGTGAGCGGTCCCGTCACCGTCGTGGGGCCGCCCCTGCCCGAGCCGCAGCCGGCCGACGCGCACGACGGCGACGGCGACGGCACGCGGGACGCCGCCGCCGCGCGGCAGGGCGCTGCCGGTCAGGACGCGTGGTTCGACGGTGACGCCGGACGGGCGCACGACGCCGAGGGCGACCGGGCTCGTGACGCCGACCGGGCTCGCGCGGAGGCGGAGCGT